>JBCCAA010000030.1:0-39455 GCA_039815055.1 Pseudomonadota bacterium | reverse complement strand
TTCGTCTGTGCCCCAATTTGATCAGGTGCTCGGTCACGTCGCGGGCTGCGGCGCGGTCATCAATCAGCACGGTTCCGTTGCCATCTTTGATGTCATTCGGGCCAATCCGGACAATCGCGATCCCCTTTGATGAAATCGCGGTATTGATTGCTATATCGTCAGACAATGGCGGCACGAGAATGACGCCATCGGGTTTTCCATCCTTGATCAAACCATCACACCAATTCGACAGAAAGTCGGCGTCCTTGGCCTTGTCTCGATCGAGCATAGAAACTGACATGCGATAGCCCGCATCCTGACATGCGTGGAGCGCGCCGAACTGGATCGCATGGACAAAGCTCGAATTCAGTGAATGGCTGACAATATTGATTTGGTAGCTGCGCCGGGAGCGAAGGCTTCTTGCGGATGCACTGGGCACATAACCGAGTTCGCGAACAGCCTCACGCACTCTTTGGCGCAGTGCATCTTGGACATGGGGCTCGTTGTTGAGGACGCGGGACACCGTTTTGACGGATACGCCCGCATGTTGAGCAACATCGATCATTTTTGCCATTGCTCGCCTCCTTGCGACGTGTCTTTCGTATGACCTGATAGCATGTCAACGATGTCAGAATGAATATGCCGGTTTAAAGGCAAAAGACAAACCGGAATGGTCGAAAGGCCCAGCATAAGTGCCGGACAAATCGAAAGAAAAACGATAAGCCCGCTTCCGACGCTTGACCCCTGACTGATGAGATCACTGTCGTACCCAATCTGGGCAAGGACTTGCGTGACAAGCACCCCCATGACCCCGCCAGAGACCTTCTGGACCACAAGAACGGATCCAAAAACCACGCCTTCGGATCGATGTCCTGACTTGATCTGTCCGTACTCAACCGCGTCGGGAATGAAAGACCATAACAGGACGGCAAACGCGCCGAGACACAGGCCAAAAAACACCACCTGCAGAGGAATGCCCATGAAGATCGAAGGGCCAAAGAACAGCATGTGCAGACCGGTCAGCCCGAAGGCGAAGGACGATAAGCACCAGGAGCGCTTTTTTCCCGCAAACCGTGCAAACAGGGTCCACATCGGCACACCGATCATGGTGGCGACCGCAAAAGCGGTGAGGACAACTTCTTTCTCCGCGAACGTCTCCTTGTTGGCTTCTATGAAATAGACCATCGATATCATAAGCGCCGCGCTGGCGCCGGACTGGAAAAAGATGATGACAAGCAGCAAGGCCAATGCGTGGTTCGTTCGAAACCGCTGCCAGAGACTGGTGACAGGCGGTCCGGCCCTCGACGTGTGACTGGTGGGGATCGGTTGCTCGCGCGTCATGAAGAAACAGGCCAGGATGGCAAGCACCGCAACCACTGAACCGATTGCGATGACCGCCTGAAACCCTTGCGGTGTGTAGGTCTCGCCGCCGCTGAACAAGCGCGCCAGAGGCGGGAAAACAAGCGATACAAGTAACAGACCGCCAAAGGCGCAGAACATGCGCATACCTGACAGTTCGGTTCGCACCACGCTGTCATAGGTCAACCGGGAAGACATGGCCGCATAGGGGATGGCCACGAGCGTGTAGGCGGTGCGAAACAGGATCGCTACGCCAATCAGCACCACGATCAATGCGTTGCCGGTCAGGGGAGGCACCCAGAACAGCAATATGGCTGCCAGCCCCAATACTGGGCCGCCGTACAACAGGAACGGTCGGTAGGTGCCGAAACGGCTGCGCACCCGTTCAGATGCGCCCGCAACAATCGGGTCGGAAAACGCATCCCAGATCATCCCGATCAGGAAAATGAGCCCCGCCGTTTCTGGCGCGATACCCACCACGTCTGTGTACCAGAAGACCAGCCAGATTGAGAGGGAATTCCAGTAGATATTCAGGCCGAAATCGCCGACGCCATATCCGGCGAGCATTCCCAGCTTGCGAACGCCAATCTGTTCCGGGGGTTTGATCACCACAGGGCCTCTTACACGAAAGGATATAGCAGGCAGGCCATTGCAAGCCCCGTCAAGGCGATGATCCCTGTTGAGAGAGTCCAGGTTCTGAGCGTTTCCGCCTCGGTGAGGCCAAACAGACGATTGACCAGCCAGAAGCCGGAATCATTCACATGGGAAAACCCGGTTGCACCGGCTGCAATGGCAATGGTGATCAAGCCGAGTTGCGGCGCAGACGGGTCGGCGACAGCGGTGATGGGGGCGGCCAGGCCGGCCGCTGTGATCATTGCGACGGTCGCGCTGCCCTGAGCCACGCGCACGAGGAGCGCCAGCGCGAAGCCGGCCAGCACAGGTGTCAGCCCGAACCCCAGCACAGCATTGGCCAGGTCCGCCCCGGCGCCCGTGTCGACCAGGACTTGTTTGAACGCACCGCCTGCACCGGTGACCAGTATGACCGCACCAGTGGGCTCAAACGCGCGCGAAAGTGCGGTTTGCATTCGAGCCGAGTCGTCTGGTGTGCGAGGGCGAAGCACAAGATAGACAAAGCCGCTGGCGACAATGAGCGCTGAAAACGGATGCCCAACAATGGCAAGTATGTCCCTTGCAACGCTTTTAGGCAGGAGAGCCGTCGCGAGTGTTCCAGCCAGAATAAGCGCAAGCGGAAGCGCAATGAGACCGGCTGCAACGGCGAATGAAACACGTGGCGGCTCACTCGGCGCAACATCCGCCGTCTCGCTCGCCACCCCCGATGGCAGCGCCTTCCACCGCTGAAGCAATTGAACGAAGACCGGCCCGGCCGCCGCGACGCTGATCATGCCTATGATCGCGCCAAACAGGATGACCCAGCCAAGGTCAGCGCCGATGAGTTCGGCAATGGCAATTGGGCCAGGAGTCGGCGGAATGAATGCATGACCGGCGGCAAGGCCGGCGCAAAGGGGCAACCCGAAGAACAGCGGAACACGCCCGGCCTGCCGCGCCAGACCCCTAATGAACGGCATCAACACTATGAGGGCCACATCGAAAAACACCGGCGTTGCCGCCGTCAGTCCCAGACCACCCATCATCCAGCTCTGGCGGTTGGCGTTGCCCGCGCGGCCAATGCCCCGCGCCAGGGCTTTTACGCCGCCAGACGCGTCCAGAATGGCGCCGAACACAGCCCCCAGTCCAATCACCGGCGCGATGAAGCCCAGCGTCCCGCCCATCCCGCGTGTGACGGTCTCATAGGCCTGCTGCGGCGCAAGACCTGCCGCTAGGGCACAGAATATGGCAACGGCCATGAGCGCAACAAATGCGTTGAGCTTGGCTCGGAGGATTAGAACAAGCAGCGCCGCCACACCCGCCAGAGTAGCGATAACGGCGCGGTGCTCGGTGATCAGCTCCACTGAACGCCTGTCATCAGTGTTGGGATGCGCAGGAGACGGTCATGTGCGGTGATGAACAAGATGGTGCCGTCTTCGCCAAAAGTGCAGTTGGCGGTGGCCCGGCCGGTGCGGATACGACCGAGAAGCCGTCCTGTGGGCGACAGTACAAGGACGCCGCCTGGTCCGGTTGCGAGAATATGTCCTGACTGTGCCACCGCCATGCCATCGGGCAGCCCAGGTGCGCTTTCACTCATCAGTGGGCCAGCATCAAAGAACAATCCGTCATCGGACGGTGATCCGCCTGAGCTTAATATCAAGGTGCGGATCAAAGGTGCTTTGGGGTCTGACTGGCTGATGTACAAACGTCTCTCATCTGGCGACAAGGCGATGCCGTTTGGAAACGTCATGTCAGAGATTAGCCGCGTCACCACGCCATCCGGATTGAGACGATAGACGCCATTGGCGCCCATCTCCTTGAGGGGAGAAGCGTCCAGACCGGCCAGACCATAGGGTGGATCGGTGAAGTAGATCGTGCCGTCTCTGGCCTCCACCACATCATTTGGGCTGTTGAAGCGATGGCCCTCGAACCGGTCGACAAGGCGTGTCCTCGATTGGGTGTCCAGATCGATGGCCTCAACCCGCCGCAGACCGTGATTGCATACGATCAAGCGCCCATCGCGCGCAAACCACAACCCATTGGCGCCAGCTTCACGAAACCCCTCAACCGTCGCGGCGCCGGAGGGTTCAAGAAAGATTTGGGCGCCCGTCTCTCGGCGCCAACGATAGGCGGTGTTGCCGGGCACATCGGTAAAATACAGCGCGTTGCGGTCGCGGTCCCAGGCTGGGCCTTCGCTCCACATGTAACCCGTCGCGAGGGTTTCGAGCGCCGCCCCGGCCGGAAACAGGCTATGGAGGTCATCGTCGAGCACTTCGATATCGGCAGATGGACCCCGGCGATGCGGAAGGGCGCCGCAAGCAGACAAGCTTGCAACCGAGGTCATTGCCAGGAGCGTTTGCCGTCTTGTTATCATTCGACTGTCACCCGTGTTGGAATGGCCGCTGCTGGCACAGCTGATGCGACCGATTCCGAAACCTGCACCGATGCGCCGCCCCGAAGATCAGCCGAAGAGGCGCCAACGAAGAAGTCGAGACGACCAGCTTCGATCACCCAGTTGCCGTCATCCACGTAAATCGCGGCTTGCGCCGGTGTCATCGTAAAGGTGACGGTGCGCGTTTCGCCTGCGGGCAGCTCCACGCGTTTGAAACCGCGTAGCTCCAGCTTTGGCCGCGAAATGCTGGCAACCGGGTCGCGCATGTAGAGCTGAACCACTTCATCACCGTCTCTCGCGCTGGTATTGGTGACATCGACTGAGATCGAGAACGGTTCATCAGCTTGCACACTCGCTGCTGAGATGACCGGCGCGCCATAGTCAAACGCGGAATAGGATAGCCCATGGCCAAACGGGTAGAGAGGCGTGATAGGCTGGTCGATGTAGCGATTGGAATCTTTCGAGAGATCAGGGTCGGCCGGCCGTCCGCTGGGCAGTTCGCTATAGACAATCGGTGACTGACCAGTCGCGCGCGGAAAGCTGATCGGCAACCGCCCTGCCGGGGCCGAAACACCAAACAACACATCACCAAGAGCTGGGCCGGCCTCAACGCCCAACATCCATGTATTGAGGATGGCGTTGGCCTGCTCGTCCAGGTCCGGAATGGCCAGGGGACGGCCAGTCACCAGCACGACGATCACGGGCTTGCCGGTTGCGAAAACAGTATCGGCCAGCGCCGTTTGGCTGGCAGGCAGCGAAATATCGGACCGCGAGCGCGCCTCGCCCGACAGGTCAAAATCTTCGCCAATGACCAAAACAACAATGTCACTGCTGCTCGCAAGGTCAGCGGCAGCCTGCAGGTTGGAGGGGTCGGCTGACAGGGTATCGGCGCCAGCTGTGAAGTTCACGGTGCTCCCGGGCGGAGCAGCAGCTCGAATGCCGTCGAGCAGAGAGACGACGTCGTCGACCCTGCCTTGAGCGCGCCAGGATCCTAGTTGCGTCAATCGATCCTCAGCCAGTGCCCCGATAACAGCGATGGTCTGCGGCGCCGTGTCGGAAAGCGGCAGTACATCGGTCTCGTTTTTCAAAAGCACCATGCTGCGCGCGGCGATGGTGCGTGCGGCCTTCCGGTTTTGCGGTGTCAGAATAACGGCGGCTTCGCGTTCAGCATTGTGGTAGATCATCGGGTTATCGAAGAGGCCCAAGCGCTCTTTCGTCGTCAGGATGCGACCGACCGCCAGGTCAAGATCGGCCTCCAAGGACGGGTCTGCAGCAATTGCATCGGCGAGTTCTCCGCCAAAGATGCCGCTGGTCATGTCCATGTCGACGCCGGCCTTCAGGGCGAGCGCTCCGGCGTCCGCGCGGGTTGCTGCGACCCCGTGGTTCATCAGTTCCGCAATCGCGTTCCAGTCCGAGACGATCATGCCGTCAAAGCCCCAGCGTGCACGCAGCACGCCATCGACCAGCGCTTCATTGCCGGTGGTGGGCGCGCCTGCGACGTCGTTGAAGGCGGTCATATAGCTGCCCGTGCCTGCAATATGGGCGGCATAAAAGGGCGGCAGGTAAATCTCGTTCAGACTCCGATCTGAAACGTCAGCGGCGCCATAGTCTCGCCCGCCCAGGGCTGCGCCATAGGCGCCAAAGTGTTTGGTTCCTGCCAGCATGGTGTCACCGGCTGCCAGATCGTCGGTCTGGAAGCCGCGCACTTGCGCTGCCGCCATCACACTGCCGAGATAGGGATCAGACCCCGCGCCTTCGACGACACGCCCCCACCGCCCATCACGTGCGATGTCGACCATCGGGGCGAACGTCCAGTGCAGGCCCGCCGAAGTGGCTTCATCGGCGGAGATCCGCGCCGCGTTTTCCCAATCTGCAGGATCCCAGGTACTGGCCATCGCCAGCGGCACCGGAAAGATCGTGCGGTAGCCATGGACCACATCCATGGCAAATAGCAGCGGAATGCCGTGGGGGCTTTCTTCCAATGCGACCGTCTGCAAGGCCGCAAGCGGCTCAGCGCCGGCCACGTGGAGATAAGACCCCACTTCACCTCTGCGAACCCGGTCAAGTTCTTCCGGGGTAAGCCGCGAATTGAGGGTCTTGCTGCGGCCTCCAGCGGCCTGGACCAGTTGGCCGAGTTTCTCGTCCTGGCTCATCTCAGCCAGCAGGGTCTGGACCCGGGCGCTCCAGGCGACGTCTGGTGCGGTGATCTGGGGATCAGGCGCCTGCGCCGGTCCAGATAGTGAGGTTGTACAAGCGGCCAGGCAAAGTGCCAGAGCCGCAGGAGCAGTAAGACTGCGGCGCAGCTTCAACACGAGCTGTCTCCTGTGAGAAAGGATTGAGGCCGGACAATGTTGGGGAACTTGTCCGGCCCCGAAGTCGGCCGGCCGGGAGGCTGGCCGAACGACGAACTAGGCCAAGGATTGGGCCTAAAAGTTCCCTCTGAGAATGAGGGAGTAACGACGATCATTTTCATTGAACGAGCGCGGTGCCCGCAGCCCGACCGAGTTGATCGTTTGAGTGGTTTCCGTGACATCGTTGAGCAGGTTGACGCCCTGGACACCGATTTTGAAATTGTCGTTGATGTCATAGAACAACGACGCATCAAGTTGGCCAGTGGCCTCTTGATAGATCGATGCAAATGGGAAGATCACATCACGTTTGGTGAGCAGGAACTCATCTCTCCAGTTCCACGCCAGGCGCGCCTGGACAGGACCTTTCTCATACAGGCCGACCAAATTGAACTGGGTCTTCGACACACGTGGGAAAGCTTCTGTATCGCGTGCGAACCGACCTTGGCTCGTCGTATCCAGATCGCCCAGGCCTTCAGCATCAATCCATGTGAAGTTTGACTGGACACCCAACCCATCAAACGGAGCTGGGAGGAAGTCGTAGAACTGATTGTAGGCAATCTCGAAACCGTGAAGGCTTGCATTGTCGTCCGCATTCACAATTGTACGCCGCGACACGCCAAAATCGACACCATTATTGGTGAAGGTCTCAGCCTGTGTACCACCGCCGGCGAGATCCTCGCCGGGGTTGCCCGCGCTGCCGACCCAGAAATTCTCGAGGTCCTTCCAGAAGGCGGCGAAGGTCACTGACCCCGTTTCATTGAAGTACCACTCATAGGTCAGGTCTAGCTGGGTGGCTTCGATGGGTTCCAGGAACGGATTGCCGGTGGAGAGTTCCAGCCCACCGAACACGCCCGGCTCACTGAGTGCTTCGGAAATCGTTCCGCTTGAGCGAAGATCAAAGGCCTGGGGTCGCACCATTGCCTTTGACGCACCGAAGCGAACTTGCCGCCCTTCGCCAAAATCGAAACGAACATTCAGGCTGGGGAGGACATTCTCATAGGAATTGTCAAAGGCCTGCTCAAGATTGACTTGTGTGTCACCAAGAAACGTCTGCAGGTTAGCCAAGTCCGCTGCTGGAAGCGAGCAGTAGTCTGGCAATCCGACACCCACACCAGGCGCCGCAGCGCAGGCACCAACAAGATCGGACACGCCGAATTCGCCAGCGACCGACGGGATACCGGTCTGTCCGAGCGTGGACACGTCGGTCTCGACATAGCGAATGCCGATATTGCCATCGATCGTGGTGCCCGGCCCCATCGCGCCATCAAAGGCAAAGTCAGCGCGGGCATAGAGCGCCGTCGTTTCCTGTTGGATGTCGACGATTTCACTAGGCAGGAACAAGGTACCAGGGACGACATCGCCGCGCGCACCTAAAGGCTTGTACACTGAGTCTTGAGCCGCCAGGATTGGCGTGATGGTGTCCACAAAGCCCTGATAGTTCTGGGCCAGCGGACCGGAATAGAACGGGACACCGGTTACTGGCGGTGAGCCGCGCAGATAGTTGTCGAAATCGAACGGCTGGAATAGGCCCGGAGAAAGTGCGTTTGCCTCCTCAAGTGTTAGCAAGTCACCATTCTGAGGTGGACCAGTCCAAATTTCCGAGACATTGCCCCAGTTGAACGTCGAGTAACGCAGATCCGTGTCGCGGTCGGAATAGCGTGCGCCAAACCGAACTGACTGAAGAAAGCCATCGCCGTCAAAGTCGTATTCAGCATCGCCCTGGAAGGCGAGGGATTCGGCGGTTGAATCCTGGGCGTGATCCATTGTGGACCGCCAGAAATACTCAGCCGGGTCCTGAAAGTAGTTGTCGGCTTCGCCATCGGGAATGCCGTAGGTGAAGTCCAGGCCGTCGCCACTAAAATCAAGCCCGGTCTGGGCGTAGAACGCACCGTGGACGGTCACGTCAAACACTTCCGTTTCGGACTCGATATACTGGGCATCAAAATTGAGCGCCAACTTGTCCGTCGGTGTCCATTTCAGATTGAAACCGTAATCGGTGGTGACGTCATTTTCATAACGCTCCCGGCGCAGCGCCAATTGGCGAATACCATCGAGTGGGAGCGTATTGTCATTGCCGCGCCAGCCCGCCGTTTCTGTAATCAGACCAGTTTGGAGAACACTGTCAGCACCGAACTCGAAGTCTCCGACCAGCTGTGCATTTGGATTGTCGTCAATGCTCGACTCAAGGACGTTTTCGCCCCACGCCAGAATAGCATCGGAATGTAGGAACTGGGCCGTGGCCTCAACGGTGCCGTCCGGGCTTTCCCACTGGCCAGCAAGTCCGATCGACTCGCGTTCGCGGTCAAACTCCTGGGTTCGAATGCCGCCGCCGGTGGGGACGTATACGACTTGCCCCGGAATAACGTCAGTCCGTTCGCGGAAATCTGCAGCCTGGGGCGTGTCTGCTCGCGATTTCAGTTCTGAATACGCGTAGCTTGCGAGCAATCCGAACCGGCCCGCATCGGTTTCCCATTGGTCTGACCACAAGCCGGAATAGGACGGTGTCGTTTCCTCGATGAAATCGGAGTAAGTGCCTTCAACTGAGAAGGCCAGCACCCGGTCAGAACTGTCGAATGGCTTGCGCGTGATCAAGTTTACAGACCCGGCGATACCGCCTTCGACCATGTCGGCAGACTGGTTCTTGAAGACCTGAACGGAGCCGAGAAGCTCTGGCGACACGTCTTCAAATCCGAGCACGCCGGACGAGTTTGCTGCAAACACGTCACGGCCATTCAGTTCCGAGCGCACATATGGCAGGCCGCGGACAATGACGCCGGAGCCTTCAACTGCGAAATGGTCGGGGTCGTTGGGGCCAGCGAACCGCTCCACGGTCACGCCAGGTACTCGCTGAAGCGCCTCAGACACGGACCGATCCGGCAGGGCGCCGATGTCAGAGGCTGTAATCGCATCAACGATCACATCGGAATTCTGCTTGATGACCTGCGAAGAGGCGATTGAGCCGCGAATGCCGGTTACAATGACTGTATCCTGGCGCGCATCTTCTTCATCGGCCTCGGCTGTGTCCTGTGCAAATGCGACGCCTGTGAACGCCGCAGCGGTGACTGCAAACAGCGAAGCAGAGCGCATCAGTTGGAATGCGTAGTTGCCGCTGGACGCACCTCTGTTGTTTTCCCGTGACATTCAATCTTCCTCCCAAATAAACGCACATCTCCGGTGCGTTGATACCGTTGTCAATTTCAAGGAAGCCGCAATTGTCTTACGTTGTCAATCAAGTTTTTAGGGTTTAAGGATCGTCCTGACAGGTCGTTGCAAATCCGTGACACTTACGGATCGGCGTGAACCGGTAGAGAGCAAAAACAGATAGCGGGGAACCGACCACCGCTGCATGAGGAGGAGACCATGGGACGCCGATTGGCCCTGACTGCGCTTGGGATAGCGTGCGCGCTGGCAATGCCAGCTTGTGTATCGTCTGAAGTCGCTTCCGACGTTGCTTTGCCCGAAGTGTTTATAAACCAAATGGGGTTTGAAGAGGGAGCCCGGCAATCGGCAACGATTCGAACTGGCGCCAGGGATCCGCTGTCGTGGGAACTTCTCTCAAATGACGGTGCGGTTTTGAGGACGGGCCAAACCCGAGTTTTTGGCAACAGTCCTGCGGCGGGCGAACCTGTCCACACAGTTGAGTTTGCACCCGCTCTGCCGGTGGGTGCCTATAAGCTCGTAGTAGATGAGAGCACGCGCCACGCGTTTGAGGTGAGATCGGAGCCCTATGGCGAGCTTGCCGAACGCGCGCTTGGATATTTTTACCTGAACCGGGCCGGCACACCAATCCTCGCATCCCATACGCCCGGCCCGCAATGGGCGCGCGCCGCGGGTCATGTTGAAGAACGCGCCACGTGTTTTCACGGCAAGGACAAAATGGGGCTGGAGTGGCCCGGCTGTGACTACACGCTCGATGTTTCGGGAGGGTGGTATGACGCCGGTGATCACGGCAAATATGTCGTGAACGGCGGCATATCGGTTTGGATGCTCCAGAATGCCGCGGAGCGGATGCGAGCACGCGGGGGCGCGGACCAGAACGGTTGGGGTGACGGCCGTGCCGACCTTCCGGAAGCCGGCAATGGTGTGTCTGACATTCTCGATGAAGCGCGCTGGGAACTGGAATTCCTGCTCGCCATGCAAGTGCCCGACGGCACGCAGATGGATCTTCCCATCGGTCTACAATCGGTTGCGGGCGGCCAGCCCTTACAGCTTACATCCGTTGATGCCTCGGGGCTGGTCCACCACAAAGTCCACACCCGGGCGTGGTCGACCTTGCCGCTGCTCCCGGAAAACGACACCGCTGAGCGGTTCCTTATACCCCCTTCGACGGCGGCGACGCTGAACATGGCAGCGGCGGCGGCGCAAGCGGCCCGCCTCTGGCGGGGTGTTGACGATGCTTTTGCAGACCGGTGTTTGCGGGCGGCGCGATCAGCTTACGATGCAGCAAAGCGTGTCCCGGACATTTATGCCTATGACACGTTTGATGGCGGCGGCGCCTATGGCGACGACAATGTCTCTGATGAATTCGCCTGGGCCGCTATGGAATTGTTTGCGACCACGGGCGATGCGTCTTTTGTATCCGAACTGGCCTCGACACCCGGCGTAGACTGGTTGATCGCGATGCGCGACGGCGGCCTGCAGGATATTTTCTGGGCTGAAGTTGGCCTGTTGCCCGCCGCAACGATGGTGTCTGCTGGAGATGTGTTCTCGGAGAATGACAGGGCACGTGCGGTTGCCGTGCTTCTGTCGGCTGCCGACCGCTATGTCGCCGATGCGGGCGCAGATGGCTATGGCGTTCCCAATCCACCCTATGCCTATGACTGGGGCTCGAACGGCGGCATCGCGTCCAGGGCTGTGCCGCTCGGCTATGCCTTCGATGAGACAGACGATTCCAAGTACCGGGATGGCGCGGTTGCAGCCATGGATTATCTGCTGGGGCGCAATCCACTCGATCAGTCTTACGTCGCTGGCTTTGGCACACGTCCCGTCAAATTCGTTCACCACCGCTTCTGGGCCGCCGGCGCGGACCCAAGCTTGCCAATCGCTGCGCCTGGCGCGCTGTCGGGTGGTCCAAATTCGGGTTATCCGACGAGTGAATTCGAATTGGCTGACATAGGGCCGTGCGCACCTCAAAAGTGCTGGGCCGACGATCACACCGCTTATTCCCTCAACGAAGTCGCCATCAACTGGAACGCTGCCCTGTTCTGGTTGGCCAGCTATCTCGAAACGTCAAAACCTGCAGATGCATCATCACCGGAGCCTGTCCAATGATCGCCAATTCACGCCAATCGCTATCCCTTCTTGCGCTGGCCTTCGCCGCGGGACTGTCGGCCTGTTCGTCAGACACAGTGCCGACCGACACCGTTCCGCTGTCAGCCGACGTGGCGACACAAACGCAAATCAACCCGGAGTTATGGCCGGAAATTGAAACGCCGCCACTCGATCCGGCGATCGAAGCGCGGGTTGATGAAATACTCGCCAAAATGACGCTGGAACAAAAGGTTGGCCAGGTCATTCAGGCCGATAGTGGGTCGGTGACTGCCGAAGAAGTAAAAACGTACCGCCTTGGCAGTGTGCTCAGTGGCGGCAACTCTGCACCGGGCCCGCTGCCCTACGCTGACGCCCAGACATGGCTTGATGCGGCCGATGCGTACTTTGCTGCCTCCATTGACCCGGAGGGCGTAGAGATTGCTATCCCGATCATTTGGGGCATCGATGCCGTCCACGGCCATGCCAATCTACGCGGGGCGACGGTGTTTCCTCACAATATTGGCCTGGGCGCGGCAAACAATCCCGATCTGATTGAAGAGATTGCGGCTGTGACCGCGCGAGAACTTCGCGTGTCCGGCCATGACTGGACGTTTGCGCCGACGCTGGCCGTGCCCCAGGATGACCGGTGGGGACGCACCTATGAGGGCTTTTCCGAAGATCCGGCCATCGTCGCCAGTTATGGAGACCGGATCGTCTTCGGTCTGCAAGGACATGTCGGCGAGCCTGGATTTATGGGCGCTGATAAGGTGATACCCAGCGCGAAACACTATGTCGGCGATGGCGGCACAGAAAACGGCGTTGACCAGGGCGACGCCAAGATCTCGGAGGCAGAGCTGCGGGATATCCATGCGGCAGGTTATGAGACCGCCATAGCGGCGGGTGCACAATCTGTCATGGCAAGCTTCTCAGCTTGGCAGGGAGAGCGCATGCATGGCCATAAGGAACTCCTCACCGATGTGCTCAAGGGGCGCATGAATTTCAAAGGCTTCGTGGTGGGCGACTGGAACGGCCATGGGCTGATCCCGGGCTGCACGGCTACCGATTGTCCGGAATCCCTCATCGCAGGCGTGGACATGTATATGGCGCCAGACAGTTGGCGGGGGCTTTGGGAAAGCACCTATGCGCATGTCCAGTCAGGCCGGATTCCCATGGAGCGGCTTGACGATGCCGTGCGCCGAATCCTGCGCGTGAAAGTCGCTTCACACATATTCGAGGAGCCGGTTCCCAGTCAGCGTCCGCTGGCCGGCGATGAGACCATTCTTGCCTCGCCGGCTCACCGCGCTGTGGCGCGCCAGGCCGTACGCGAGTCTTTGGTGCTGTTGAAAAACGATGATGGTCTTCTGCCGCTTGATCCGACGATGACTGTGCTTGTCGTCGGTGACGGGGCCGACAGTATCTCCAAGGCATCGGGCGGCTGGACTCTGTCCTGGCAGGGTGGGGGGTATCCGAACTCGGAATTCCCCAATGGCGCCTCAATCCTGGATGGCATTCGCGACGTTGTTTCGCGGCAAGGCGGCACGGTTATTTTCGACGCAGAAGGTCAATCGACCGTGCAGGCCGATGTCGTCATCGCTGTTTACGGTGAGGACCCATATGCGGAATTCCAGGGTGATGTATCCCATCTTGATTTCACGCCGAACGGGTTTGATGTTGAGCGCCTTGACGCCTACCAGGCCCAGGGCGTTCCAGTCGTTTCGCTGTTTCTGTCTGGTCGGCCGATGTGGACCAATCCGGAGATCAACACGTCAACGGCGTTCGTCGCGGCATGGTTGCCAGGCAGCGAAGGCGGCGGTGTCGCTGACGTCCTGTTCCAAACCGATCCGTCTTATGACTTCACCGGGCGGCTGTCTTTCAGCTGGCCCAAACTGGCCAATCAAAGCGTTCTGAACCCCCACCACGCTAACTATGACCCGCTCTTCCCGTTGGGCTATGGGTTGTCTTTCAGTGACACCGGAAATCTCGCAGTTCTTGACGAAGACTCCGGCCTGGATGCGTCGGCGATGGGCGATAGGAATGTGCTGTTTGCCGAGGGACAGGCGCCCGCCCCCTGGTTGCTAATGGTCAACAATAGCCCGATTGGAGACCTGCCCCATACCGGTCCGACCGTGGACATCGTTGCAACAGATCGAAGCGCCCAGGAAGACTCTCTGCGTGTGAGCTTCACCGGCGGCGATACGATGTTCGCGATTTCGTCCGGCTACGGCCAGGATTACAGTCGCGAGACCAATAGCGATATGGAACTGTCATTCCAGGCGCGCACTTTTGCAGGCTCGCAAACGGTCAGGTTCGGCATGGGATGTGATGCCGGTGAGGCCTGCGACGTCACCGTGCCGGTCACTCTGGACAGCGACTGGAGCGAGATCCGCCTGACACTCAGCTGCTTCAGTGATCGCGGCGTTGATATGGGCGATCTGGAAAAGGGACTGATCATTCTTGGCCAGGTTGGCCAGAGCGTCGGGGTATCTGACGTGCGGATCGCAGAAGACACCAATGCCCAACAAGACTGCGGTGATACCTAGGTCGCTGAGGCCAGACAGGCCAAGATCTGATCTACGATTTCGCCCGGGGGCGCTTCAGCATCGAACTGAAACGCCTCTGGGGGCGGTGACAAAGCATCCAACTGGCTTTGCAACAGGCTCGTCGGCATGAAGTGCTGTCGGGCCAACATGCGGCGCTTGATGACCGCCTTCGGCGCATCCAGCCAACAATAGATCGCCGCCCGGCCCATGTCCCGGCTCAGCCGCTGCTGGACAAAAGCTGTCAGGGCGGAGCAGGCGAGGACGATTCTTGGGTCATTGCGGCCCACAACCTCAGCTGCGATCGCATCCAGCCAGGCCACGCGATCGGCATCTGTCAGCGCTGCACCAGCGGCCATTTTTGATGTGTTGGCAGGCGGGTGGAAATCATCACCCTCCAGGAACGGCCAACCGGCGCCAGAGGCCAATGCGCGGCCGATCGTGGACTTGCCACTGCCGCTGACCCCCATGATCACGATGAGGCGTTGCACCATCCGCGTCGTTCTACCAAAAGGCCCAGTAGAGACCCACCAGGATCGCGATGGCGATGCCTCCGGCGACCTTGAAGCTTGTCGTTGTGGCGAAGCTGATGTCGGACAGGTCCACGGGTTGTTCCGGTGCGGGCGGCGGGGTCGCCAGGGACACCACCGTGCCGACGACGAGGCAAATCAGGAAGATAAACCAGATCCGCACCACAAACGGCATATCACGCACCGAAAAGTCCGCCAGACCCAGAACCGGGTCGAACACCGGCGCCAGGACTGCTGCGACGCCGCTGCCCCAAGGGTTGGCCGCGGCAAAGAATAGGAACGACAAGACAACCGAGCTGATCAGGAGTGCGAATGCACCCGCTGTATTGGTGCGCTTCCAGAAGAAGCCAAGCAGGAACACTGCTACAATACCGGGCGCCACAAAGCCGGTGTATTCCTGGATCGTCTGAAAGATCGAGGTGCCTCCCCCGAGCAGCGGAATGGCTAATGCCAGGGCCACGGCCATGGCCGAGAAGGCCGTAATCCGTCCGGTCATCACATAGTGACTTTCAGACCGGTCCTTCACGATGTAGTCGCGATAGATGTCCATGGTGAAAATGGTCGAGATTGAGTTGATCATCGAGGCCAGCGAAGAAACGATGGCCGCGATCAGGGCGGCAAAGATCAGCCCTCGAATGCCGGTCGGCATCAGGGCCATCAGCGCGCCATAGGTGCTGTCTGGTTTCTCCGCCAGTGCGTCCTGGCTAAGCCCTTCAAGACCGTTCGCGGCCAGCCACAGCGCGGCAATGCCGGGGATTACAACGATCAGCGGGATCAGGAATTTCAGCAGCGCCGCAAACGCCAGCCCCTTTTGGGCTTCGGCCAGGTTCTCCGCGCCAAGTGCCCGCTGGATGATGTATTGATTAAAACCCCAATAGGAAAAATGCAGCACCCAAAGCCCGCCGAGCAGGGTCCAGATCCCGGGTAGATTGCCGTAGTTTTCATTGTCCCGGTCGAGAATCATCTCGAAATGACCGGGAATCTCGTTCATCAGCGTGGTCAGCCCGCCCACCGGGCCGGCGTCGCCGCCGACAAGGCCAAGGACGACAAAGGTGATCGCAAAGCCGCCCGCGATCAATATCACAACCTGGATGATGTCGGTCAGCGCCACGGCTTTCAGCCCGCCATAAACCGAATAGAGCAGTGCAAAGGCCGCCAGCATTGCCATTCCGGTGAATACGCCGAGCCCGGTGAGCTCTCGGATCGCCACTGCGCCGCCATACAGGATGGTGGTCAGGTTCACAGCCGTGAACAGGAAGATCCAGAACAGAGCCATTATGGTCTTTACGCTCGGCCCGAACCGGGTCTCGAGGAATTGCGGCATGGTGTAGATGCCGCGCTTGAGGAAGATCGGCAGGAAAAAAGCGGCCACCACAATCAGTACCAGCGCTGCCTGCCATTCATAGGCGGCAATCGCCAGGCCTACGACAAAGCCCTGGCCAGACTGGCCGATGATCTGTTCAGCCGAGATATTGGCTGCGATCAGCGAAGCGCCGATGGCCCACCAGGGCAATGCCCGCCCGGCCAGGAAGTAGTCTTCCGTATCTTTGGCTGCACCCGCGGGCTCACGGGAGACATAATTGGCTATCGCAAACAGGATCAGCGCATAGGCGCCCACGATCACAAGATCGAGCACGGTTAAAGACATTGGTTTCCTCCCCGGAACACATTTTATAGCACATCATCAAACACTGACAACGATGTCAAATCCGATGAATACCGCGTTTGTCAGCGATCTAGCTCAAGTGGTGATCTTTAAACAACCGGCGGCGCTGTCGATCGGCGCTCAACCAGGTCGTACGGGACGACATCAATCGCGGCGGACCGATCGCTTGCGGGTTGATCTGAAGCGATGTGACCCCCGCCTGTCACCGCGCAAACAGCCCGTGAGGCGATGTCCTGAAGCGGTTGGCGAATCGTGGTCAATGATGGCGAAACGATCGAGGCGATGGGGGAATCGTCGAACCCCGCCACGGACAGCTCGCCCGGGACCGAAATGTTGCGCATTGATGCAGCCGCGATCAGCCCCGATGCCATGTCGTCATTGCTTGCGAAGATGGCCGTTGGTCGGGTTTCTGCCGATAGAATGACCTTTCCTGCCTCAACGCCGGAGTCGAAGGTGAAGTAGCCTTGGGCGATCCAATCTGGATTTGCCGGCAAACCGGCGTCTTTCAGTGCTTTTCGGAATCCGCGATAGCGAAGGGCGCTGACGACCTGGTTTGGATGGCCGTGAATGAACCCGATACGCCTGTGTCCCAGATCGATGAGATGGCGGGTCATCTCCGAGGCCGCCGACTCGTCATCGATGCCGATGCAGTATCCGTGGCTCAACTCATCCGCCCTGGAGATGAAGGCCGCCGGGATCTCGCGCTTTGCCACCAGTCTGCGCAGGCCAAGGCTTTCGCTGATGGGGGGCGGCAGGACGAGGGCATCCCAATCGCGCTCAAACTGGTCTTCCAGCGACTCCACCGGAGTTTTGGTGCTGAACTGCTGGACGACCAGATTTACGCCGGTTGTCCGCGCGGCTTCCAGCGCTCCGAGCAACAGCGCGCCCAAATACGCTTCTGACGGGTTGTCGTAGAGAAGGCAAACGCGCTGGACAGCGCCTCGCGCTAGGGTGCGGGCCGCCAGATTCGGCGCGTACTTCAACTGCGCGATAGCCGAATTGACCCTGTCGCGAGTCGATTGACTGACCCGGCCGTCACGATTGACAACCCGGGACACGGTCATGGTCGAAACACCGGCCTGCTTGGCCACATCGGCCAATGTCGCGCGTGATTTATGGTCTGACAATCGGAGGCCTCATTGGCGATTCACTCCGTTCGACATGGCCATGCTTGTCCCAGGCAAGTCAATATGTTAGCGCTAACATTTGCACGCATCCAGACACGGTATCGGTGCGGTAGGGAGGCAGTGTGTTCCTAGGGATCGACGTGGGCACGTCCGCGGTTAAAGCCGTGATCCTTTCTGAGGGTGGCGAGATCGTGGAAACCGCAACCGCGCCATTGCGTGTTTCGCGGCCTCACCCGCTTTGGTCGCAGCAAGATCCCGATGATTGGTGGACGGCGACACAATCAGCCGTGGCGGGCCTTTCGGCAGTTCTGCGCGCAAAAGTGATTGCGATTGGGCTGTCCGGCCAGATGCATGGCGCAACCCTTCTTGATGCTGAGGACCGTCCCCTGCGACAAGCGATCCTCTGGAATGATGGGCGCTCTACCGCCGAGTGCGAAGATCTGCAATCGAGGCATCCTGAATTCGTTTCTCGCGGCGGTAATCTGGTGATGCCGGGTTTCACGGCGCCAAAAATTGAATGGGTGCGCCGCCATGAGCCGTCCGTTTTTGAGGCGGTGAAGAAAGTGCTCCTGCCCAAGGATTATGTTCGGCTGTGTATGACCGGCGAGTACGCGTCTGACATGTCTGACAGCGCGGGCACGCTCTGGCTGGATGTCGCGGCTCGTGACTGGTGCGATCCCTTGCTGGATGCCTGTGGACTGGACCGCTCACACATGCCCGCGCTGTATGAAGGACCTGAGATCACGGGGCATCTGCGCGCCGATGTTGCCAGCGACTGGGGGCTCGCCAAAGTTGCTGTCTGCGCTGGTGGCGGGGACAATGCGGCCGGTGCCGTCGGTGTAGGGGTGATTGCGCCCGGCGATGCCCTCGTGTCGCTTGGTACATCCGGGGTTATATTTGCTGCGACCGATACCTACCGATCCAATCCCGGTTCGGCGGTTCACGCCTTTTGCCACGCCCTGCCGGATCGCTGGCACGTGATGTCGGTGATGCTTAGCGCGGCAAGCTGTCTGGACTGGGCCGCGCGATTGACGAATTGCCAGGATGTGGCGCAGCTGATCTCGCTTGCTGAAGCAACCGATCTGACGTCGCGCCCGCCGGTATTTCTGCCTTACCTGTCCGGTGAACGTACGCCTCATAACAATGCCCACGCGATGGGCGCGTTGTTCGGACTCACTCACGAAACCGGCCCGGGTGACATTGGCAGAGCCGTCATGGAGGGGGTCGCGTTCGGTCTTGCCGACGGGCTCGATGCCATCCGCGCCGCCGGTGTTTCACCGGGCGCGCTGAACGTCATAGGCGGTGGGTCCAGATCGTCATTCTGGGGGAGCATCCTGGCAAGCGCCCTCAACGTACACCTCATTTATCGAAGTGGCGCGGATGTCGGGCCAGCCCTGGGCGCAGCCAGACTGGCAGCCGTATCGCAGAATCTGGCCGCAGATATTGTTTTGCACCCGCCCGACATCTCCTTTGAGGTCGCACCTGACCCAAGGCTCACTGACACTTATCAAGTGGGCCGACAGCGGTTCCGCGACCTCTACACCTCCACATTGCCATCGCTCGAAGGGACCCCCAATGCCTGACTCAACCACATCTTTTGACCATGCGCCGGTCTTTCCCGACGTTGATGAGATTCGATATGAAGGTCCGCTGTCCAACCACGCGCTAGCCTATCGCCACTACGCCCAGGACAAGCCGGTACTCGGTAAACGGATGGAAGATCATCTGCGGATGGCTGTGTGCTACTGGCACACCTTCTGTTGGGATGGGTTCGACATATTTGGTGCTGGCACGTTTGACCGCCCCTGGCACCGCCCCACTGACGCCCGCCAGGCCGCTGACTTGAAAATGGCCGCTGCATTCGAGTTCACCAGCAAGCTCGGCCTGCCATTCTATACGTTCCATGACGTCGATGTTGTCGAGCCATCCCCGACGCCCGATGAACTAGCCAACAATCTGGCGCGCGCAGTTGGAATGATGGAAGAATATCAGGCGAAGTCTGGTGTCAGGCTGCTTTGGGGCACGGCGAACCTGACCAGCAATCCCCGCTATGCGGCTGGCGCGCTCACCAATCCTGACCCGGAAGCTGCCGCCTGCGCCATTCGCCAGATCCGCGACTGCCTGAACGTGACCCACCAGTTGGGCGGGGCGAACTATGTGCTCTGGGGCGGGCGTGAAGGCTATGACACGCTGCTCAACACAGATTTGAGCCGGGAGTTAGAGAACCTTGGCCGGTTCATGGCGATGGTGGTGGAGCACAAACACAAGATCGGTTTTGGCGGGAAAATCCTTATGGAGCCAAAACCCCACGAGCCGATGTACCACCAGTATGATTTCGACACTGCGACCGTTCACGGGTTTCTGGAGCGGTTCGATCTGGTTGGCGAAGTGCATGTTAACATTGAACCGAACCATTCCACGCTGGCGGGTCACAGCTTCGCCCATGAGGTGGCTACTGCTGTCTCGCTGGGTGTTATGGGGTCCATCGATATCAATTGCGGAAATGCGCAGAACGGTTGGGACACCGACCAGTTCAATCTGGATGTGCGTGACATGACGCTGGCGCTGATTGAACTGCTTCCGTCCGGAGGGCTTGATACGGGTGGGTTCAATTTTGACGCCAAGGTTCGCCGCCAGAGTAGCGATCTGATGGATCTGTTTCACGGCGCAATCGGCGCGGTGGACGCCCTGGCTCAGGCCCTGATCGCTGCAGCCGACATCATTGAACGCGGTGAAATCGCGGCATTGAAAGCTGAGCGGTATGCCGGCTGGGAGGGTGACCTGGGCACCGCTATGGGCGGATCAGACGCCAGCCTTGAGACCATCGCGAATCGAGCCGCTTCAGCTGGTCTCAACCCGAAACATCGCTCCGGTCGGCAAGAATACCTCGAAAACGTGATCAACCGCAGCCTGCTCAAATAGGGAGACACCCATATGATATTTTCCCGCTTGAAAATCGCAATCGCCCCGATCGCCGTCCTTGCTTTGGCCGCGTGCTCATCCGGCGACACAGCCGACGGCCAGCCAGTACCGGCAGACGATATCTCCGCGCTGGTTGCTGAAATGACGCTGGACGAAAAGCTCGCTCAGCTGACGTGCATCTGGATGGACAAATCCAAGTTTCTGGAGCGCGATGGCAGCTTTTCGCCTGAAAAGATGGCCGCTGAATTTCCACATGGCGCGGGCTGCATCGCCCGTCCACAAGACACTGTGGGTATGGAAGGTCCGGCAGAGCGCGAGGACGTGAACGACTCCACCGTTGTGCGGAAACTCTCCGCGCGCACCCCCGGAGAATCTGCCGAACTCGCCAATGCGATCCAGACCTGGATGATCAACGAGACCCGTCTGGGCATTCCAACCCTTTTCCATGAAGAAGGCTTGCACGGCTTCCAGGGCCGTTACGCGACATCGTTCCCGCAAGCCATTGGTCTGGCGGCTACGTTTGACACTGACCTGGTTGAGGACGTGTATTCCGTGACCGCCCAGGAGATCCGCGTCAGAGGTGTCCATCATGTCCTGTCACCGGTTGTGGACGTAGCGATTGATCCGCGATGGGGGCGTATCGAAGAGACGTTTGGTGAGGACCCATATCTGGTCAGCCGGCTAAGCGTTGCGGCGGTTCAGGGGTTCCAGGGCCGCGAAGCGGATGGTTCCATTCCAGACGACCGGGTTCTGTCGACCCTCAAACACATGACCGGTCATGGTCAGCCCGAATCCGGCATGAACGTCGGCCCGGCGCAATTGCCTGAACGGGTTTTGCGAGAGGTGTTTTTCCCACCGTTTGAAGCAGCTGTTCAAGAGGCCAACGCCGCCAGTGTAATGGCGAGCTACAACGAGATTGACGGCATTCCATCCCATGCCAACGCCTGGCTTCTCAATGATGTCCTTCGAGGCGAATGGGGATTTGATGGTGTGGTCGTTGCCGACTATTTCGCCATCAACGAATTGGAGCGCCGTCATCGGATCGTCGGCTCTCTGTCGGAAGCCGGTGCGCTCGCCTTGTCGTCAGGCGTGGACATGGAACTGCCCGATGGCGTGGCATTCCATGAAATGCGTGACCTGATCGAGGCGGGTGAGTTGGATATCGCACTCATTGATCAAGCTGTGGAGCGGGTGCTGCGGCTCAAACAGCGCGGTGGTGTGTTCGACGATCCCTTCGCGGACCCACAAGAAGCCGAGCAATTGACCGGAAACGCCGAGGCGCGAGCCCTTGCTTTAGAGGCCGCACACAAGGCGGCTGTTCTGGTAAAGAATGAGGGCGGTGCACTGCCGCTGGATGCATCCCAGTTGAACCGGGTTGCTGTTATAGGTCCCAACTCCGACATCACTGTCCTCGGCGGCTATTCTGACGAACCTCGTCAGACGATTAGCGTTCTTGAAGGCCTGTCGACCGCGCTCGCCGGCGAAGTGGACATTGTCCACGCGAAGGGTGTGGAGCTGACCAACAATCGGTCCTGGTGGGATGATGAGGTTGACCTTGCCGACCCGGATCGCAATCAGGCACTGATTGCGCAGGCCGTGGCGGCTGCCGAGGGCACTGATCTCATCATTCTTGCCATCGGCGGCGACGAATCCACGTCTCGCGAAGCCTGGTCGGAAACCCATATGGGGGATCGTGACGAAATCACGTTGATCGGTGAACAGGTCGAACTGGTCGAAGCTTTGTCAAAAACCGGCATCCCGATGGTGGCAGTGATCATTTCCGGGCGTCCCTTGTCGCTGGAAAATGTCGAGGACCATTTCTCCGCCATTCTGTATGGCTGGCTGCTGGGACAGGAAACCGGAACTGCCGTCGCTGATCTGTTGCTCGGCAACGTATCGCCCAGCGGGAAGATGCCTGTGACTGTGCCGCGTACCGTGGGTCAGATCCCGTCCTTCTACTATCACAAGCCAACCGCGCGCCGCGGCTATGCCTTTCAGGATGCCAGCCCGCTATATGCCTTTGGGTTCGGCCTCAGCTACACCGGTTTCAACATCTCTGAACCGGTACTTGAAGCTGGCGAGATTGCGGTGGATGAATCCACGCGTGTCAGCGTGACGATCACCAACACGGGTGCACGCGCCGGCGATGAAGTCGTGCAGATGTACATCCGGGATCGGATTAGCAGTGTCACACGCCCCGTTCTCGAATTGAAGGGTTTTCAGCGCGTCAGCCTGGCGCCAGGCGAGTCCGAGACCGTCAGCTTCGAGATCACGCCGCAATCGCTACAGTTCTTTGACCGCAACATGCAGCGCGTGGTCGAGCCGGGTGAATTTGACATCATGGTCGGCAACAGTTCGACAACGCATACGACAACAACACTGGTGGTCAAGTAACCACCAGGACACGGGAGGAACACAATGACGAGCAAGGATGCTGAAATGTCGGGGAGCCTGGGCTACGCCGTCACCATCACGCTGGTGGCAACGCTGGGTGGTTTTCTCTTCGGGTATGATAGCGGCGTGATCAATGGCACGGTGAAAGGCCTGCAGACCGCCTTTGGTTCGAACTCCGTTGGCACTGGGTTTAGTGTTGCCTCAATGCTGCTCGGCTGCGCGGTCGGCGCGTTCATGGCGGGGCGTTTGGCCGATGTTTTTGGCCGCCGGGCATTGTTGATCGTCGCAGCGGTGTTTTTCCTCATTAGCGCATTTGGCTCGGGCATCGCTTCTTCGACGCCTGAATTTGTAATCTACCGAATTCTTGGCGGGCTCGCCGTCGGCGCCGCCAGCGTCATGGCGCCCGCTTATGTCAGCGAAATTGCGCCGGCGCACCAACGCGGCAGGCTGTCATCTATTCAGCAGGTTGCGATCATTGTTGGCCTGACGGCGGCATTTCTCAGCAACTACTTGCTGGCAGGTGCCGCTGGACAGTCGACCGACGCGTTTTGGCTCGGGTTTGAGGCCTGGCGGTGGATGTTCTGGATGGAGATGGTGCCGGCGACGGTGTTTCTCCTGGCCTTGTTTCTGATCCCGGAAAGTCCGCGTTTTCAGGTGGCGGCACGTCGGCCTGACCTTGCAAAGAAAACACTGACCCGTCTTTATGGAACAGCAGGCGCAGCCGAGAGTCTTCAGCAGATCGAGACGTCCCTTAGCCAGGATCACGCGCCCCGCCTTACCGATCTTTATGACAAAGGCCGCAACGGTCTGCATCCGGTTGTCTGGGTCGGTATTGGCCTTGCTGTCTTCCAGCAACTGGTCGGGATCAATGTCATTTTCTATTACGGCTCTGTGCTCTGGGAATTTGTTGGGTTCACGGAAGAAGATGGACTGCTGACCAATGTCATCATGGGCTCGATCAGTATCATTGCCTGTCTGGTCGCGATCGCCTTGATCGACCGGATTGGCCGAAAGCCGCTGCTTTTGATCGGCTCGATCGGTATGGCCGTGACGCTGGCGACGATGGCTGGCGTGTTTTCGCAAGCGAGCGTCACGGACACGGGACTGACGCTTTCACCCGGATTGGGTCAAGTTGCGCTGATTTCGGCC
The DNA here is from genome assembly GCA_039815055.1 of Pseudomonadota bacterium. Taxonomy (GTDB): domain Bacteria; phylum Pseudomonadota; class Alphaproteobacteria; order Caulobacterales; family Hyphomonadaceae; genus UBA5336. Next base: position 15,193 of record JBCCAA010000030.1, on the reverse strand, counting down.
ATTGCCTATGTGGCGTTCTTCAACTTCAGCTGGGGCCCCGTGATGTGGGTGATGCTTGGGGAGATGTTCCCCAATCAGATGCGCGGATCCGGACTCGCGGTCAGTGGGTTTGCCCAGTGGATTGCGAACTTTGGGATCACGATGACCTTCCCGGTGTTGCTGGCCACAACCGGTCTTGCAAGTGCCTACGGCTTTTACGCCTTGGCGGCGCTGATTTCTGTCGGGTTCGTCGCAAAGGCAGTCCGGGAGACACGTGGGAAACGGCTGGAAGACATGACGGTTTGAAGAGACTGCGCGCTGTGTGCAGAGTTGTTGACGATGAATACCCCACGCAAATCATGCCCAGCGAACACGGCGTTCGACCGGCTGGAATCCACGTTCGCTTGATCTAATCATGAGGCTCTTTAGTTGTGGGGCCCGTCGCGCCCCACCTTGGGGCGCGGCGCTGCTTCTTTTGGCCATATCTTCACCAAACACGCATGCAATTTTGTCCGTTGATTAGCACACGTGTGAGCTCATCAAACGTGTCAGCCAGACTGGCCCGCGAGTTGTAAGGCTTGGCGTTGTGTATCGAATGGGAGCCGAAGCGAGGTGAGACCGGGCGTAAGATCTCTTGCAATTGCCGCAGCGTTGGCATGCCTGAGCTGCCCGCTTGCCTGGGGCGACACCAGCAAGGTGACCCTTGCGGGCGACGCATTGAGCGAGGAGCTTGCCAGCGTCATTTCCGATGCTCTGCCCGAAGAAGACGCACCGGTATCGGCGTTCCAGGCCCGGCGCCAGGCCGACCGTGCTGCCGATATTGCGCTGCGGGTGTTGAACAGCCGTGCATACTTCGCCGCGGACGTCACTGCCCGCGCGATCAACACAAACCCGTTGTCGGCTGAGCTCATGATTGAGCCGGGTCCGCAATTCACTCTCAGCAGTGTGTCCATTCGCTACACCGAGCCGCAAGCCGGTCAGCCCTCACAGAACGAAATTCTGGCTGATATCGATATTGCGCCCGGAGACATCGCGTTTCCCAAAGCCATCAATGCGGCTCAGAAAGACATCACTGCTTTGCTGCGCGAAAAAGGGTACGCCTTCGCCGATACACCTCGCCGCGAAGCCATCGGCGACCGCAGCGCAGGCACACTCGAGGTGATCTACGTCATCACCCCCGGGCCAAAGGTCGCCTTGGGAAACGTTAAATATCCAGATGGCATCCGCACAAAGCCGACATGGCTGGGGCGGTTGGAAGGGTTCAATCCGGGCGAGATCTACACCCCTTCTGCACTGAGCCAGTTCAATAGCCGGCTTGCTTCGACCCGCCTGTTCGATCTCGCCAGCGCCAGCCTTGCCGATACCCCTCGCGAAACCCTGCCAGACGGTCGCGAAGTCTATGACGTGATCACCACACTGGATGAACGCAAACGAAACACCATCGCAACCGGGGTGAGCCTGTCGACCGATCGGGGTCTCGGCGCAACCATAGAGCTGGAGCGCCGTAATTTCTCGCGCCGCGGCGATTCGATCAGTGCTGACCTGACCATCGCCCAGCTGGAACGTGCGCTTGGCCTGAAATGGGATCGTCCGCACGAGTTCGGTTTTGGCCGGAACCTGACCTTCGGGGCGGCGTTCGCAGAGGAAGAAACCGACGCCTTTGACAGCCTCACCCTGGATCTTCGGGCCGGGGTTGAGGTCGAACGCACCCCCCAGGTGAACTTCGCGTTTGGCCTTGAAGCCGCACAAGTTCGTGAAACGGTTCGGCTCAGCCAAAGGACTGCAGATGCGGCCGACCGGGACATCACCCTGGCCAATGTTTATGTCGCGGGCCAACGCGACCAGTCTGACAGCCGTCTGGACCCCAAACGCGGCTGGCGGGCAGATCTACGCCTGGAGCCCACCGCGGCGTTTGGAGACAGCGATGCAAATTTCCTTCGAACGGTCGGGCAGGTGAGGGGCTATCTGCCCTTTGGACAGGCCGAGCGCACGGTACTTGCCGGGCGTCTTCGGTTGGGATCTGCGTTTGGCGCCTCACTGTCGGACCTGCCTTCGGACCGCCGATACTATTCCGGCGGCGGCGGCAGTGTTCGTGGCTTTGCGTTCCAGGCCATTGGGCCGCGCACCGATGATGGGGAGCCGCTGGGCGGCCGCTCGCTCGCCGAGGCGTCTTTAGAGTTGCGCTGGGCCGCATGGGGCCGGGTCGGATTGGTCGGCTTTGTCGATGCCGGATCGGTCAGCCAATCGGAATTGGGATTTGAAGACGTAAGAACCGGTGCGGGATTTGGCGTGCGTTATCAGACCGCTGCAGGGCCGATTCGCGCCGATATCGCCGTACCAGTGGACCGCTCAGACTTTGATGATCCTGTGCAGATCTACCTCTCAATCGGGCAGGCATTCTGATGACGAGCGCCACCGCTCCTGCAAACACGCCACAGCGGCGATGGCTGCGCGTGTTGCTGAGGACCGGCGCCATTGTTGCGGCGGTCGTGATTTGCCTCGTGCTGGTGGTGCGTGTGCTGGCGGCCACCGATATTGGTCGCGGCGTTGCGGAGTCCTGGATCGAAGCGCTGTCGGTGTCGGGGCAAAGCATTGAACTAGAGGGCCTGACCGGCGACCTTCTGGGCCGTCTCACCGTCGATAGGCTTGAGGTTTCCGACGCTGAGGGGATCTGGCTAAGCGCTGATGAGCTGACTGTGTCATGGTCGCCCTGGTCCTTTCTGGGCGGGCATCTGAACATCGATGAGGTCACGTCTCAGCGTCTGTCCATCCTGCGACATCCTGAGCTGGTCACGTCAGAAACTGATGACGGGGCGAGCGGCGGTTTGCCCTTCGACACGCTGACACTTGAGCGACTTACCCTGATTGAGATCGAGCTGGCCGACGGTGTTGCCGGGCAGGCTGCATTTTATTCTGCAGAGGGGTCTTTGCGCCAGGCAGGTGACGAAGGCCGGCTTGGCGCGGTGATCTCTGCCATGCGGTCCGAAGGCGATCGTCTGGACGTTGATCTGTCATGGGGCGCAGACGATGTGCCGCTCACAGGCACGGCAGACCTTTCGGCGCCGGCTGGCGGCATGTTGGCAGCGCTTCTGAGATTGGGCCCGGACCAATCGATGACCGTGGATTTGAACGCCGAGGGCACGTTTTCCGATTGGACGGCGCAGGCGCAGGTCGATATCGATGGTCAGGCGGCTTTGGTGATGCGGGCCAGGCGTAGCGATGGCTCTGAAACTCTGGACGCAGAAATCGACCTGTCGCCGCATCCATTGACACAGGCACTAGCCGAGCGGATCGGCGCGGCGCTTACGGTCACGGCGAGCCGTAGCGAAAGTGGGCCTCTGCAGGCTGATCTGGAAACGCCGGCGCTGCAGGTTTCAGTGCGGGGAGAGGACACGGCACGCCTACCCGGCATTGCCTCGATCGACGCGTCCACCACCTCGGCTGAACTGTTGATTGGCCGAGATGATATCCGTCTGGATGAGCTGCGGTTGACCGGCATTCTTGACCGAACCGGCCCAGGCGGAGCGACGTTCGACGGCGAGATATTCGCAGGCGCTTTGGCCTATGCCGACTGGTCTGCTGCCAGCTTGGCTGGGCCTGTTACCTTCCGCCAGAATGGCGATACAGTCGGGTTGGTAACGCGATTGTCGACCAGTGGATTTGTTGGACCCGAGGCCGTGAGCGGTTTTCTGGGCCACGCGCCGCGCCTTGCGCTCGACCTTAGCTCCAACCTCAATTCAGGGCGTAGCACGGTCTCAACACTGGCGCTCGATTTTCCGGGCCTCAGCTTGGTCGCAGCCGGCGATGTTCAAACCGATCTCTCCACCATCGATCTTGAGGGGCGTCTGGCGGTAAACGGGCCCGTCTTGGGCGTTGCACCGGTTTCAGCCGACATTGGATGGTCTGCAAATGCAAAGGCCGGTGACCGCCCGCAAGTCATCACCGAAGCGAACGTATCCAATCTGCCTGCGTTGCCGGGCCCGGTTTCAAGCTGGGCCACTGAAACCGGGCGTATGTCATTGACGGCTTCTCTCGCGGCTGACGGGACGGTCCACATTGACGAGGTTGAAGCATCTTCGGGCGAGACCGTGCTGACTGGCGCGGGCTCTATCGACGCGGCCGGTCTTCTGTCTGGCGCGTTCAATCTGTCGGCGCCCGGACTGGCCGATGCCAGCCTCACCAGCGCGCCGATTGAAGCAAACCTGGCGTTCAGTGGCCAGCCGCAGCAGCTTGATGTGTCGCTCAATGCGCAAGCGGCCAATCTGACGGTTCAGGGGACAAGGCTCGACAATCTGGATGTGTCCACCGTGGCCGAATGGACTGGCGCGCTGGCGGGTGTCGCCGAGCTTACGGCCGAGACCGATGCTGCGCCGGTCACGCTCCAGACCGCCTATTCCATCAGCGATGCCGGCTGGTCCGTCAGCGACTTTGAAGGCCAATGGGCGGCATTGATGGCGCGGGCGGACGTGTCCGGCGCGTTTGGCACGCTCGAGTCGCTGTCTGGCATGGCGACCATATCAGGAAGCGCCCCAACGCTGTTGCCGGCCGAGTCCGTTCAGATCGATGCCAGTATTCTGGGCGACACCATCAGTATCGACGCCATGACGGGGGGGCTTAGCATGGGCGCGCTTTCCGGTGCCGATCTCACGCTGACGGCCGCAGGCACACTTGCGGATGTTGCATTCCAGCTCGGTATAGAGAATGGCGACCTTGTCGTATCTGACATCCAGCGCCCGCTTGCCCTTACCGCCACTGGCAACGTCTCAGACCTGCTGGCTGGTGTCTCGGCGCTCGACCTTGTTGCGTCACTGCAGCTTGGCCGGTTTGACGTCACGACATCCGCTCCGCTGACGCTGGAGCAGACCGAAAATGGCCGCCGCATGTCCTTTGCGCTGGAGGGGTTTGGCGGAAGTGCCAACGGTCGTGTGGAGACCTCGCCTGACGGTGCAGTTGTTGACGCCGCGTGGGCAGGGCTAGACCTTGAAGCGCTGGCGGCGCTGGCCGGTCAGATCGGGCCGCGCGGACAGGTTGGCGGCACACTGGTGCTTGACACGACGGCGCCTGAGCCTTCGGGCCATATCAACGCCGAACTCTCAGGCATTGTTGATGAGGCCGGCCGGCCTTTGCCTTTGGGGCTGACCCTTTTGGGCGCCATTGCGGGCAATGAGCTCACCCTCAACCTGACTGACCGCGATAGCGATGAGATCACGGTCGACGGCCAAGCGCGCCTGCCGCTGGATTTGCGCGGGGGCCCGCTCGGCCTGCCCACATGGAGCGGTGCGCCGCTGATTTTTGATCTGGGGGTCACCGGCGAAATTGAACCGCTTGTTGCTGTGGCCATGCCGCAAGGGCTGGGCCTTGCCGGGCAAGCTGATATTGCGCTTGAGGGCAGCTGGCCGGCGCCCGAAAGCCCACTCACAGGCTATGCCAATCTCAGCGATGGCCGTTTCGAAGACGGCGGCCTGGGTTTCATATTGGACGATATTGCCGCCGAGGTGACCTTCACGACCCAAGCGGTTGAGTTGCAGGCCTTGTCCGCGCGCTCACCCAATGGCGGAGATGTTTCGGGGCAGGGTCGTTTTGCCTTCGATGGCTCGACAAATTCGCTCGTGATTTCGGCCAACCGGCTGCGCCTGCTCGATCAGCGGGGCTTGCGGGCCACCGCAAGCGGGGACTTGTCGCTCGACACGAATGAAAGCGGTTTTGCGTTGACCGGCGACTTGACGGTCGACCGCGCCGACATTGATCTCGATCGATTGCCCTCACAGACCAGCTTCGCCACGCTGGATGTGGTGTTTCCCGAGGATGTGCCAACCGCCGAGACTGAGCCGTCTCCCGAGACTGATCGCGTCTTTCAATTGGATGTCGATGTGTCGGCGCCCGGACGGCTATTTGTGAGCGGAAGCGGCCTGGATGCTGAGCTTTCGCTCGACTCCAAAGTGACCGGCACGCTCGAAGATCTGCGGATTGTTGGCCGCGCCAACATCATTCGCGGCGACTTTGACTTCGCCGGCAAGCGGTTTGTGTTCCAGGACTCAGTGATCCGGGTCGATGGCGATGTCTCGAGTGCGGAACTTGATATTCAGGCCACCCGGTCCACCGATTTGCTCGACGCTGTCATCAATATCACCGGTTCGGTCGAGCGCCCGGAAATTCAGCTCACCTCGACGCCGGAATTGCCCGAAGACGAGGTATTGTCCCGCGTGCTGTTTGGGCGCTCCCCGGCGGAATTGAGTCCGCTCCAGACCGCTCAGTTGGCGGTCGCGCTTGCGGGTCTGTCTGGCGGCGGCGGGCCCAATTTGCTCGGCGACCTTGAAGACACGCTCGGGCTGGACACGCTGGATGTGAACTTCAGCGAAACCGGCGGCACGACCGTTACAACCGGGCGCTACCTGTCCGATGATGTCTATCTGGAGCTGGAGACCGGCGCTTCGGGTTTGCCGCGTGTGATCATCGAATGGAGGCCGTTGGACAATGTTGAAGTCGATGCGGATTTAACCCCGTCGGTGGAGCAGGAACTGTCGATCAAATGGACCCGCGACTTCGACTGATCGTGCGGCTTGTGTGGAATTCTCATCTGTCGACGGGGCATTGAAAGGCGCCCCCACTTGACTCTTTGATATAAGAACAAAATAAGAACATATGCGTATTGGCACGGTTCTTCGTCCCGATGTTTTCCGACTGCGCCCGAAGGGACAACCCGCCTCGGCGGTGTTTCCATTAGGGCTGGGGCGTCAGGGTGTCCATGAGGTTTGTGAGACCCGTTTTGGAGATATGGCGGCGCTCAGCGGGTTCAGCCTTGCCGCGGCAGGCGGGCGGGCTGGCGCGGTGGTCCTTGTCTCGCAAGATACGCTTGGTCTGGACCATGGCAGGCTTTTGCAATCGGGCCTGGGCGCCCTGCAGCATAAGCCGCCCGATGTCCTGCACATTCAGACATGCAGGCTGACAGACGCGCTCTGGGCGGTCGAGGAAGCCTTGCGCTCTGGCGCGGTTGGGCTTGTGATGGCCGAGCTTGAGCGCGTGGATTTTACCGCCTCGCGCCGCCTGGCGCTGGCCTCCAGTCGACAGGGTGTGCCGGCCATTCTGCTTTTGCCCTACACCTGCCAGGGCTCTACGGCGGCGTCTGCGCGTTGGCGGGTCTCGCCGCGTCCGTCCGCGCCTAATCGGTTTGATCCGCGCGCGCCGGGCCATCCCCGCTGGCGGGCGGTACTGGAGCGCTCTCGCATCGCCCCACACCTGGCAGGCCATGCCTTTGATTTAGAGCTGAACGATGAAACGCTATCTCTCTGTGTGGTGTCCGGACTGGCCGCTGACACGTCTGCGTCGGGCACGCGCTCGCCACATACTGACGGCGAAGCAGACGACCGCCGCGCCCGCGCCTGAGCCGGTCGTCCCCTTTGCCCTGGTCGAGGCCGGAGCCCATGGCCTGCGCATTGCCGCGGCCAACAGCCTGGCCAAGGCCGATGGCGTGTCTGAAGCCTTGCGCTTTACCGATGCCAAGGCGCGCTGTCCTGGCCTGATCTCGCAAGACATTGACCGCGCCGCCGACGCCGTAGCGCTGGAGCGCCTGGGCCACTGGATGGTCCGGCTCTCGCCGCTCGTGGCCTTGGATGGTCTGGACGGCCTGATGATCGAGACCACAGGCTGCGCCCATTTGCATGGTGGTGAGCCGGCCATGCTGGACACCGTGCAGCACCTGCTTAAGCACCAGCATATCCCCTGTCAGGTCGGCCTTGCCAGCACGCCGGGCGCGGCCCACGCCACGGCGCGCTTGTCGCCCGGCACTTCCCTCGCGCCCGGTGAAGAGAAGGCTGGCCTTGCCGATCTGCCGGTGACGGCCCTGCGCCTGTCTGAAGAGGCCGAAACACTGCTGCGCCGGTTTGGTCTGACGCGGATCGGCCAGCTTTATGACATCGACCGCAAGGCGCTGGTCCGGCGATTCAGATCTCGCGAGGCGGTAGACGCAGTGCTGTTGCGTCTGGATCAGGCGCTTGGTCAGCGCCGTGAACCGTTGCAGCCTCTGCGCGCCCCGCCGGCCCATGCCAGCCGACTGAAGTGCCCTGAACCGATTGCCTCCAGCGAAGCGATCCAGATGGGTCTGGAGCAGCTGACAGACACGCTCTGCAAAGATCTCACTGGTCTTGGACAGGGTGCACGGGGCTATGGTTTGCTTGCCTTCCGCTCCGACGGCGGCGTTGAAGAAGTATCGATCACGCTGGCCCGGCCTGCCCGCGACCCGCAGCACATTCTCCGGCTCTTCAAGGAAAAGACCGACCAGATTGACCCCGGCTTTGGGATTGATTGCCTTGTGCTGGAAGCTCGGCGTGTCGGGCCGATGGAGACTGGCGCTGTAGCCTTTTCCGGTGATCTTGCTGCCAGCGATACGGATATAACCGCGGTCGCCGCCCTGGCAGATCGTATTGGGGCGAAGCTTGGACCGCGCGCGGTCTGTGTCACCGAGTTTTCCGAAAGCCATCTACCTGAGCGCGCAGACCGGCTGGCGCCGTTTATCGGGGGCTTGCCGAGGCACCCTGGCGGTCTTCCCTCTACAGGGCCAAGGCCGATCCGCGTCCTGCCCCGCCCGGAGCGCGTAGAGGTTTTGGCCGAAGTGCCCGATGGCCCGCCTCAACGCTTTGTCTGGCGCCGGGTGACGCGGCTGGTTGTGCGCGCCGATGGGCCCGAACGCATCAGCCCGGAATGGTGGCGACACACCGCCGCGCCTGAGACGGCGAGAAGCCCGGATGGGACCGATCGCAAATGGCTTGCCCCCAAGCTCGACCCGCGCGCCGATGCAGTGCTGATCGAGGCCATCCGGGCGGATCTGGAGGTTGCCCAAGACACCGGGCCCGTCAAAGCGCTCCCCCGCGCGCGCGATTATTACCGGATCGAGGATGCTGAAGGCCGGCGTTATTGGGTGTTCCGCCAGGGGCTTTATGGTGATGGCCGCGGCGGCCTGCCAGACTGGTATGTCCATGGGCTGTTCGCATGACCCCGTATGCCGAACTTGCCGTCACCACCAATTTCTCTTTCCTGCGCGGGGCAAGTCATGGTGAGGAACTGGTGCACCAGGCCAAGGCGCTGGGGCTGGCGGCGATTGGGGTGGCAGATCGCAACACGTTGGCCGGGGTCGTGCGCGCGCATATCGCCGCGAAAGACGCCGGGTTGAAGCTGTTGATCGGCGCGCGGCTGGTGCCCAGTGATGGGCCGGAAGTGATCTGCTATCCCACCGACCGCGCTGCCTATGGTCGCCTCGGCCAGTTGCTGACACACGGAAAACTGCGCGCCGAAAAGGGCGACTGCCTGATCTCACTGGCCGATATCTGTGCCCATAGGGAAGGGCAGGTCTTCATTGCCCTGCCGCCAGATGACCTGACGCCCGCCTTTGAAGAGACGTTGCGCGACTTTGCGCTGGGCTGCCCGGGCCAGACCTATCTGGCGGCGCGGTTCACTTACTCTGGCCGCAATCGCGAACGGTTGGCGCGGCTGGCCGATCTTGGCGCAAAATCCGGCGCGCCGATCATTGCCGTCAATGATGTGCTCTACCACGCACCAGAGCGCCGCCCCTTGCAGGATGTGATGACCTGCATCCGCGAGCACACCACCATTGAAGCGGCCGGGTTTCGCCTGCAAGCCCATGCCGAGCGGCATATCAAATCGCCAGAGGAGATGGCCCGCCTGTTCAAGGGCTTTGAGCCCGCCCTGGCGCGCACGATAGAGATTGCCGAGCGCTGCACTTTTTCGCTGGATGAGCTGGCCTATGAATATCCCGATGAGCCCGTTCCGCCCGGCAAAACGCCTCAACAGCACTTGGAAGAGCTCGCCTGGGCCGGCGCCGATTGGCGTTATTCGGACGGGGCACCGGGTAACGTCCGCGCTGCGTTGAAAAAGGAGTTGGCGCTCATCGATGAGCTGGACTACGCGCCTTACTTCTTGACGGTCCACGACATCGTCGCCTGGGCGCGAAGTCAGGATATTCTCTGCCAGGGGCGTGGTTCGGCGGCCAATTCAGCGGTTTGTTATTGCCTCGGCATCACCAGCGTCGATCCAACGATTACAAGCCTCCTGTTCGAGCGTTTCCTGTCCAAGGAGCGCCGCGAGCCGCCCGATATCGACGTCGATTTCGAGCATGAACGCCGTGAAGAGGTGATCCAGTATGTCTATCGCCGCTATGGCCGTGATCGCGCCGCGCTGACGGCCACGGTGATCTCCTATCGCCCGCGCTCAGCCGTGCGTGAGGTTTGCAAGGCACTGGGCCTGTCAGAAGATGTCTCGTCTGCGCTGGCGGGCACGGTATGGGGCAGTTTCGGGTCTGATATCAAAGGCGAACACATTCGAAATGCCGGGCTGGACCCGGACAATCCGATGGTCCGCCGCGCCATCACGCTGACGCGCCAGCTGATTGGCTTTCCGCGACATCTGTCCCAGCATGTGGGTGGCTTTGTGCTGACGCGTGGGCTGCTGACGGAAACGGTGCCCATCGGCAATGCCGCCATGGATGAGCGCACCTTCATCGAATGGGACAAGGATGACATCTCGGCGCTGAACATCATGAAAGTGGATGTGCTGGGCCTCGGCATGCTGACCTGTATCCGCAAGGCCTTTGATCTGTTGAAACTGCACAAGGGCATCGAGCACGATCTCGCCAGCATTCCGCAGGGCGATACCGCGACCTATGACATGATCTGCCGCGCCGAAACGCTGGGCGTTTTCCAGATCGAGAGCCGCGCGCAGATGAGCATGCTGCCGCGCCTTCGACCGCGGGTGTTTTATGATCTGGTGATCGAAGTGGCGATTGTCCGGCCCGGCCCGATTCAGGGGGATATGGTGCATCCGTATTTGCGCCGCCGCCAGGGATTGGAGCAAGCGAGGTATCCTTCGCCGTCGCCGGAGCACGGGCCGCCTGATGAGCTGAAACTGATCTTGAACCGCACGCTGGGTGTGCCGCTGTTTCAGGAACAGGCCATGCAGATCGCCATGGATGCCGCGAAATTCTCACCCGATGAAGCCAATGGCCTGCGCCGCGCCATGGCGACCTTTCGCAAGGTTGGCACCATCCAGAACTATCAGGACATGATGGTCGAGCGGATGGTGGCGCGCGGCTATGAGCGCGACTTTGCCCAGCGCTGTTTCGACCAGGTGAAGGGTTTTGGTGAGTATGGTTTTCCCGAAAGCCATGCGGCCAGCTTTGCTCTGCTTGTCTACGTCTCCTGCTGGTTGAAATGCCACCACCCGGATGTGTTCTGCGCGGCCTTGCTCAACAGCCAGCCCATGGGCTTTTATGCCCCGGCCCAGATTGTTCGTGATGCCCGGGAGAATGGTGTCGCTATTGCCCCGGTGGATGTGAATCTGTCGGATTGGGACAATACGCTTGAGCCCAGTTCTTGTGATTGCTCGGTACTACTGTCGTCTAGCGACGACGCACCTGCGCCTTCGCAGTGCTCGTATGGGGACCATGAACACAGCCCGGAGCGTGATCCATCGAGCAGCCGGGAGCAAACAAACCCAGCCCTGAGCACGACCCATCGCGAAGCCGCAGGCGAAGCGGGCGGTCAAACAAACCCAGCCCTGAGCGCGACCCATCGCGAAGCCGCAGGCGAAGCGGGCGGTCAAACAAGAATGACCGTTCGGCTTGGTCTTCGACAAGTCGATGGCCTGGCCAAGGGCGAGGTGGAAACACTGATGGCCTGCCGGGCGGGGGGGTATGACGCGCCTGAGCATATTCGCCCGCGAAGCGGCATCTCCCGCCGGGCTCTGGAGTTGCTTGCGGCAGCGGACAGTTTCCGATCCATGGGGCTCGACCGGCGCGATGCACTGTGGGCCGTGCGCGGCGAGACGTCTGGCGCCAGCCTGCCACTGTTTGCGGCCGCCGATATGGCCGATCAGGGCCGCGATGCCAGCGTTGTACTTCCGGCCATGCCGCGCTCTGAGCATGTCATTCAGGATTATGAGACGACGCGGCTATCCCTGAAGGATCACCCGGTCCATTTCCTGCGAGAGCGCTATAGCAGGCTTGGCGTCCTGACCACGAAAGAGGCCTGCGGGCGGCCAAACGGATCGCGGGTCATGGTGGGCGGGGTTGTGCTTGTGCGCCAGCGACCCGGCTCAGCCGGGGGTGTGTGCTTCGTCACGATGGAAGACGAGGCCGGCGTGGCCAATCTGGTGGTCTGGCAGCGGGTGTTTGAGCGCTATCGCTCCGTCGTCATGGGCGCGCGCATCCTGATCGTGAAGGGGCGGGTGCAGACGGCCGACAATGTGACCCATATCGTAGCCCAACAGTTGATCGATCGGACATCCGATCTGGAACTGCTGTCAGAGCATGTTCAGAATGACCCGTTGAAGAATGCGCTCGACCGCGCCGATGAGGTCCTCCGCCCGATCCCCGAACGCAAAGGCCCACCGGCACGCAGCGCCGGGCGACACCCCCGTGATGTGAGGGTCATTCCAGCGGGGCGTAATTTTCATTGAGCGATGTTTGGGAGGGGGGCAGATGCCCGGTCGCGTAAAACCTCGCCCTAGCGAAGGTTCACATAGCCACCATCGAGCGGAATGCTGACGCCGGTCACATAGTCTGATGCAGGTGATGCGAGGAACACCGACAGGCCAATCATGTCATCAGGTTCTCCGGTACGCCCCAGGGGAATGATGGATCCTATGGCTTTTTTGCCTTCTACCGTCGCCAGTGCGAACGCGGTCATCTTGCTTTCAAACGGTCCGGGAGAGATCGCGTTGACAGTGATCTTGTCGGGCGCCAGCTCCTTTGCCAGGCTGCGTGTCAGATGCTGGACCGCCGCTTTGCTGGCCGGGTAGGCGAAGCTGTTCGGCGACATTGGCAACGTAAAGCCTTCAATGGAGCCGATATTGATCACCCGCCCCCGGCCTTCCGCGGTCGCCGCCGCGCGAAGCTGTGGCAGGAGTTTTTGGGTCAGGAAGAAGACAGACTTCACATTCAGGTCCATCACCCGGTCCCAACCAGCTTCCGGAAAATTCTCGATAGGTTCGCCCCAGGTCGCCCCGGCATTGTTGACAAGGATATCGAGCGTGTCTTCCCGCTCTGTCAGCCAATCGCCAAAGGCGTTGACGCCGTTGACGGTTGACAGGTCCGATGGATGCGCCACGCACTCGCCGAACTGTGACAGTTTCGCCTGCATGGCCTCGCAGGCATCGGCTTTACGCGATGTGATGTAGACTTTCGCGCCCGCCTTCAGAAATCCGGTTGCGATCATCTCTCCAATACCGCGTGTACCGCCTGTCACCAGGGCTGTTTTACCGGACAGGTCAAAAAGTGTGGCGGGAAACGTCATCGGAGGCCTCGTGTGTGAATGTGGTCGGCAGCGCTTTCGATAGCCCGAAGCTTGGTGATCGCCAATTGGGGAAAGCCTGATAGTCTGCTGACCAAGTGCTAGAACACTGGCCCCTGGGAGGATTAAATGGACGCGACAACGGAACTCTGGGTGAACCGGTCAAACTACCGGGACACCAAAATTGTCACCTCTGACGCTGTGCCTCTGGCCGATGGCGAAATCCGCGTTCACATCGATAAGTTTGGCCTGACCTCCAACAATGTCAGCTATGCCGTTGGTGGCGACTTCATCGGCTACTGGAAATTCTATCTAGCCGAAGAGGGGTGGGGCAAAGTTCCCGTTTGGGGCATGGCTGATGTGGTGGAATCGAACTGTGTCGATGTGCCTGTCGGCGAACGGATATGGGGCTTTTTCCCGATGGCCAGCCATGCCGCCCTGACGCCGGGCAAGGTCGTTGCGGCGTCATTCATGGACCACACACCGCACCGGCGCGAGCTTCCCAGCCTCTATAATCAGTACTTGCGCACCAGCGGAGAAGCCGAGGCCATGCGCTCTCGCGAAGACGAGCGGTGCTTGCTGTTTCCGCTCTTCGGCACATCGTTTTGTCTGTTCGACTATCTCCTCGACAATGAGTTTTTTGGCGCAGAGCAAGTGCTGATCGGATCAGTCTCCTCAAAGACCGGCTTTGGCCTGGCCCAGCTGCTGAAAGAAGATGGCCCGGCAAGTGTCAGCGTGGTGGGCCTGACGTCGCCGGGGAATGTCGACTTCGTGAACGCACTTGGGTGCTGCGACCAGGTTGTGACCTATGGAAACGAAGGCCAAGTCGATGCCGGCAAAAAGGCGGCCTATGTCGACATGTCCGGCAATGCCTCGCTCACCCGCACGCTGCACACCCATCTCGGCGAAAACATGGTCGAGAGCTGTATGGTCGGGGCCACTCATTGGGAAGCTGGTGGTGCGTCTGGCGACCTTCCGGGCGCCACACCCCAATTCTTCTTCGCGCCGTCTCAAATCTCCAAACGCAATAAGGAGTGGGGCCCCGGCGTGTTTACGCAAAAGGCCAGCGAGGCCAGCCTGAAGCTGGCGCAGTTGGTGTCGGATCAGATCACGGTCGAGCGTATTCAGGGCGCTGAAGCGGCCTCCGAGATCTGGAAAGCGATGTTGGAAAACCAGGTCTCACCCAAGCGCGGGATCATGGTGTCTATCTGATGGCTGGGGCGGGTCGGTCATTCCAGACGCGGCGATCTGCCAGTCCATTTCGTGGGACCAGTTGAATTGGATCACCGCAGGCGATATGCGACCGCGCCCGTGGATTCAGAGCGCAGGGTGCCGTTCGCTTCAAGACGGAATGTATCTGTATGCGTCAATGCGGTTTTGCCTCGAGGCATGGGCAAGCGGGTGGTCAACTGGAACCGGTCGCCACCCAGCGAGGTGTAGGAATAGTAGCCGAAGAATGGCAATTGGTGGCTGTATCCGGTTGGCGTGACATGTCCGCTGAAGGTGCCGTCCGGGCGATAATCTGCCGTGGTTGTGCCATCGCGCGTGGTCAGCTGCCATCGCCCGACAATCGTGTTTTGGCGGTTCATGTTCACGATATAGTCTGGCATCGACGCCTGTTGGATCTGGGCGTGAGCGGGCGGCTTCGCGGTTTCGCCGGTGGCCACAATGGCGAGCGCGGTGATCGCAAGGATGAGGGATCTGAGCATGTTCGGTCTCCTGATAGGTTGATGGCGCGTGGCCATTGCCAGCAGGAAACACGGGTATTGGATGATGGTCTGTGAGCCCGGTGACTGGGCGGTGAAAAACTACCATCTGAGAGATTGTCCCTTGGTTATACTACTATCGGTGGCGTATTGTCCGAAGGCGGTCGAAGTATCTTCAGATGACGTCAGATGTCCATCGTCGCTCAATTG
>JBCCAA010000060.1:0-17000 GCA_039815055.1 Pseudomonadota bacterium | reverse complement strand
GGCTGACCATGATATGTGCCGAGAAATGATCCGGTGCGGTTTCAGCAGCCTTTTGGTACCAGTCGAGCGCTTCGGCGGCGCTGCGGGTGGCGGCCAGGGAGGCTTTTTCCATGGCGGTCCTGGCGGCCTCCTGTCGGGCCTGGTCCACCTTGTCCGCCATCAGGGCGATGGCGGCGCGCTCTTTTTCATAAATCGCGGCCAGTGCGGCCTCGGCAGCATCCACATCACCGGCGCGAATGGCGGCGCGGGCGGCGTCCTTGTCGGGGTCATTGGAGGCCAGCACCTCAGCCATATTTTGTAGCGCGGTTTCAATGGTCGCCGGGCCTGCGCCGCGCGCTTCCAGCGCTGCAGTGATTTTGGCCGCAACATCATCGCCAATTTGGCCGATTGAGGTTTCAACGCCTTCCAAGCCAGCTTTCAGCGCGATTCTGTCTTTCGCGCGCTCAGCCCTGTCCTTGCGTTGGCCTTCACGCGCGGTCTCATCCAGCGTGTCGAGGCGGTCTTCCACGCCGCTGATATCCGGCACGGGTCGCAAAGCACTCCAAACGGTCAGAGCAAGGCCCATCGCGCTCACACAAGCCAAGCTCACGCTACCGGGATTGGCCGGGTCGTCGCCAAAATAGGCCGCAGCGCCCGCCACACCGCCCCCGGCCACCGCCACTAAAACCCCGATTGCAGTCATCCCACGCATCGCCATCCCCTGCGTTGATTGCGCAATCAGAACACCACAACGGGTTGGACCGAGCAAGCGCAGCTGTGCTGGGCACTTCGTCTTGGCGTGGGGATGTTCTGCGCTTGCCTGACCGCAGCGACAGTCGCAGACGGACCCAATTTCCCCTCACACTCGATTTCCTGTATCATTGGTGTTGAGGGTAATCGTGATGCGGAAGACGTTGATCTGGGTGGTGTTGGCGATCTGGCTGGTCCTGTTCGGGGCCTCGTTCGCCGTGTTTGCCTTGGTTGAGCCCAGCGGTGATGGTTTCACTCGCGGCGCCAATCGGGTGATGGGCTTTTTGTTATTGCAAATGGGTGCAGGCTTTGTCGGCACCGCTATCTGGATGATGCGAAAAGTTTTCGCGGCCGGCACATGGCAACGCTGGCTTGCGCGCCTGCCAGCGGGATTGTTCTCCCTGCTGCTGCTATCGCTTGTCCTGATCGTCGTCTGGGCACGACTGGCACCGACGGGGGCCTAGCGCCGCGGGATCGCCGCCCAATAGTCGAAATCGAGCAGGACGTCCGGGTGATATGTCCCATCCCCGCCCGTCAGCGGGAAATCGCTGCAGGGGTGGTTCCTGGCTGCCACAAGGCGCAGGCGAAGCGCGCCCACAGTCTCCGACAGCTCGGCCTTGTCGAGCACCTCGCTCCACGCATACACCGTGTCGCCCGCAAACAATGGCCCGGCATGGGTGCCGCCATTGATCGCCATCATCTCGGCGGCGTTGGCCAGACCGTTGAACGACAAAGCCCGCGCGATGGAGATGACCACGCCGCCATAGATCAGGCGTTTGCCAAACCGGCTCGCGGCCTGTGCATGTGCATCGAAATGAACTTTGGCGGTGTTCTGATACAGGCGCGTGGCGATCTGGTGTTCGGCCTCTTCCACGGTCATGCCGTCGACATGGTCGATCTGCTCGCCGATGTCATAGTCCTCAAAGCGATGCGGGCTTCCGGACAGGGCGTCATCCCAATTGGCATAGGACCAACTGCATTTCAGACTGTCGCCCGCCACGACCGGCTGCAACTCCGGGACAACGGGCTGAGGCGCGGGCGAGGCGGCATCGCGCTTGTGCACCATCACCCAGCGCACATAGCTCATCACCTCTTCATCGTTCTGATTCAGCCCGCGCGTGCGCACCCAGACAATGCCGGTCTTGCCACTTGAGTTTTCCTTTCGCCCAATCACGGTCGAGACCGCATGCAGCGTATCGCCGGGGTAGACGCCAATCGGGAATACGCCTTCCGCATATCCCAGATTGGCCACCGCGTTCAGGGAGATGTCCGGCACGGTCTTTCCGAACACCACATGAAACGCCAGCAGCGGATCAAGCGGCATCCGGTCAAACCCATTGTCGCGTGCAAAGGTTTCGGACGAGAACATGGCGTGGCGTGAACCGGTTAGCGCGCGGTAGAGTGAAATGTCGCCATGGCTCACCGTCAACGGGGTGGCATGGACGAGGTCCCGTCCGGGCTCGAAATCCTCAAAATAGTTTCCAGGGTTGGACTTCGTGACGCCCATAGCGGGCTCCTTCGCTGAGACGGTGGCCCCCGCGACGTCCTGCGCCTTACAGGCTGAAGCGCATCGCGAAGACGTAAGATGCCACGGTTTGCACGTTCTCGCCGCCAGAGATCAAGGCCGAGGCAATCATGGGAGCGCTCACGGCAGAAGCCGCAAGCGTGGCTGTGCACCCGGCCATGAACTGCATGTCCGATTTCGCAAACCGTTTCAGGCGCTGGCCTGGCAATGCCACAGCCATTGGCAGGGCAAACAAAAGCAAGACGGCGCAAGCGGCAAATGCAGAAGCGGCAATCAGGGCAAGGGTCATGGCGGAACCTATCGCAAATTCAGGCATGACCTTACACCGCTGCGTCTTTCAGCCTGATTTGGATGGTTCGTGAAATTTCACCTATCACGCGATTTCCAGCAATTTATCATTGGGCCGGCCGAGCACCGCCTTGTCCCCTTTGATACCGATTGGGCGCTGGATCAGCTTCGGCTCTTCGGCCATGGCGGCGAAGACGGTGTCATCATCGGCATCCGCGCCGAGACCGAACTTCTCGGCATCTTTTTCGCGCAGAAATGCCCGAGGCCCCTCGCCCATCTTGCTGGCGATGTCGCGCAACTCATCCTCAGACAGGCGCGTCGATGCATTCATGTACTTTCGGATTTCCGGCTCAACGCCGTTTTCCTGCAAAAGGGCCAGGCCCTTCTTCGACGAGCCGCAGCCCGTATGGTGGATCAGAACATAGGTCATAGCGCGTCCTTGTTTGGCCAGTGGTACGTCACCAGAGCTAGGCCAGCTTTGCTGCGGGAAAAGACCGGAAAGATGAGTTGTTTCCTCCATCAAGGCGATTGGCTAGGGTTCATTGAGCGAAGGAGTTTTGAGATGGTGAGTCCGGGTGCGGGGCCACGGGCCCGGGTATTCCTGTCCTATTCGCGTGAAGATCGGGACTTCGTGGATGCCCTGAAGCTTTATCTGGAGACGTGCGGGTTCGAGATCTTTATCGACCGCAAAAGCATTACAGCCGGCGAGGGCTGGGAAGCGCGGCTGGAGCACCTCCTGGCCAGCGCTGATACCACCGTTTGCGTGGTGTCCAAGCACTGGCTTGGCTCAGACGTCTGCCGCCATGAACTGACACTGGCCAACGAAAGCGGGCGGCGTGTGCTGCCGGTCTTCATCGACGGGTCGGATCCTGAATCTGCGCCACCAGAGATCGCCCGCCTGCAAGTCTTGTCCATCCCCGTGGAAGGGGCGGTGGCAAAGCCAGAAGTGGCCGAAGGCATCAAGCGCCTGGTCGATGCGCTGAACACCGATATTGACTGGGTGCGCGAACAATCCCGCTTGCTGGACCGAACCCGCGACTGGCTGTCCGGCGGGCGGGCGAGCGCCCATCTCATGCGCGGTGATCCGCTTGCGCACGCCAAAGCCTGGCGCGCCTTGCCGGTGCCGCCTCATGTTGCGGTTTCAGAGCAGGTTCTTGAGTATCTGGAAGCCAGCGAAAACGCTGAGCTTGATCACCAGCGCAGGCAGGTGAGAGGGCGACTCTGGCGGTTTGGGCTGGCGGCTTCTACGCTGACGGCGATTGCCGGCATTATTGCCATCTGGGCGTTAAGCCAGGCACAGATATCGGATGGAAAACTTGAGTTGGCCGAAGAACGTGCCGCGCGCGCCGAAGCCGAAGCACTCGCCGCTGAGCTGCAGGCCAAGGCGGACAGGGATGAAGCCGAAGCAGCCGCCGAAACCACGCTGGTTCACGCGACCCTCAAAGCGAGTGACCGGGGAGAGATCGTGGTTGAGCCAACGATACCTCTGCCGGGCCGAGACGAGATCGCAAATGCTGCAGCCAGCAGGTTGGCGATTGACCTGAACTCTGCCGACCGTTCGACCCGTTTATTAGCTGGCCAGCAGGTTGCGACCTTGCTGCGCGATGGCGATCCAGAGAGCCGGGAAGACATGGCGAATGCTCTGGTTGATCAGCTGAGCATCGCCAATCTGGAACAGCTGAGCGCGTCGGGCAGGTTCAATATGCTCTACATGCTGAACACGCTTGATGACCCGGCGCGGGAAGCCGGGGTCGAGCTTCTGCTGGCGCTGGACACCATCGAAGCGCGACGCGGGGAAGGCATTGCCATCGGCACGCAGACGCAAGATTGTATCGACAATCTGCGCGCCAAACTGACCTCGCCCCTGGATCTTCCCGACACGTGCGGCGGGCGCTGAGCTATTCAGCTGCGGCTTGAGCCGGTTTTCTACGCCGACGGCGCTTGCGCTGTGCACCATCACCCTTGGGCGCTGCGCCACCTTCAGTGCGCGGTTTACCACCGCCACCGCCTTGGGGCTTGCCGCGACCATCGGGACGGGCACCACCGCCGCCGCCTTGGCCGCCCTGGCGCCTGCGGTTCTGACCTCCGCCACCACCACCCTGGCGCCGCGCAGGACGCTCGCCCTCAGCCGGTGCCATGTCGATCGGCGCCGGCATCTCAAAGCCCTCGGGCAGTTTGGAAACCGGGATTGCCTGGCGGGTCAGCTTTTCAATGTCTTTCAGATATGACCGCTCGTCTGGCGCAACCAGACCAATGGCGACGCCGCTGGCGCCAGCCCGACCGGTGCGGCCGATGCGGTGGACATACTGGTCCGGCACGTTCGGCAGGTCGAAGTTGATGACATGGGTGAGACCGTCAATGTCGATGCCGCGCGCGGCGATATCGGTCGCGACCAGCACCCAGGCCTTGCCACCCTTGAACGCATCCAGCGCTTTGAGACGCTGGTTCTGGGACTTGTTGCCGTGAATGGCGACGGCTTCGATGTCAGCCTTGTCAAGCTGGCGGACGAGGCGGTCGGCGCCATGCTTCGTGCGGGTAAACACCAGCACGCTGCGCACATCCGGCTGTTTCAGAATGTGCGTCAGCAGGGCCGGCTTGGCCTTTTGCGGCACGAACATGATCGACTGATCGACCCGCTCCGCCGTCGTGGCAATCGGGGTGACCGAGACTTTCACCGGGTCAGTCAGGTATGACTTTGACAGGGTCGCGATAGTTTTCGGCATCGTTGCCGAAAAGAACAGGGTCTGGCGTTCCTGCGGCACCAGTTGGGCAATGCGCTTGAGGGCATGGATAAAGCCCAGATCAAGCATCTGGTCGGCCTCGTCCAGGATCAGCGTTTCAATCGCAGACAGGTCCACCGCCCGTTGATCGACCAGGTCAAGCAACCGACCCGGCGTTGCCACCAGCACATCTGTACCCCGTGACAGGGACCGGATCTGCTTGTGGATCTTCACGCCGCCGAAGACGCAATCGATCTTCAACCGCATATGGGCACCATAGGCACTGAAGCTCTCGGCGATCTGGCGGGCAAGCTCGCGCGTTGGCGCCAGAACCAGGGTGCGTGGAAATTTGGACTTCAACGGCTTGGGCGAACTGGCCAGCCGGTGCAGCGTCGGTGCAGCAAACGCGAGCGTCTTGCCCGTGCCGGTTTGCGCAATGCCGAGCACGTCGCGACCTTCCATGACCGGGCCAATCGCCTGGCTTTGGATCGGTGTGGGCTCGCTGTAGCCTTGGTCATCCAGGGCGCGTTGAATGGGTTCGGCCAGGCCGAAATCGGAAAACTGTGTCATCAGGTGACTCTCACATCAGGCCGCACAAAAGATCAGCCATCCGGCAGACACCAGATGCGCGGCAAAAATCTATTGGCCGACCCGCGTGAAACAGGGGGCACGCTCTTCAAAGGAGCTGTCTGAAGGGTCCTGGCGCAAGTTCAGGGCCGATTGCCCTGCGCGTGCTTCACGCCGCCATCCCATATGCGCGCCCACAAAAGAGCGCTTACATCGACTGCGTGGTCAATGGGCTCCTTGGTGTTGATTGTCAAACAGTTTGTGCGGCGCAGCAGCTAGAGCATATTCTGCTCAATGAGAGTCGGTTGGACGCTTGAATTTTTCGTCAGGGCTAGAAGCGTGTCGTGCGGCGATGCTGGCATCGTCGGACCGCCGCGCGACGACGATCCTGGCGGAAAAGGCAAGCGTCCAACCGACTCTCATTGAGCAGAATATGCTCTAGCCCGCGATATACTGCGCACCGTTGACGGTCATGGTTGCGCCATTAATGAATGCCGCTTCCTCGCTGGCCAGGTAAGCCACCATGGACGCGATCTCTTCGGCCTTGCCAAGCCGTCCAACAGGAATGCCCGAGATAATGGTTTCGAGCACTTCCGGCTTCATAGCCTGCAGCATTTCAGTGTCGATATAACCCGGCGCCACAACATTGGACGTGATACCCTTCTTGGCACCTTCATACGCCAGCGCTTTTGTGAAGCCGATCAAACCGGCCTTCGCGGCGGAATAATTGGCCTGGGTAAATTGTCCCTTCTGGCCATTGACCGAGGAAATGTTCACTACCCTGCCAAAGCCGCGCTCGCGCATGCCGCCCCAGACCTGGTGAGTGACATTGAAGGCGGAGTTGAGATCGACATTGATCACTTCACCCCACTGCTCCGGGCTCATTTTATGGAACGGCGCGTCACGGGTTATGCCGGCATTATTCACGACCACGTCGATCGGACCAACATCGGCTTCGATCTTGGCGATACCCTCGCCGACAGCGCCATAGTCACCCACGTCAAACTTGAAACACTGGATGCCGAGTTCGTCGGCACATTTCCGGGCTGCGTCTTCATTGCCGCCGAAATTGGCCGCGACCTGAAAGCCGTCCTGCTTCAGGCGTTCGGAAATTGCCCGTCCGATACCGCGTGTGCCACCGGTCACAAGTGCCGTGCGTGCCATAAGTGTCTCCCGTAATGATAGAATTAGTTTGGTTGCCTCAACGTCACATTAAGCGTGTTTTGTTATGCAAAGAAACATGAGATTGGTCGCGGGGCATGTTTTGTGTCACATTGGCCGCTCAAGCAGCATTCATTGCTGCACCCGCACTCTTTGAAGGACACACATATGGCGCGGCACAAGGGCGACGGACCCATTATCATCAAGAAGTATGCGAACCGTCGGCTCTACGACACCTCCACGTCGTCCTATGTGACGCTTGAGCATTTGTCAGAGCTGGTGCGCAAGGGCGCTGACTTCGAAGTTCGCGACGCCAAATCCGGCGATGATCTGACCCGGTCGGTGCTGACCCAGATCATCTACGAGAATGAGACAAAGGGCGAAGGCGCCCTACCCTTGAATTTCCTGCGCCAGCTGATCGGATTTTACGGCGGCGGTGCGCAATCCATGCTGCCCGCCTGGCTCGACATGTCGATGAACCAGTTTGCCGAGGCCCAGGAACGCTGGCGGTCTGCCCTTGGCGAAGCCAGCCCGTTGTCCCTGTTCGACAAGCAGGCCAAGCGCAACATGGCGATGTTTGAAAACACCATGCGCATGTTCAATCCGGCACTGGCCCCGCGCGACACCAAGCTGGATGATGGCGATATCGACGACGATGACGAGATTGAGACCCCGTCAGAGCGTACGTTGAAACTGATGCAGGCCCAGATGGCCGAAATGCAGCGCCAGCTTGAAGCCCTGTCGGGCAAGGGCGGCAAATAAAGCGGCGTCAGCCGCCTTCGATCACTTTCAATCCGGGAATCGCCTCGACCCGCTCCAGCAGCGCCTTTAAGGTGTCGGCGTCGGCCACTTTGCGGCCGGTTTCGATATGGAGGGCGTAGCGACCGTCATCCGTCTTGCGGAGAGGGAAGCGGCGCCAATGGGCTTGGGTCCGGAAAATCCACACTTCGATCGGCGCCTCCCCTGCTGCGGCCCAGCCTGTCCAGACATGGGTTTCGGGCACAGCGCGCCAGAGACGGTCGATTTCTTCGATCTCCTCTCGGGAAAAGCGCGCCATGGTCGATAGTCCTGTCAGCCCAAACAACCGCGATCCTAACACACCCCCTTTGTCTGGCAATTTGCGCGGTGCGATGTGGATGGTGTTGTCGGGCCTTGGATTCACGGCCTATCTGACCTTCGCCAAACTGGCGTCCGGGGAAGCACACCCGATGGTGCTGGCCTTCGCACGGTCTTTCATCGGATTACTGGCGGTCTCACCGATCTTGCTGCGCCGGGGGCCGTCTTTTCTGGCCACCCAACAACTGCCCTTGATCCTGTCGCGCAGCATGTTCGGCACGCTGGGGTTCATCTTGTCGCTGGTGGCTGTCTCGGACCTGTTCAGCCTGCCCCTGGCAGAATTCAACGCCCTGTCGTTTTCGCGGCCTCTGTTTGTGACAATCCTGGCGGCAATTGTGTTGCGTGAAGCCGTTGGCCCGCGACGCTGGGGCGCTGTGATGGTTGGGTTCATTGGCGTGCTGGTGATGGTGGTGCCCGGGGTCATCTTTTTCTGGCTGCCGAACGCGGGCGCGAATGACCAGGCGTTCGGGCTGGCGGGTGGGCTTGCGGTCGCCAGCGCCTTCTTCTTTGCCGGTGCCATCATCCTGGTGAAGCGATTGTCGGGCACCCATTCGCCGCTGCAGCTGATTGTCTGGGCCAATCTGCTCTCGACCATCCTGCTGATCCCTGGGGCGATCTGGTACTGGTCCTGGCCGGACGCGATGACCTGGCTGCAAATCCTGGCCATGTCGCTGACCGGTCTGGGCGCCCAATATGCCTATGTCAGCGCCATGTCGGTCGGCGATGCCAGCTTTCTGTCACCCATGGATTATCTGCGCTTGCCCATGGCAGCGGTGGTCGATTTCGCCATGATCAAACTATTGCCGGGCCCGTTCGTCTGGCTTGGCGCTGCGATCATCGTTTCGGCGACCCTCTACATCACATTGCGCGAAACGCGCCTGAAAAGGTCACAAAAGGCCTGAAGCGCGACGAAAATATCGCACTTGCGCATGAACCATGCCGTCGGTATGCGAAGTATCTTGCACGCGATGAGGAAATTATGCAGCGTGTTGGAAGACTGTCCCTCAAAACAGCCGCAAAGGGAAAGAAACTTGTCTGACGAGCTAGATACGATCGACACACGCATTCTTGACCTCATTCAAACGGATGCTGCCTTATCCGTGGCCGAGATTGCCGACCGTGTTGGTCTGTCGTCCTCGCCTTGCTGGCGGCGCATCAAGCGCATGGAAGAAGCGGGCATCATCACCCGCCGCGTCACCCTGCTCGACACACAAAAGCTTGGCCTGGATTTCGAAGTGGTCGCGAACGTTAAACTGTCCCTGCCAAGCCGCGAAAATCTGGAAGCCTTTGAAGATCTGGTGCAGGCTTGGCCGGAAGTGATTGAGTGCATGACGGTGACCGGCGCTGTGGACTATATCATCCACGTCCTTACCACCGATATGCACGCCTATGACGCGTTCCTGCGCGATAAACTTCTGGGCTCGGCCCTTGTGTCAGACGTGCAGTCGCGGATCATCATCCGCGTGGCAAAGCGGACGACGGCGGTACCGCTCGTCGCCCTGGCTGGGTAACGCGCTGAAGCCCTAGAAAACCCGCGGGCGTTCCTGCTTGTCCACGTGCAAGCCGCATTCGGATTTCTCCTGGCCAGCCCAACGGCCAGACCGGATGTCGCCCGGATCGGTGGCCGGCTGTGTGCACGGCCAGCAGCCAATCGATGGAAAGCCCTGCGCGACCATAGGGTGGCGTGGCAGTTTGCGATTACGGAAAAAGAGATCCACATCATCGCCGGTCCAATTGGCCAGCGGGTTCACTTTGAAGCGTCCATTGGCGTGTTCGAACACCGGCAAAGACAGCCGCGCTCCGCCGTGGAAACGCTTGCGCCCGGTGATCCAGGCCTCAAAGCCCTCAAGCGCCGGCTCAAGCGGGCGCACCTTGCGCAGGGCGCAACAGGCATCTGGATTGGTTTTGTGCAGCCCGCCGGTCGGGTCCTCAGCGGCCACTTCAGCGGTATCGGGCGCGAAATTGCGCACACCGGTCAGGCCCAAACGATCAATCAGTGTATCGCGATAATCCAGCGTCTGGGGGAAATGCATCCCGGTATCGATAAACACGATAGGAAGATCGGGCTTCACATCGGCGATCAAAGCCAGCATCACCGCGCTTTCAGCACCAAAACTCGACACATAGGTCAGGTCGCCAGGCCATTCGCGCACCATCGACGCGCGCAGCACCGTTTGGGCAGATGCGTCGCGCAACTCACCATTCAGGCGCGACAGCCGGTCTGCGACAGGTTCAAGCTCCCGGGTGATCGAGTCGGCATAGGGCATAGGACGTCTTGCCTTCTAAAGGCCGTGGCGGGCAGCAAACACACTCTGCGCCCGATCCGCAGCGGGTTGATAGAACGATGAAAATTCATCCATCGCTTCCATCACTGAAGGTAGGCCCGCTCTGTCGGTGACGTAAGCATCAAACCCTGAACGGTGCATATAGAGAAGCTGATCGCGCAGCACATGGCCAACCGCGCGCAGTTCACCCGTGTAGCCCATACGCCGGCGCAAGAGCTGGGCCTGACTGTAGCCACGGCCATCGGTGTATTTTGGAAACGACACCTCAATCAGGTCCAGCCGGTCCAGGTGTGGCTCCAGGTCAAGCGGATCATCTTCGGGCTGCAGGCGCACACCCAGCGGTGTGTTGCGGGCATAGAGCGGCGCTGGATCATCCAGTAACACGTCCAGTGGTACGCTGATGCCATTCGGCGTGGCGCCAACATCGCCATCTTCCACGTAAATCCAGGTATTCTGGCGCACTTCATTGTCTTTAATCAGCGGCATAAAGAGCCTCCTTGAAGGGATCTGTTCCAACGCGCTCAAGCACGTCGATAAAACGTTCGGAATTCTGGATTCTGAGACCGCGATAGCGTTCGACCACGCGGCGCAGCGCTGTCGGCACCTCTTCGGCGCGCAGGCCCGGCCCGGCAATCTCGCCAATTGCGGCTTTCTCGTCGGCGCGTCCACCAAACGTGATCTGGTAGAATTCCTCGCCTTTGCGGTCGACGCCGAGAATACCGATATGGCCGACATGGTGGTGGCCGCAGGCATTGATGCAGCCTGAAATGTTCAGGTGCAGCTGGCCGATATCGGCCTGGTCTTCATAGCTGGCAAATTCGCGCGCGATCTCCTGGCTGATCGGGATCGACCGGGCATTGGCGAGGTTGCAATAGTCCAACCCGGGGCAAACGATCATATCGCTGATGAGGCTTTCATTCGGCGCCGCCAGGCCTGCTTTGTCCAGCGCGGTGTAGACCGCGTAAGCATCGTCCAGCGCGATGTGGGCCAGCACCACATTCTGGGCGTGGGTGACACGAATGTCGCCTTGGCCATACGCATCGGCCAGATCCGCCAGCACATCCATCTGCGCATCGGTGGCATCGCCTGCGATCCCGCCAACCGGTTTGTGGCTGGCAGTCACAGACGCATAGCCCGCCACCTTGTGAGCGTTCAGATTGGCCTCTGCCCACAAGGCGAAGGTGGGATCAGCGGCCTTCGCGCGCTCAAACGCATCACTGGACGCTGGCTTTTCCGGCAATGCCGGGGGGGTGAAGTAGGCTGTGATGCGGTCGATCTCGGCCTGGGGGAGCGCGATTTTCTCAGACTCTCGCTGGGCCGCAAACTCTTCCTCGACCAGCCGCGTGAATTCAGCCTCGCCGGTTTCCGACACCAGGATCTTGATGCGGGCCTTGTACTTGTTGTCGCGTCGTCCGAACCGGTTGTAGACGCGCAAGATGGCCTCGAGATAATCTAGGATCTCGCTTTCGGGCACGAAATCGCTGACCTTGGCGGCAATGTGCGGCGTGCGGCCCTGGCCACCGCCGACATGGACCTCAAAGCCCACAACACCATCTACGTTGCGCATATGAAGGCCAATATCGTGGACACGAATAGCCGCTCGGTCATGCTCGGCCGCCGTCACAGCAATCTTGAACTTGCGCGGCAGGAAGGCGAATTCCGGGTGGAACGTGCTCCACTGGCGGATGATCTCACACCAGGGGCGCGGGTCCAGAATCTCATCGGCGGTCGCGCCGGCGAAATGGTCGCTGGTCACGTTGCGGATGCAATTGCCGGAGGTCTGGATGGCATGCATCTCCACCTCGGCCAGCTCTTCCAGAACATCGGGAATGTCTTTCAGCGCGACCCAGTTGAACTGCACATTCTGGCGCGTGGTCCAGTGGCCATAGCCACGGTCATACTTGCGCGCGATATGGGCGAGTTTGCGCATCTTGGCCGGGTCCAGCTGGCCATAGGGGATCGCAACGCGCAGCATATAGGCGTGCAGCTGGAGATAGACCCCGTTCTGCAGGCGCAGGGGCTTGAACTCGTCTTCCAGCAATTCGCCGGAAAGACGCCGCTCTACCTGGCCGCGGAACTGACTGACCCGGTCGCGCACCAATTGGGCGTCAAATTCGTCATACCTGTACACTTTTATTCTGATCCCCGCTTCACTGCGTTTCGCGATGGATCGCGCTCAAGGCTGTTGACTGGTCTTGGTGCAGCAGCCTCAACACAAGCAACGCGCAGGCGCAGGGGCCGCAGCGCTAGCCGTGAATAGCCCCGAGCAAAAACAGTCGAAACGCACATCACCAGTCCCCCGCATGGTCGAGGCCGAGGGCGGCTTCCGTTCGGCGAACCCAGCGCGCAACGGCTGGGAACTCACCCAGATCAAATCCACCCAGATGGGCGCGGCGCGTGTAAGCAACCAGAGCCACATCCGCCAACGTCATCGCATCACCAACAAGCCAGTCGGTGTAGGTCAGTTGCATCTCCATGACACCCAGCGCACGCCGGCCTTTGGCCAGCAGATCAGGGTCCAGCTCATCTTCAGGCACGCCGCGATAGTGCAAACGTGAAATCCGCACGGCGATGTAAGGCTCGTGGGAGTATTGCTCCCAGAACAACCAACTGATCATCTGCGCACGCTCGAACGCATCTGCTGGAATGAGATCGCTGCCTGCCTGTTCGGCCAGATACAGCATGATGCCATTGGATTCCGGCAGGCGACGCCCGTCTGGCCAAACCGCCAGAGGCACCAGGCCGACCGGGTTCAGCGCCAGAAAATCATCGGTCTGGGTCTCACCCTGAAAAATGTCCACCTCGACCCAATCATAGTCGAGGCCGAGCGCATCGGCGGTCCAGCGCGGCTTCATGCAATTGCCGCTTTCGGAATTGCCATAGAGCGTGAGCTTGGTAACGGGTTCAGTCATTGGGCCGCTCCTGTCTTGGCAAACTGCGGGTGCACGCTGGGACCAACGGCGCGAATGGTCTCGCGGATTGTCTCGCGGCCCGTTATCTCGCCGTCCGCGGTGACTTCCATGAAGTATGGATCGGTGACGTGACCTTCCTGACCCTTCGCGGCCGCCAGGGCGGCTTCGGCAGCATCACCGGTGAACACAGCCAGACCGGCAGGATCTTTGGTCCAGCCATACTCGGCGGTGATATAGATCACGTCGCCTGAAGCGGTTTCCCACGCGGTGACGGTTTTCGGCACGTCAGGTTTCAGTTTTGGGCGAACCGATGTCATGCCACGGCCCTCAGCGCTGCAGCGGCGCGCGCTTCGATGGGCAGGCCGGCAACCTCACCAATCACCAGCAGAGCCGGACCTTTGATGCCAGCCCCGGAAATCAGGCCCGGTAACTCTGAAAGCGTGCCAAACACGCGAATTTCGTTCGGTTTCGTGCCATTCTCAATGACAGCGACCGGTGTGGACGGCGCACGCCCCGCCCCAATCAGCTGTTCGGCAATCACGGGCGCCGTGCCGACGCCCATGAACACGACCACGGTTTGGGCCGGGCGCGCCAGCGCCTGCCAATCCAGATCCGGCACACCGCCAGACTGGGCGTGGCCGGTCACAAAGGTCAGCGTCTGGGCATGGTCGCGATGTGTCAGTGGCAGGCCGACCGATGCCGCGCACCCAAGCGCCGACGAAATGCCAGGCACGACATGGGCATCCACGCCAGCATCCTGCAAGGCTTCAAGCTCTTCTCCGCCGCGCCCGAAGATAAACGGGTCTCCGCCCTTCAGGCGAACCACACGTTTGCCGTCATTGGCCGCCGCGATCATCAATTCGTGGATCTGTGGCTGGGGCACGGAATGATCGCCTTTCGACTTGCCGACGCTGACGCGTTCAGCGTCGCGGCGCACCAGATCCATGATCTCACCGCTCACCAGCCGGTCGTGGAACACGATGTCGGCTTGCTGGATCAGGCGGAAAGCTTTGAGGGTCAGAAGTTCAGGATCACCCGGCCCGGCGCCGACAATGTGCACCACGCCTTGCGCAGCGCCGAAATTCGATAGCAGCGACCGCATCTCGGCCTCAGCGCCAGCAAGATCACCTTCATAGGCGCGCTCAGCGGCGGAGCCGTTCAGCGCAGCCTCCCAGAAGCGGCGGCGATCTGCGCCATCGCTCAACCGCGCCGCCACGTCCGGGCGTAGCGACTTCGCAAGCGACGCCAGCTGACCAATATGTTGTGGCATCAGCGCTTCCAGCCGCGTGCGCACCGATTTCGCCAGAACCGGCGCCGCGCCACCTGTGGCAACGGCGGCAACGATGTCACCCCGATCCAGAATGGAAGGCACGGTGAAGTCGCAATGCTCGATCCGGTCGACCGCATTCACCGGCACACCGACCGATTTGGCCAGGCCGATGGCGTGCTCGGCTTCAGCGTCGTCTGCCAGCGCAACGATGGTGAACGCTGCGCGGTCCAACGCTTGGCGCGCATCCGCTGGCTGCCAGTGGACAATCCGGTCGCCAAACTCAGCGGCCATGTCTGGCTCGATGATGTCAGCGATCACGCGGATCTCAGCCGGTGTCTTGGCCAGCAGGCGCACCTTGCGCACAGCCTCTTCCCCGCTGCCGAACACAACCGTGTGGGCGCCATCCATTCCGAAGAAGGCAGGGAAGATGTTCATTGGGGCTCCGACGACGTCATTATCTCAGTTTGCAAATTGGCGCTTGACGCCGCGCCAGCAACCGGCGACCCCTACAGCGAGCTATCAGAAAAACTATTGCATATGGCTGACACAGACGACCGACTGCCCCCGTTGAACGCGCTGCGTGCCTTTGAGGCGGCGGCGCGTAAACTTTCATTCACCAAAGCGGCAGACGAGCTAAACGTTACGCCTGGCGCGATTTCACAACAGATCCGCCAGCTGGAAGACTATGCAGGCACGCCGCTGTTCAAGCGCACGGGCCGTTCAGTTCTGCTGACAGATGCGGCGCAGGCCTGCCTGCCGCTGGTGCGCGACGCCTTTGAGCAGATCGGCGAAGCGGGCCGCGTCATGCGCGCGCCGGCCCGTCGTGGCCGTGTCATGGTCTCCTGCGCGCCGTCTTTTGCCGCGAAATGGCTGGCGCCAAAGCTCGATGGTTTCCACCAGAGCCATCCCGGAATCGAGGCCTGGGTATCGGCCGACATGCAGCTGACCGATTTCAACACCGCCGACGCCGACATCGCGATCCGCTATGGCCATGGCCGCTATGACGGGTTGAAGGTGGAAAAGCTGCTCGAAGAGAGCGTGCTGCCAGTGTGCTCCCCGGCGCTTCTCAGCGGCGCCGATGCGCTTCGCCGGCCGGAAGACCTCGCCAAACACACGCTGATCCATGATGAGAGCCCGGAGAATGATCCCTCTTGCCCAGACTGGGGCAGCTGGCTGACGGCGCGCCATGTCTCCGGCGTGGATGCCAGTCGGGGCGCGCGCTTCAACCAGGCGGTTCTGGTGATCGAAGCGGCCGCCAGCGGGCGCGGTGTGGCCCTGGCGAAACGGGCGATCGCCCAGGCCGAGATGGATGCAGGCCGGCTGGTCGCGCCCTTTGCCGACGGGTCCACCGCGATTGATTTTTCCTACTGGATGGTCTGGCCCAAGGGTCGGCATTTGTCGCCCGATGTCCGCGCCTTTATCAGCTGGGTCAAAGCCGAAGCCGCACGAGGCGAAGTGGTGGGGGTTTAGGTGGAAAATCCGAAGCCCACGAAACATCCAGACGACAAGGTTGCCTCGATTTCTCTGGACTCGATGGCCGAGGACCTTCTGGGCTTGAACATTCGGGGTTTGCGGTCCGTCGCCGCTCTCTGGACCCGACCGCGGGATTATTTCGCCGCCGCACGTACTCCGGATTGGAACGATCGCTTCACACCATCGATCAGGCTCTGGCTTTCTTTCTTTGCGCTGTTTTCTGCCCTGCGATTCTGGTGGCTCGGCGGCAGCCAGGGCATGATCGGCGCCTATGCAGATGGTTTCACCCAGGCAGGCCTGATGGTGCCGGAGGGCATGACCATCGAAGAGATTGGGATCGAGGCGGTGTTCCTCGTTTTCGGTGTGGTGCCCATCCTTCAGGTCATCACAATGGTGCTTCTGGCCCTCGCCTGGGGGGTCTGGGGCGAGAAAACCTCGATCACACAGCGCCAGCGATACCTGTTTGGCGTGATCGTGCCGAGCGCCAGCCTGATGCCGATCTTCCTGACCGTCATGATGTTCATGCCTCAATCCCTGGTCACCGCGTTTGGTATCGGCCTTGCGGTGGTCTCCTTTTTTACCGACTTCCAGACGGGCTATCGCGGGCTGTTTACAGAGGTTTCCCGGTTCGGGCGCATCTGGCGCGCAACCTTGCTCTCGGCGGTTATCGTCACCTTGAATGTGCTGACCAGTCTCGCGGCCCAAATCGGTGGGATTATCTACATCGCCAGCAAGTATGGCGTCGCTCCGGCAGGCTGAGCACACGCAGCGTCCGGCTGCGAGATACTCAGCGGAAGAAACCGTCATTGTCGTGGTCGTCGGGATCGTCATGGTCGGCCGCAATCAGCGTGAACGCCATCAGGACAAGAAACAGAATTCCA
This sequence comes from Pseudomonadota bacterium, assembly GCA_039815055.1. Taxonomy (GTDB): domain Bacteria; phylum Pseudomonadota; class Alphaproteobacteria; order Caulobacterales; family Hyphomonadaceae; genus UBA5336. The sequence continues at coordinate 73 of JBCCAA010000060.1, read as the reverse complement.
CCCAGGATCAATAGCACGGTCATTTGTAATCCTCGCGGCGCGGCTCGCCCTGTAGATAGGCATCCTCGCCCGC
>JBCCAA010000109.1:0-5483 GCA_039815055.1 Pseudomonadota bacterium | reverse complement strand
GGCCGACGAGCCGGGGATCCATCTCTATTTTATAACATCCGGCACACGTCCCACGATCAGGCGCGAGGCTCGCCCCAGAGATGGGTCCTGCGGTCAAGCCGCAGGATGACGGGGCGCGGGGAGTAGGGCGAGTCTGGACCCGCCGGTGGTTTTGGTGAGGTAGGCTAAGATGGCGGGTATCGCTACCGCTGAACCCGCCCTTCTTGCTATCGAAGTGATGCAAGAAAGCTGGTTGGCGTGAGTTCAACATGCTTTTCCATGGGTGGTCGAAGTTCAAATGCCTTCGGATCGCGGGCGAAGCTATACAGTCTCAATAAACACCAAGAATCCCGCTTCTCATCGGCAACTCGAAGCTCGTTCCGACTGACATGAAATGGCGTTCGCTCCCATCCATTGGTTGTCTTTACCTCGATGAAACGATCGGAACCATCAGGTGTGTAGCTTTGGATATCATAGCCCGCCCCATCGCCGTCCTCTTTAGAGGTCCAAACAATTCGGTCCGCCAAGTCGGCTCGACCAAACTGGCGCAATTGGAACCGCTCGAAGTCAAGTACGAGTTCTTCCCCAGCTGTCCCTAGGGCACGGTTCCTTTCGTCACGCTCAGCCACATCATACTTCCGCGCCACGGCCGCCATGAGCTGTGGATCAATCGGAGGCGGTTCATTCCTCTGGGCTGGAGGCGGCCCAACCCAAAGTGCCCCCGGATCTCGAACGGAACGTTCAGAGCTTAAGTTTCTGACTTTTTGGGGATCAAGCCACGGTGCATTGTGTTCCAATCGCCGCAAGACAGCATCCACAAGCGACAACTGGAACTGCGACGCCGGTTTGTATCCCACAATAAGGGGTTGGCCGATGCCCAGCATAACAGCGCTGATATTCTGATGCTTGAATTCAACAGCGCCTTCGTTGCGACTTTTCAGTTTGGGCAACAACTCACGCCGGTGGTGCGCCTTAACGTACTTTTTCCCGGCGAGTTCCGCGGCGAGCATTGTGAAATAGTCATCAACGATGAGATCGTTTTCTTCGTCTGACCAGTGTTCACTCGCCATGCGCGCTAATTCCGCCCGATCCGCTTATCCCTTGCCGCCAGTAGCCGCAGCCGCAGGGCATTCAGCTTGATGAAGCCTTCTGCATCCTTCTGGTCATAGGCGCCGGCGTCGTCTTCGAACGTCACATGGGCCTCTGAATAGAGCGAATAGGGCGAAGTGCGCGCCACCAGATGCGCCGCGCCCTTATACAGCTGCAGAGTTACCTCGCCGGTCACATAGGCTTGGCTGTGGTCGATAGCGGCTTGCAGCATTTCGCGCTCCGGGCTCCACCAGAAGCCGTTATAGATCAGCTCGGCATAGCGCGGCATCAGCTCGTCTTTCAGATGCGCCGCGCCGCGGTCCAGCGTTACCTGCTCAATGCCGCGATGGGCGACCAGCAGGATCGTACCGCCGGGCGTCTCGTAAATGCCGCGCGATTTCATGCCGACATAGCGGTTTTCCAAGAGGTCGAGCCGGCCAATGCCGTGTTTGCGTCCATATTCATTCAGCGCCGTCAGAAGTGTCGCCGGGCTCATCGCCTCGCCATTGATGCTCGTCGCATCGCCCTTTTCAAAGCCGATGGTGATCGTCTCGGGCGTGTCGGGCGCATCCACCGGGTCCACCGTGCGCTGGAACACAAAGTCCGGCGCTTCGACGCCGGGGTCCTCCAGCACTTTGCCCTCGGACGAGGTGTGCAGCAGGTTCGCATCCACGCTGAACGGCGCCTCACCGCGCTTATCGCCGGGCACGGAGATGCCATGCTCCTCGGCGAAGGCGAGCAGATCGGTGCGGGACTTGAAGCTCCAGTCCCGCCACGGTGCGATGACATTGATGTCGGGCTTGAGCGCGTAATAGCCCAGCTCAAAGCGCACCTGGTCATTTCCCTTGCCCGTGGCGCCATGGCATACCGCATCGGCTCCAACCATCTCGGCAATCTCGATCTGGCGCTTGGCAATCAGGGGTCGGGCGATGGATGTGCCGAGCAGGTACACGCCCTCATAGACCGCATTGGCGCGGAACATGGGGAACACATAATCGCGCACGAAATCCTCGCGCAGGTCTTCAATGAAGATGTTGTCCTCGGCCAGGCCCATTTGCAGCGCCTTCTGGCGCGCGGGCTCAAGCTCTTCGCCCTGCCCCAGATCAGCGGTGAAGGTTACAACTTCACAGCCCAGCTCGGTCTCGAGCCATTTCAGGATGATCGAGGTGTCGAGGCCACCGCTATAGGCAAGGACGACTTTCTTAGGCTGGGTCATGGGGCGTCTGTCTTTCTCTCTGGTCCGCGCCGGGATAGCCGATGAGCGCCTGATTGCAAGCAGGCGAATCGCATTGCCACGTGTTCATGTGCGGCGTAGGGTTTGTGGAATTCGTCTTGGGAGGGACGTGGTGGATACTTCGCAGAATGCGGGCGACAAGCTTAAAGTCTTCATTTCCTATTCCAGGGCCAATGTCGGCTGGGCCGACCAGATCCTGGAATTGCTAGAAGACAAAGGCTTTGATGCCATTCTCGACCGCCACGACATTGTGCCGGGCGAGCCGTGGGAAGAGCGGCTGGGTAACCTGCTGTTTGAATGCGACAAGGTAGTGTTCATCCTCACCGAAACCTCGGCGGGATCGCCGATTTGCGCCTGGGAAGTGGCCAAGGCCGAAGAGCTTGGCAAGCCGATGATCCCCATCACCATCGGTCCGCTGACCGATGTGACACCCCCGGCCCAACTGGCTGCGCTGAACTACATCTATTTCTATGCCGATCCGAACAAGCCAGGCTCTGGCCCGTTTGCCGGGGCGAAGGACCTGGAAAGCTGGCTGCGCACGGACCTCTCCTGGACGCGGGAACGCACGCGGCTGACGGCGCGCGCCCGCCAGCACGCGGAAAATCCGGTCGACGCCCTGCTGATGCGCGGCGAAGAGTTGGCCGAAGCTCGAGACTGGGCCGGCCGCAAGCCTGACGATGCGACGATTCCAGCAGACGTGGCCGGCTATATCGAGCTCAGTGAGCAATCCGAGGCGGCGCTGCAAGCCAAGGCGCAGGCCGATCTGGAAGCGCGCGAACAGGCTCTGCACCAGGCCAAGGAAGCGGTGGAAAAGCAGGAAGAGGCGCTGTCGGTCGCCCAGGATGAGCAAAAACGCCGGCGCCGCGCCACCGTGATGGGGCTGGCCGCCGCACTGCTGATCGGCGTGGTCGGCGCCACGACTACCATCTGGTCCGCCCAGCGCGCCGTGGTGGCTGAACAGTCCATCTCCTACGCCCTGGCCGCTACGGCTGTGCGCCAGGCGGAAACCAACCAGTACACCCGCGCCATCCTGCTATCGCTGGCGGCAGACCCCAGTGGCGAGGGCAGCCTGCCCCTGATCGGCGCAGATGATAATCCATCGGCCCGCGCTGCGCTGGAGCACGCCATCGTCCACAATCGGCTAGGCGATATGCATGATGTCAGCCATGTTCTGGAGGTCGACGATGATTTCGGGATGGGCGATGAGGTCACCACGCTGGCAGCGCACCCTTCCATTCAAGGACTCTATGCCACCGCGTCCATGAACGGCATGATCCATGTCTGGCGCGCCGGGGAAGATGACCCTGTCCTGGCAATCCAAGCCCATGATGACTTCATCACCGCGCTGGATTTCCACCCCACCGAACCCCTTCTGGTCTCAGGCTCGTTCGACCTCATCGGACGTGTCTGGAACATTGAGACCGGCGAACGGGTGTTTGAAGCAATCGGCCATGAGGATTGGATTCGTGATGTCATGTTTCTTCCCGATGGCGAACGGTTCATTACCGCATCCGATGATTCAAGCGCCATGGTCTGGAGGATTGGAAACCTCGACCCTGAAGTGACCTACAATCATGGTCCCAGCGCGTATCTCTACGCGGTGGCCACCAATGCCGATGCCTCATTGATCGCAACCGGAGATGACTATGGCGAGGTCCGTCTGTGGCAGGCCGGCAGCACCGAGCCGTTGCAGATCTTCACCCATCCCGAAGAGATGGTGACGTCGCTCGCGATCCATCCGTACTGGAATGTCGTGGCCGTGGGGCTCAGCGATGGATCAGTCCGATTCTGGGTCGCGGGCGACGACATGCCGATTGCGCAGTCCCAGTTTCACTCCTCCGATGTGGCCGTGACGACCTTCGATAAAACAGGATCGCAGTTCGTTACCGCATCGGTCGATGGCAAGGCCGCAGTGTGGCAGTTCGGCGGAGACGTGCCAATGCTGACCCTGAACAATCCTGAACCAGCGGTCTCCCTGCCCCATGGCACGGAGCCGGTCATTGGCGCCGCGTTTGCCAACTCTGGCCGCCTTGTGATGACAGCCACTCCGGATGGCACACTGCGCACCTGGAACGTCGGTGATGATGGGTCTGACGATGATCGCCGTCACAGCGAATTCGGTCTGAATCATCTGTCCGTCGGTCCAGACGGGGTGATGTATGTTGTTGGCACCGTGGATGGTGAAGGTCTGCTCAATCGCCTCGGCAAGGCACGCGAGGCATTCGTGTTCGACGGCGCCGCGGCGAAAGCCATGCTGAGCGCTGCCCCGACAGCGGAGCCTGGCACTGCCGACCCCGCACCGGAAGAGATCGCCAGTGAAGAGTTCGAAGAGCCGTTTCTCGAGGATGACGAATTCCTCGATTTTGAAGACGATTGGTATGAAGATGACTTTGCGCTGGATACCGAGTGGTCCGCCACGAATATCTCTTCGAGCCGCTTCCTGCCGGACAAGAAACACGTTCTGACCGGCCATGAAGATGGCAGTGTCTTTCTCTGGCGCGTTGCAGATGGGCAACCCGTCCGCGCCTATGACGGCCATCCAAATGGAAACGTCATGTCCATCGCCATCAGCGCGGACGGTCGCAGGTTTCTGACCGGCTCGGCGGATCAGTCGATCAAATTGTGGAATGTCCAATCGGGCACCCTGCTCGACACATTTGGCGGCCATGACGACACCTCAGGCACCCATGGCGCAAGTGTCCTGTCAGTCGACTTCCACCCCGGTGGTGACTATTTCGTCTCTGGTTCAGCTGACAATTCAGCCCGGCTTTGGCGGATCGACCGCAGCGAAGAACCACTCGACTTTCGCGGCCATGGAGATTGGGTGCGCGATGTCGCCTTTCTTCCGGACGGGCAGAGATTCCTGACCGCATCCGATGACAGCACGATCCGGCTATGGAACACGAAAACCCCGCAACCGCTCCAGATCTATGAAGGTCATGAAGGCTGGGTGCTGACGCTGGATGTCCATGCGGAAGGGACTTATTTCGCCTCCGGCGCGCGCGACGGCACCGTTCGCGTCTGGCGAGTTGACCAGCCCTGGCCGGTTGAAACGTTCAAGATCGCCAATCAGAGCTTTGTAGACGTCGCCTATCTACCCGGCACGGATACGCTGCTGGCGGCATCGGAAGACGGGTATCTGCGCCAGTTCAGCATGCATGAGTTTTTGCGGCTGGACATG
>JBCCAA010000161.1:0-2430 GCA_039815055.1 Pseudomonadota bacterium | reverse complement strand
GGGCGTCGGTATGTGGACGCGCAATGTCTTTGCAGCCATCGGCGCCGGAGCAATGACACTTTTTGCACTGGTCTGGGTCTTGGGATGACACTTCGAAAAACCAAACCTTTCGCGAGTGCGGTGAAGGTCGGGTTTGAGCCCAGACCACCCGGATGCTGCACAACGCACCAATGTCCGCTATCCGGATGGTGTGCTGGCAACTGACTTCTTTCAACTGGTCAGAGTTTCCAATCGAATCCGACGGCTTTTTCGGACTCATCCCAAAGCCGTGCCATGACGTCCTTGTCGTAGGCGTGAGCGTTCAAGGTGCCTTTGCCAACGGGTCCTACGACTTCCAGACGGCCGGTAGGGCCATAGAGGGCGCGCTGCTCCAAGCCGTCTTCTGTCGCGCACATGACCTCCGGGTAGGAGCCTTGCTCGGCGGTCTGGACCAAAGGAGTCTTGGTCATAATGTGAAACATGGCTCGCATGAACCTGCTGCCGCTTGTCGTAATCAGCGATGTGGCCGATGAGCCCGGATGGCAGACGAAGATTTCGACATCCTTGCGCCCCGCAGCGGCCTGACGATCCTGCAGTTCGTAAGCAAACATCATCTGTGCCAGCTTACTTTGTGAGTAGGCGGTGTTTGCCCCGTAGCCCTCATCCCAATTCATATCGTCGAACTTGATGGTCTTGAGACCCATGTTGTAGCCGAGGCTGGCAACGACAACAATCCGACCTTTGCTTTCGGCTATGCGGTCAAGTAGCAGGCCATTGAGCAGAAAATGACCGTAGTGGTTGGTGCCAAGCTGGCTTTCGAACCCGTCGACGGTCAATTTGCGCGTCGGCACCTGCGCGATGGCCGCGTTATTGATCAGCGCGTCGATCCGAGGCACCGTCTTCAGAACTTCTTCGGCCGCCTCGCGCACACTATCCAAAACGGACAGGTCCATGCGGATGAAGCTCACGTCGGCTTTCGCGCCGAATTCCTGTTTCAGGTCTACGATTGCCGCCTCGGATTTCTCGGCTGAGCGGTTCAGCATTACCACCTTGGCGTTCTTCTTCAGAAAAATGCGCGCGGCTTGAAAGCCTGCGCCAGTGTTGGCACCGGTGATGATGTAGGTTCTGCCTGACTGGTCGCCCAGACGCTCGGGTGTCCAGCCTTTGGGTCCGAATGTTGTATCTGCCATTTTCTGTCTCCTGCCAGCCCAAACTGGCGGTTTGAGGTGTTGTTGCTTGGATATACAGATAGAACTGGTCTGGGCGCTAAAACAGGCGAAATCCTCTCCATTACTTGCCCAATCGTCTCAACCCCATTGCAAAGATGAAGACTCTCTGCCAGCTAAAGTGCATGATCAAAAATCAAATCAAAGACCTTATCGTGCGGCATCTGCCCAAGGCAGGCCTCGTCGAAACCGCGTTGAAAGGCGTCCAGCTTTTCAGAGTGACCGAGGCTATGCCCTGCGTGCCCGCTGTCTACGAGCCCACGGTGGTGGCTATTCTCAGTGGCACCAAGGAAGCTATTCTGGACGGTGAGCACCACGTCTATGGCAGCGACAAATACCTGTTGTGCCCCATGACTTTGCCGGTAGAGGCGGGCACGCCATTGGCTTCCAAGGAGGATCCTCTGCTCGGCGTGGTGATTACGCTGGAGCCACGGATGATGCGCGAGCTCACCATGGAGATCGAGACCGCCGCCGGTGGCACCAGACAAGCGAGGGGCGGCGCACCATCGGCTTTGGCATTGGCGTCCTGGGATGGTGGCTTCACGCAGGCATTGCTGCGGCTTCTCGATCTGCTCGATAATCCGGTTGATCTGGAGGTGCTCGGGCAGGGGCGAATACGCGAGCTGTGTTACGCGGTACTCAAGGGCGAGGCCGGGGCCGCCGCAAGACGGGCCTTTGGTGTCGGCAACGAAATCGCGCGCACCATCGACTACCTCTCAACCCACCTGAACGAACAAGTCACCATCGACGATATGGCCGACCACGTCGGAATGAGCCGCGCGGTCTTCCATCGGCGGTTCAAGGAAGCCACGACAATGTCTCCGATACAGTTCGTGAAATCCATGCGGCTGAACAACGCCGCAATGAAGATTGCCGAAGGAAAGACCGTGTCGGAGGCAGCCTGGGACGTAGGCTACCAAAGCTCTTCTCAATTCAGCCGCGAGTTTAAGCGGATGTACGGCCAGTCGCCCCGGCAATGGAGCAGCATGGCGCGGGTGCCAGAACGATTGACCTAAGATGCTCGCCCCAGCTTACGCTTAACGCGAGTGTCCGGTTTCAGTGGTGCTGCCGTCATTGGGTGCTTGGAAACGAATGACGGGTTTGTCTAAGATTTTTTGATGCGGGCCAGTGTGTTAGGTTTGTGTTGGGCGGTCTGGCCCGCGTTAACAAATCTGACAAGGTGGAAGCCGCGGGATGTATGCGCCGTGTTATGGGGAAAGCGCGG
>JBCCAA010000133.1:0-3669 GCA_039815055.1 Pseudomonadota bacterium | reverse complement strand
TTGATCGTATAGGCCAGAAAACACACGGGTTTGTCATGGTCGATGCCGGCGAAAGTCTCTGCCATCGTGTGCACGCAGTTGCCGCCGAGGTTTTCCATGAGCTCTGCAAGCTCGGTGTCGCTGCGCTTTTCAATGAGGCTCGATACCGCCCCCTGATCGCCCAAATCATCCATAAGTCGTTCGCGCCACACCGCGCCGCCCTGATAGGTCAAGGCAGAATACTCCTGATTGGGACAGGCATCGATCCAGTCGCGCAGTGCATCGCCGCCGGGTTCCTCAAAGGCCGCGCGCTGCAGAGCACCGTACTTGACGCGCACGACGTGCCAGCCGAAGGCGTCAAAGGTCTTCTCGATCCGTTCAAAGAGGCCCTCACGCACAATCCCGTCGAGCGATTGACGGTTGTAATCGATGATCCACCAGCAATTGCGCAGGTCGTTTTTCCAGCCCTCTTGCATGGCCTCATAGATGTTTCCTTCATCCAGTTCAGCATCTCCCACCAGGGCCACCATGCGCCCGGGCTGCACCTCGGAGCCCCAGGACTTCGCCATCACGAAATCCTGCACGAGTGAGGCCAACGAGGTGATCGCGACGCCAAGCCCGACGGAGCCGGTGGAGAAATCTACGTCATCGACGTCCTTGGTTCGGCTGGGATAGGACTGCACGCCGCCAAGCCCGCGAAAGTTCTCCATTCGGACGCGATCCAGATTGCCCATCAGATATTGCATAGCGTGGAACACCGGGCTCGCGTGGGGTTTAACGGCCACCCGGTCTTGGGGACGCAGCGCGGTGAAGTAGAGCGCTGTCATGATCGACACCATGGAGGCGGAGCTGGCCTGATGGCCGCCCACTTTGATCCCGTCCGCCTTGGGCCGGAGGTGATTGGCGTTGTGGATCATCCAGTGGCTCAACCACAAAAGGCGTTGCTCAATGGTCTTCAGATGGGTGCGTGTCTCTGTCATATCACGTGGATACCAGAGCCTAGGTGGAGACATCCGCCAAATAGCGCGCAGATGGCGAGGGTTGCGCGGGAATAACCTGTAAATGTAATGTACAGTGCAGGATATCCCTAATATTCTCAAAACATGGATGCGATTGACCTAAAGATTCTTCGGGCGCTGAAGAAAGACGCGCGCCTTACTCATCAGGAGTTGAGCGAGCAGGTCGGCCTTTCGCCTACGCCCTGTGCGCGGCGCATCAAGAAGCTGGAACAGGATGGGGTGATCACGGGCTACACCGCGCGGATTGACGAGGCCAAGATTGGCCACCCGTTCAGCGTGTTCGTGTCGGTGCGGCTTGATCGTCAGATCGATGATCGGCTGAATGCCTTCGAAGCGAAGGTGCGGCAGTTCCCCGAAGTGGTGGATTGTTGGCTGATGACAGGCAGCTTTGACTATCTCTTGCGCCTTTCGGTGAAGGATCTCAAGGAGTTTGAACGGTTCCTGACCGGACGGCTGACGAAACTCACAGGCGTGGCGTCGCTTGAAAGCTCGATTCCCATCCGGCGGGTGAAGGATACGTCCACCCGATTGGACTAGGCTTTAGAGGAACGGCACGCTTGTCTGCGCAGCGCTGTAGCGGGCGCCATCGACCTGAACATCGAAGGAGGCCGCGGGGTCAAACTCCGAGGGGATCAAACCCACGCCAATGTTCTTGCCGAGCCTTTTGGAGAAGGCGAATTCGCTGACGAAACCAATTTCTTCGTTGCCTGACATGATCGGCACCTGATGGCCCGGCGGCGTAGGATCGCCTGCAATGATCACGCCAGTATGCCGTCGCGCTGGCCCGTCTTGGGCGATGCGCGCCAAGGCGTTCTTGCCGACGAAATCGAACCCGCCGTCGAGATCGACAAGCTTGCCCAGCCCCATCTCAAAAGGGTTCGCGCGATGGATTTGCAGCCGCATATCCGCGCCGTAGGAGATGAGCCCGCTTTCCAGCCGCTCCGTATCGTTGGGCGCGCCGGGCCCGATGCCGAAATCTTGCCCTGCATCTTTGACCAAGTCCCATAGCTCCGCCCCGCGCGCGCTGTCTCTCAGGTAAAGCTCAAACCCGCCCTGCTTGGACCAGCCGGACCGCGCCAGAACCAGAGGAATGCCATTCAGATCTGTTTCAGCAAACCCGAAGTATTTGAAATTGCGGATGTGCTCGCCAAACAGCTTGGCAGCCACATCCTCAGATTTCGGGCCCTGGATGGCGAGGGGGGAGACGTCTGGTTCGCTGACCGCCACGTCCCAGCCCTTTTCCTGACCTATCGCTGCGGCCCAGAGGTGGATATCGCTGTCCGCGACAGAGAGCCAATAGAGATCATCGGCCAATTTTAGCAGCACGGGATCGTTGATGACCCAACCGTCATAATCGCAGAGCGGCACGTAGCGGCCCTGACCCACGCGGGTCTTGCTGAGGTTTCGCGGGGTGAGATATTGCACGAGCCGCCCTGCATCTGGACCGCGCAATTCGACCTGACGTTGGGCCGCCACATCCCACATTACGACCCCGTTCAGAAGCCGGTCATACTCCGCGTCCGGATCGCCAAAGTGGCCGGGGATCAGCATGTGATTGTAGACCGAAAAGCTGCGCACGCCGTCGCGCACGGTCGCGTCGAAATAGGCGGATTTGCGCAGGTTGGGCCCGATGCCGATGCTGTACATATGTGGTCTCCCCAGACGGTTGCCGTCTGAATGATGGTCTGAAAAGTGGCGCGGATCTAGCCCGCGAGCGCGACCTGATCGGGCGAAAGCGCTTGGTCGAGATCGGCGAGGATGTCGTCAGCATCCTCGAGGCCGATGGACAATCGGACGAGCCCGTCACTGATGCCGTGATGCGCGCGTTCCTCAGGGGTGTAAGTGGAGTGGGTCATGGAGGCCGGATGCTGGATCAGGGTTTCGGCGTCTCCTAAGGAGACCGCTCGCTGGATGAGGCGCAACCCATTCATCAGTGTGCGACCGGCCGCCAGACCTCCCGCCATCTCAAAGGCGATCATGCCGCCTGACAGGGACATCTGTGCCTGCGCCGTGTCATATTGGGCAAAGCCCGGCAGGCCCGGGTAGTGAACGGCCGTCACCATCGGGTGATCGGTGAGCATCGCGGCGACCTCTTTCGCTGTGGCCGAATGGCGTTCCATGCGCAGAGCTAGGGTCTTCAGGCCGCGTTGTACCAGTAGCGCGTTGAAGGGCGCCATCACCGCGCCGGTCATGTCCTTCATCCCCACCAGCCGAATCTCGGCAATCGCCTCGGCACGCCCCACCACGAGCCCGGCCACGAGATCGCCATGCCCGCCGAGGTATTTCGTCGCTGAATGCAGCACCAGATCGGCCCCGTGTTCGATCGGGCGAGTGATGTAGGGCGTGGCATAGGTGTTATCGACGATGACAGTTGCATCGACGCTGTGCGCAATGGCTGAGATGGCGGCGATGTTGACGAGCCGCATGTTCGGATTGGCGGGCGTTTCAAAATACACCACGCGAGTTTTGGCGCTGATCGCCTGTTCCAGTTGGGTCGGATCGGTCAGGTCGACATGGGTGACAGTGATGCCGAACTTGGCCAGACCATGGTTCATGAAGGCGAATGTACAGCCGTAAAGTGTGCGGTCGACGATCAGCTCATCCCCGGGGCTAAGCAGCGTCCAAAGCGTTGCGCTGATCGCGCCCATGCCGGATGCGAGCGCCAACCCCG
>JBCCAA010000076.1:0-11538 GCA_039815055.1 Pseudomonadota bacterium | reverse complement strand
GTCACCCGTGCCGAAATAAATATCTCCGCGCACGACGCCTTTGATCGCACCGCCGGTGTCCTGTGCAGAGACAAGCCCCGACCAGTCTCCGCCAAGCCCGGGTGCCGTCGTCGACACCACCAGGGGAAGGCCGAGCGGATACACGGACGGATCCACAGCAACGGAGCCAAGTGCTGTGAGCGGCACGCCCATGGCGCCGTTCGGTCCAAGGTCAGGGTCTCCTTCGGGCAGTTCCTGGAAAAACACGTAACGCGGATTGGCATTCATCGCTTCGGACGCCTTGTCAGGGCCCGCAGTGTCCATCCACGCCTTTATTCCCTGCATGGACGCTTCGCCCCGGCCGATTTCACCGCGCTCCAGCAACCAGTTTGCGGTGGACCGAAATGGCTGGCCATTATGGGCGAAATACGCAGCACGAACGGTCGACCCGTCCGGGAATAGAAGTCTGCCAGATCCCTGGATTTGCAGAAAAAAAACGTCCGCTGGATGGGCGTAACCCAACACACCGCCCGCGTCGGGGCGAATGTCCTTTCGCGGTGGATACGCACGCAGGCTGCCGTTGGGCAAACGTTGCGACGGGCCATTATCTGTCTGGACAAGATCGGCCGGCGGGCCGGGAACGGCCGCATTGAAGACGCCAACCGGTGCGCGCCGCGCCGGGATCATTGGCTCGAAGTACCCGGTGAATCTGGATGCGCCGTCCGGGCTGCGTACTTCGACCGGTACGGCGAGCGCTTCAATCACACGGCGGGCAGCATCTTCGTCTTCGACCAGCGAAAGTGCTTCACAAAAACCCCGCCAGTCAGCCGGGGTGCCTGCCCATGGGGCGCGGCGGGAGAGCAGCTGATCGGCAGCTTTGGCGTTCCATGTCGAGCAACTGCGGCGCATGGCTTCCAGACCTGGGACCACAGACGCATCCGCCCAGACACTCACGCTCAGAAAGGCGTCAGACGTGGACGGCACTTTGAGCTCAGGTGTGAAAGTTTCAACCTCCTGAACGGGGCTTTGCACAGGCGTCGGCGCAGTGGTGCATCCTGACAAAAGCCAGGCCGCTAGAACGAGCAGGATGTGACATCTGGTCTGCATCCTGAAGGCTTAGCGCGCTTCGATTGGCGCGTCAGCCAGCCGTGTTCACATCGTCCAGGATCCAATTGGGGTTCTCGGACGTTACATCACGCATGAACGTCCATAACTCTTTGGATGTTCGGGTTTTTTCGCCATCGCCGAGATCGGCTTCATACAAAACCGTAACCCGTGCCATGCTGTCATTCAGGTTGGCATCTTCAATGTCCGCCTTCTTGAGACGCAAAAGACGCCAAGGCTCGGTCTGGGCGTTTTCACGCGCATCGATTGCTGCGTCCCATGCCTCGTAGACATCATCGTCGAGGAGCGGGCGCAACACATCACGCTCGCCATTGGCGAAGGCCTCGACAATCAATTCGTAGGCTGCGCGGGCGCCTTGAACGAAGCCGCGTGGCTCGAACCCGTTGTCGGCGCGATAGATATCCTCCAGGCCGCCCGCAGCCGGGCCAGTGAAGTGCGGCTCTTGGGTGTCTTGCTGGAACGTTTCTATCGAGGTCGGGTCGCCCGGTTCCGATTGATCAGGGGCTGGGCCGGGCTGCGGAACGCGCGGGCGTCCTTCCGGGGGCCCATCATCGCGACCGAGCGCGACGTAGAGACGCGATAACACAAAAAGCGCAATAGCGGCGAGGATGAGAACTTCGATCATGTAAGCTTCGCTTGAGAATGATTCACTGACCCCTCACATAGGGCAGGTGACAGCCCGGCGCCAGTCGAGCTATCGACACAGTATCCCAATCGCGTCTTTGACCAAAGCGGAAGTGACCCACATGAGCGACACAAGCGCCCCCCAGACCCCTGCAACACCGCAACAACCGGGCGGTCCGACCCCTTCTGGACCCCAGCTGCGCGCACTCAGTCAGTTCGTGAAAGATCTGTCGTTTGAAAACCCGGGCACCAACCCTGGCGAGGAGCGCCCAAACATCGATCTCAACATTGATGTGAGCGCCGTCCCACATAAACAAGGCAATGGCATCTACGAGGTAAGCCTGAAGCTATCGGCAAAAGCCCATACGCCTTCGGTAACGATGTTCCTCATCGAGTTGGACTATGGCGGCCTGTTTCAAGTGGTTGGTATGTCGGACTCCGAGGCAGAAGCCACGCTGCTGATTGAGTGTCCTCGTATGCTGTTCCCGTTCGCGCGCCGGTTGATGGCCGACATTACGCGGGAAGGCGGGTTCCCACCGTTGCTGATCGACCCGGTCGACTTTGTTCAGCTGTATAGAACACAGCATCAGCCCGCCGGGGCGCCTTCGAACCCATCTGCGCCGCCGCAACCTGCCGTGCCAGCTCAACCCGCTCCCGCAGCAGCGCCGCCGCAGCCGCCCGTGCAACCCGCTCCGGCGCAGCCCACTCAACCTCCAGGCCAACCATCGCAGTCGCCTTTCCTTCCGGGCTCGGGGTCTTCGTCCTAGGCAGCGTCTTCTGCTACTCGAATTTTGCCTCTTCAGCTCCGTTTGCGAGCTGTAGATTAAGGAGGATCGCTTTGCCGACCCTCAGGCCCCATAGGATGAAAGCCATCATGGCCGCGCCGATAAGTGCAAAACCAAGCACAAGCAGCGGTAATGGCCAGCCGATGAGCGGAAGCATCATGAAGAATGGTACAAACAGGATCATCGCGGCGAACATCACAAAAAAGGACGGGCCGTCACCTGTGTCAGCGGCTGAGAAATCGGTCTGACAGACGTCGCAATTGGTTTTCAGCTTGAGATAGCCGGCAAACACGCTGCCTTCATCGCAAACATGGCAGCGCCCCTTCAGGCCGGAAAGCACCGGGGTTGTGTTGACCATGTCAGCCTCCGCATCATTTCCGCTTGAGGTGCAGGATAATCTCATCGGCCCGCCAATTCAGCGTGCCAAACCCGCCTGTGCGGAATCGCCCCACATCATCGACGGTCAAATGGGCCGCTGCAACGACCCCCAGACCGTGCTCATCGGCTAGTTTTATCAGATCAGCTGCCGTGCAGGGGTGAAGCATGTCGGATCGGTGCCAGGGCGTACGACCGGGCATCTCGCCCTTCACAAGAAGCTGCAAACGTCTTCGCCAATGGCCATAATTGGTGAAAGAGACCAGTGTTTCGGGCGCGATCCGATGGAGTTCGGCCAGCATCCCGGCTGGATTACGCAGATTTTGAATGGTGCGCGACAGGATCGCCACATCGAAACTGTCGTCCGGAAACAGTTCAAGATCGGCTTCCGCATCCCCCTGGATCACAGAAAGACCCTTGCTGAGCGCCTGGCCGACCTGTTTGCTGGAAAGTTCAAGCCCGCGCGCATCCACAGATCGTGTATCACGCAGCAACGCCAGCAGTGCACCGTCACCACACCCGACATCCAGGACACGGGCACATTCGAACACGCGCGCCGCAATGGCCAGATGGTCGGCGCGGGGTGCGAGAACGATCATGCCAGGCCCCTGCGCACCGCGCTTGCGTCCAGAAAGCCCTTCAAGGCAGATTCAAACACCGGTTCTTCCAGCAAAAATGCGTCGTGACCCTTGTCGGTTTCGATTTCCAGATGACTGACTTCCGTGCCGGCCGCGATGAGCGCGCGCGCAATCTCGCGCCCCTCTCGCGGCGTGTAGTGCCAGTCTGAACTGAAGGAAAACAGGCAGAATCGAACTTTGCTGCCTGTAAAAACGTCGGCCAGTCGGCCACTTTTCGCTGCAGCCGCATCGAAGTAATCCATCGCGCGGGTAATGTAGAGATAGGAATTGGCGTCGAACCGATCGGTGAAACTGCGGCCCTGATAGCGCAAATAGGATTCCACCTGGAAATCGGCGTCAAAGCTGAAACTGTTGGTATCGCGATCCTGCAGATCTCGGTCAAACTTTCGCTTCAAGGCATCTTCAGAGACATAAGTGACGTGTGCGGCCATGCGGGCGATGGCGAGGCCGCGTCCGGGCTGCGTGCCCAGGGCCAGATAAACGCCATCTTTCCATTCGGGGTCTGACATGATGGCCTGTCGCCCAATTTCATAGAACGCGATGTTTTGCGCCGAATGGCGCGCTGATGTGGCTATCGGGATGGCTGTAAACACCCGGTCTGGCGCCTGGATGGCCCATTCCAGCACCTGCATCCCGCCCATCGATCCACCGAGCACGGAAAATAGCGTGTCGATGCCAAGCGCATCTAGCAGACCGATCTGGGCGCGCACCATGTCGGCGATGGTGATCACCGGGAACCGCGTTCCCCATGGCGCGCCATCCGGGGCGAGGCTTGCTGGGCCCGTGGTGCCCATGCAGCCGCCCAGGACGTTTGTTGCAATGACAAAATATGCGTCAGTGTCAACCGGAAGGCCCGGCCCGATCATGCGCGGCCACCAGGCGGGCCGACCCGTGACCGGATTGGATTCGGCGCAGAACTGATCCCCCGTCAGCGCATGGCAGACGAGGATCGCGTTCGATTTGTCCTCGTTCAGCGTGCCCCAGGTCTGGTAGGCCACGTCCACATGATCCAGTGATTGACCGCAATCGAGGGCGAGCGGGCCCGGCAGGGTCAACTTTTGAAGTGTTTCAACAGTGGGTCGCGCGGTGTTTGCCATGCGCCCTTTTAGAAATTCGCGCGGCCCTGTCCATGGCCGATGGCTTGACCACGGGCGCGCCTGCGCGCAAGTCAGCTTGCCTTGCAACAAAGCTGACACGATCCATGACCGGCCCTCGCCCCCGACCACATCTCGAACAGGTTGCCCTCTACAAGGGCGGTGATGGACCAAAAAGGGCCGGCGGTCACAAGCTGTCATCCAATGAAAATCCGCTTGGATGCTCGCCATCCGCCCGTAAGGCATTGGAAGACACACTCGGGCGGCTGGAGGTTTATCCGGATGGCAATTGCGTTGCCCTGCGCAATGCCATTGGCTCTGTTTACGGCTTGGATGCTGCGCGCATTTTTGTTGGCGCTGGCAGCGACGAAGTGTTCCAGCTTCTGGGCCAAGCCTATCTCTCGCCGGGCGACGAGGTGATCCAGAGCGCCAGTGGGTTTCTGGTTTACAGGTTGATCGCACAGCAGGCGGGCGCGGCGGTTATATCAGCGCCGGAAACCGAGTATGGCGCCGATGTAGATGCATTGCTCGACGCTGTGACCGATCGCACGCGCCTGGTTTTCCTGGCCAATCCGAACAATCCCACAGGAACCTACCTGCCGCATGAGGACGTGATGCGTCTGCATGCAGGCTTGCGCGATGACATCCTGTTGGTGCTCGACGGGGCATATGCCGAATATGTGCGCAAGAACGGTTATTCAGGTGGATTTGAACTCGCCGGCTCTGCCCCGAACGTGCTCACCACACGGACATTCTCAAAGATTCACGGCCTGGCTGCCCTACGCGTGGGGTGGGCGTATGGCCCGCAAACCGTGATCGACGCCCTGAATAAGGTGCGCGGACCGTTCAACGTATCCGCTCCAGCCCAGGCCGCCGCTGAAGCCGCCATTCTCGATACCGCTTTTGGTGACGCGTCTGCAGATCACAATGCCGTTGAGATGGAGCGCCTGGTTGGCACGCTGACGGCATTGGGGCTAACCCCTGTTCCCAGCGCGGCCAACTTCCTGCTATTGCCCCTGGACGGCCCCGAGGCTGTTTCCGCACTGGATGCCTATTTACGGGATCGTGACATAGTTGTGCGGCGTCTCGACAGTTACGGGTTGCCGCACTGTTTACGCATCTCGATCGGCACAACGGACGCGAATTCCGCTTTAATTGACGCGTTGAACGCGTTTCTGGGGCAGTAGTCATGGCTTCGCCTATCTTCGGCACCATCGCGATTATCGGCTCTGGTCTGATTGGCAGCTCCATCGCCCGCGCAGTTCGAAAGCAAAGGGCGGCCCTGAACATCCGTCTTTTCGATGCCGATGCAGACGTGCGGGACAAGGCTGGCGAACTGGACATCGGAGAGGTGTTCGATACCGCGGAGGCCGCCGCCCAAGGAGCAGATTGTGTTTTCCTGTGCGTCCCGGTCGGCCGGGTTGGTGAGGCAACCAAGGCCGTAGCACCTGCAATGGGCCCCGGAGACATTCTGACCGATGTCGGATCGGTGAAGCTACAGGCCGCCACCGCGATGGACGCGGCCGCGCCCGAAGGCGTGCACGTTATCCCGGCCCACCCCATCGCAGGAACGGAGCAATCTGGTCCCGAAGCCGGCTTTGCAAGCTTGTTTGAACGGGCCTGGCAGATCCTATGCCCATTTGAAGACCGCGGTGGAGACTATGACGACGCCGTAGGCCAGCTCGAGCAGTTCTGGCTCGCTCTTGGATCGCGGGTCGAGACCATGCCTGCGGCGCGCCACGACCGTGTTCTGGCCATCACATCGCACCTTCCGCACCTGATCGCCTACAACATCGTATCCACCGCCTATGACATGGAAAGCGTGGATGAAGGCGAGGTCGTGAAATATTCGGCAGGCGGCTTTCGCGACTTCACGCGGATCGCGGCCTCAGACCCCACCATGTGGCGAGATGTGTTCCTGCACAATCGCGAGGCCGTTCTGGAATGCCTTGGTCGGTTCAGCGAAGATCTGGCCGCCCTCCAGCGAGCGATCCGCCATGGCGACGGCGATCAGCTGATGCGTGAGTTCACCCGCGCTCGGGGCATCCGCAAAGCGATCCTTGATGCGGGTCTCGACAGCGCAAAGGTGAATTTCGGACGCGACCGTCGTCCGCCCGAAGCGCCGGGCGATTAGGCAAGCACACCACGTTTCGCCATGCCGCGCGCATAGAAGAACAGCGCGAACGCCACGATGATGATCACGCCGGTGAATAACAGGCCGCCCGCGCCCATCAGCTCAGCGCCATTCTCGAGAACGTAATTGTGGAAGTACGAAATCAGCATGCTGACAATGGAGATGCCGAATACCGGCACGGAGAACTTGCTTTTGAACAGCAGAAGGACGCTGCCGATCACCGACGTCCATATCGCGGTGGCCCAGGCAAACACCATCCAGGTTGGGAAGCTGGTGAAGAACGCCAGCTGCTCTTCAGTAAAGCTGGCCAGATAGGCTTCGTTGCGCGTTTGCGTCATCACATAATCAAACGCGCCCATAGCGTTCCACAGTACAGCCAGTATGCCAGCCAACCAGAGGTGCCATGGTGTGTCCGGTTTCAAACCGGTATCTTCATCAATCATCATTTTGGCCGATCGCCTCCCATTCGCCCGGCTGAACCCTGAAACGAACGCTGCGATACGGCAAGTCCAACAACGCTAGTTGGCGAGGTTTTCCTCGCACGGCGTCCAGAAGACATCTGCCAGGGGTGTCCCTGCGGTCTTCATTGCTTCTTCTTGGGCAATCGGATGAAAATCCCCGTCTGGTGTAATGCGAAGGGCGACCAGCAGGTTCAGATCATCGGGCGCATCATGGCCGACCGCCAGGCAACCATAAATGCCCGCGCCCAGGGACAGTTCGTTGCGGCCCGGCGTCTCAGAGCGCATCTCTGCGAGTTTTCGGCGCACTTCCAGCATCCGTTCGTGGTCCGCATCGGCCAGGCGAAACGTCCGCACGGCAAACCCTGGCGCGGCCATGGCCTCAAGCCGCGGATGATCCAACCCCGTCTCTGCTACCAATGTGAAGCGTTCTTCCAGAACCAGCCTACCCTCTGTGCTGGCGGCGAAATCCAGAACAGCGCCATCAGCTTCAATCTGAAACGCATCCTGGGTGCGCACGGCCATGTCGACCACAGCAAAGTCTGGGCTCAGAACCTGTAATCCGCTGCCACCTGAGGCAAAATCGGCATCCTGTCGATAGGTTTTGTCGTCTTCAAACCGCACAGGCGTTGCTGCTGGCGGCAGGATTGGTTCACGGTTGGTCGTGTGATCTGGAAGATCGGAGCTATCTCCGCATCCGGCAATGGCCAGCCCTGCCGCAATTGCTGCGCCCTTCTCCAACCACATGCCGCCCGCTCCTCTACACTCACCGATCAGGCTAACGTTGGCGCGAGCGCCGCCAAGTTAAGCTTCGGAAAAGTCTGTCAGCCAAACGCCAATTTCATCCATTCACAGCAGCTTGCGTCCCTCGATTGTTGAGGCAGCACTCCGAAACGCGCGTCATTGCCGAATTGTAAGGCCAATTGCGGTCAGAAACGTCGTTTTTATCGCTTGCCTAAGGGAAACGATTGGCGCGGCGCGCGCGCGTGCTAGAACCCCTCTCACAATAGCGATTGCGAATGAGACAAAAACGACATGGCCGTGACCCCCCAATACGACACTCTCGCCAATATGACACTGGACAAAAAGGTGAAGGTGCGCGCGGCCTTTGGCATTGATGATGACAAGGTGGTGCACGGCTTCAAAACCGCGACAGAGTATGTGCCGGAATTGGACGAAGCGTATCAGTTCGACCCGCAAACCACCGCGGCCATCCTTGCCGGTTTTGAACACAACCGTCGGGTCATGGTGCAAGGCTATCACGGTACGGGGAAATCGACCCACATTGAGCAAGTCGCCGCGCGCCTGAACTGGCCACTGGTTCGGATCAACCTGGACAGCCACGTCTCCCGGATCGACCTGGTCGGCAAGGATGCCATTGTCCTGAAAGACGGCAAACAGATCACCGAGTTTCAGGAAGGGCTGCTGCCTTGGGCACTGCAACGGCCCGTAGCCTTGGTGTTTGACGAGTATGATGCGGGTCGGCCCGACGTGATGTTCGTGATCCAGCGCGTGCTGGAAGCCTCGGGCAACCTCACCCTGCTGGATCAGAACCGCGTAATCCGCCCGCACCCGCAGTTCCGCCTCTTCGCGACGACGAACACGGTGGGCCTCGGCGATACGACCGGGCTGTATCACGGCACCCAACAGCTGAACCAGGGCCAAATGGACCGATGGTCGATCGTCACAACGCTGAACTATCTCGAACACGATGCCGAAGTGGACATTATTGCGTCCAAAGCTGGCGACGTGGACACCCAAACGCTCGCCAAGATGGTGACGCTGGCCGACCTGACGCGCAATGCCTTCATGGCCGGCGATTTGTCGACCGTGATGAGCCCGCGGACCGTCATCACCTGGGCGGAAAACTACGCAATCTTCGGCGATCTCGGCCACTCATTCCGCATGACCTTCCTGAACAAGTGCGATGAGCTGGAACGCCCGCTGGTCGCCGAAATGTACCAGCGCTGCTTCGACGAAGAGCTTCCCGAAAGCGCACTGATGGTCAAGGTGGCTTAGGTGGCGGACCTTCCCAGCGACAAGCGCGATCCGATTGAAGCGACGGCGTTTCGTCGGCTGATATCGCATCTGGATGCCAATAAGGATGTCCAGAACATCGACCTGATGATCCTTGCCGACTTTTGCCGGAACTGTTTGGCCGATTGGGTGCGTGAGGCGGCAAAGGCGGAAGGCGTCGAACTGTCAAAGGACGATGCACGCGCTCATGTCTACGGCATGCCCCCAGGCGAGTGGAAAGAAAAGTACCAGCTTGCTGCCACGGACGAGCAAATGGCCGCGCTCAAGGCGCGGAAGGGTTAGTCGGTCACGCCGTTGCTTCGTTTCGCGGCAAACCAGATGCTGACCAAACCGAACACAAGTCCCGCAAAGGCGCCAAGGTAGCTGAAAGTGTGCATGAGTCCTGCGCGCGCGAAGGCGACAGGGTTGGCAAGGTCATCTGGGTACCAGAATCCGGGCAAAGTTTCCGAAGTCACAAACAGAAAGCCATAAGCCACTGCCAAACCTGCAGAGGCGGCTGCGGTTGTAACAGCAATAATCGCTGCAGAGAAAAATGCGTGGGTAAAGTCCATGAGTGTGCGGGTCGCAAGGCTTGCGAGGACGATCGGGGTCCCTGCCAAAAGGCCGATCCACCAACTCGCATACCAACCGACCCACGCCACTGCGAAACGAGCGGGGATGTCTGGCGGTGAGTCGAATTGCTGAAACTTGAAAGCGTGAAAATACTCGTGGGAAATGGTGTAAGAAATCTGGTTGTGAGCGATCCCGTAGACGCCGCACATCACGCAGGCCGCGAGCAGTAAAAAGGGCGCCACAACGAGCTTCTTCGTCACGGCGCCCTCCAACGTCTGTCGACAAACGGTCGCTTAAGCGCGCTCAACACACATGGCGATTCCTTCGCCGCCGCCGATGCAGAGCGAGGCCACGCCTTTCTTCACATCGCGATCTTCCATGGCCGCCAGCAGGGTGATCAGCACCCGCGCGCCGGATGCACCAATCGGGTGGCCCATGGCGCAGGCGCCGCCGTTTACGTTCACGATGTCATGGGAAATGCCCATTTCTTTCATCGCGATCATCGGCACCACGGCGAAAGCCTCATTGACTTCCCAGAGGTCGACGTCGCCAGTTTCCCAGCCTGCTTTAGCCAATGCCTTTTGCATGGCGGGTACGGGCGCGGTGGTGAATTTTTCCGGCTCATGGGCGTGTGAACTGGATGACACGATCGTGGCGATGGGCGTCAGGTCACGCTTTTCGGCCTCCGACTTCTTCATCAGGATCAGCGCAGCGGCGCCGTCTGAAATCGCCGACGCATTCGCTGCTGTCACCGTGCCATCTTTGGAAAAGGCGGGGCGCAGGGCTGGGATCTTGTCCGGGCGCGCCGTGCGAGGCAATTCGTCCTCTTCGACCACGGTTTCGCCTTTGCGTGATTTGATGGTCACCGGCGCGATCTCGCGCTTGAATTTGCCGTCTTCGGTGGCTTTTTGGGCCCGTGACAGGGTTTCCAACGCATAGGCGTCCTGCTGCTCGCGCGTAAATTGGTATTCCGTCGCGATCTGATCGGCGAACAGGCCCATGGGCGTGCCAGCATAGGCATCGGTTAGACCGTCGAGCGCCATGTGGTCTTTTGACGTCATGTCGCCATACTTGTGGCCCTTGCGGACATCGATAATGTGCGGGGCGTTGGTCATGGATTCCATGCCGCCGGCGATCACCACATCGGCTTCGCCCGCCAGAATCGCATTGCGGCCCATGACGGCGGCCTGCATGCCCGAACCGCACATCTTGTTGATGGTGGTAGACTCCAGGCTCTTGTCCTGGTCGGCTTTGAAGCCGGCCTGGCGCGCTGGCGCCTGGCCCTGGCCGGCTGGCAGGCAGTTGCCCATGATGATCTCGTCGGCCTCGTCGGCGCCAAGCTTTGCCTCTTCAGCGGCTGCTTTCACAGCGATTGCGCCAAGCTCGTTCGCGCTAAGGGCCGAGAGGTCTCCAAGCAGGCCGCCCATGGGCGTGCGGGCCATTCCAACGATGACAACGGGATCTTGATCAGCCATGGGGTGTCTCCTCGATCATGTGGCAGTGTGTGTGAGCCACATGAGGGGAGACTTACCCGCGCCGTCAAGGCCTACCTTGACCTAAGAAATCACGCTGAGTGCTTAACCGGCCAGTACGTTGTTGATGGCGTTGACGACGGCGCGGTCGCGGGGCGCAACACTGGATGGGAAAGCATCCACGGGCTGACCAATGGTGTCGAGCAGGATCTTGTGGAAGTTCCACTTCGGTACGGCGGCCTCTCCAAGGGCGTCTTCAGCCAAG
>JBCCAA010000155.1:0-2575 GCA_039815055.1 Pseudomonadota bacterium | reverse complement strand
GGC
Organism: Pseudomonadota bacterium; assembly: GCA_039815055.1. Lineage (GTDB taxonomy): Bacteria > Pseudomonadota > Alphaproteobacteria > Caulobacterales > Hyphomonadaceae > UBA5336. Next base: position 2,572 of record JBCCAA010000155.1, on the reverse strand, counting down.
CAGCGGCGCTGCCGGGCACTGTGCTTTCGCCGGAAACGATATCGGGCGATAGGGCGCCGTCCTCGCCGAGGACTTCATACAGGTCTCCGTTGCCGAGTGTTGTGTCTGTTGGTTCGCTGACGCCTGACGCCTCATCGGACGGTTCCCATTCACTTTCACCAGCATCCCAGAACTGACTTTGCGACAGGGCAAAGCCGCCGATAATGGCGCCGATCACCGCAATGGCAGCCACGGCGATGAGGGGGGCGCGGGACTTTTTCCTGGCTGGCGGGTCCGGCTCTGGCTCCACCAATCCGAGCGCCTTGACCATGCGCACTGTGTCGGCCTCAAATGTGCTGCGCGAGATGGCCGTGCCGTTGCGCAGGGCGAGTTCTTTCAGATCCTCCGGCAACTGGTCGGCCCGTGGCACCGGCGCGCCATCCATCAGCACGGGCACCACGGGGATGCCGCGCTTCAGGGCGCTGGCGATTTCGATGCGGACAAAGTCATCGGGGCTGTCGAGCCGGCGGTTGCCCGCGCCATCGCGCGCCTCCAGCCAGCCGGGGCCGATCAGGGCCAGCAACACTTCGCACTCGGCTACTTTGCCATCCAGATAGGTCGCGAAGTTTACGCCGAGCGGGATGTTGTCGATATCGATGAAGATGTCGCGCGCCGGGTCATCCACATGGGGTTTGATGGCGGTGTGCAGCCGATCCGCCTGGTACTGGCTGTCCTCACGCCGGTAAGAGATGAAAATCTTCGCCATCACGCGTCCCCACTCGATGGGGCAAGTGTAGAGCCATGGCGCACAAAGGGGAAGGCAGCTGGTAGGTCGGAATGTTGATCGCAGATGATCCGATGACGTGTGGTGCCGTCATGCGGCGTCCCTCGGCACGACGTTTGGTCCGCCACAGCCCAGTGAATGTAAGTTACTCTATGTTTGTAAGCGCCGAGACGCGCTATACGCGCTCAGCCATTCGTACTGAAGACCCGGCTTGGCATCGCTTTGTCGGTCGCGCCATGCCATCGAGAAGAACAGGTTCTGCAATGTCGAGAAGCGCAAACCTGACTGCAAATGCGACGAAGACCGGGGCCCATGGTTAAGCGCGGTCTTGGCCTTCAAATCCTGCGACCTGAGAGTCACAAGAACCTATATGTCGGGATATTGCTGGCGGTCATCGTGGCGATGGCTTCCATGTTTGTCAGCGAGCATTATGGCGGGCCGGTCATGCTGTACGCCTTGCTGCTCGGCATCGCCTTCAACTTCCTGAACGAAGACCCACGGTTCCAGCCAGGCATTGAGTTTTCAGCCAGCGCCATCCTGAAGATTGGCGTGGCATGTCTCGGTCTGCGCGTAACGTTCGGGGACATCGCCAGTCTTGGCTGGCCGACCGTCATTCTCGTGACCTGCGGGCTGGTTCTGACGATCATTGTCGGTTGGGGGATTGGGCGAGCCTTTGGGTTGAAATCGGACCATGCGATGCTCAGCGCTGGCGCCGTGGCCATTTGCGGCGCCTCTGCGGCTCTGGCCATATCAGCCATACTTCCCGCCCATGAGGATCGAGAGCGCAACACGATACTTACCGTTGTGGGTGTCACGGTGTTGAGCACCATTGCGATGGTGATCTATCCGGTGATCACAGGGATGATGGGGTTTTCCGACAAACTTGCGGGCACGTTCATCGGCGCCACAGTCCATGACGTCGCGCAGGTTGTCGGCGCGGGCTACACGATCTCTGACACGGCGGGCGACACATCGGCGATTGTAAAGCTGATGCGCGTGACATTTCTTGCACCGGTCGTGTTCATTCTGGTGCTGATGTTCCGCCAGCGCGGTGAAGACGGGCAGGGGCAGGGCGCGTTGGTATTTGTCCCACCGTTTGTCATCGTCTTTTTGCTGTTTGTGATCGCCAACTCGTCGGGGATTGTTCCGGGTGGCGTGGAGCAATTTGGGTCAGATTTCTCACGCTGGTGCCTGATTATCGCCATCGCGGCCCTTGGATGCAAGACGTCGCTACGCGCGCTGGTGGATGTTGGTATACGGCCGATCATTGTATTGACGGCACAGACGCTTTTCCTCGCCGGGTTCGCACTTGCAGGCCTGGCCCTGTTTTTCTGATGGCGTATTCTCGAAGCAGGAAAAAGTGATAGCCCGCTCAAACAACACCCGACACTGCAAGCCAGGCTTCCATCTTGGCGCTGTCAGACGCAGTGAAAGACCGATAGCCCGGTTTCACGAGACCTGACGCCGATATCCAACGGGTCGATCGCTAATGTAGAATTCCACGGAACGTCATGTTTCCAGGCATGGGGAGCGATCGCGTCAGCGGCCAACTCTTGCGACAACAGATTTGAAGACAGGTGAAACGACTACCGTTCGAGTCCCAAAAGCGCTTGTCCATTTCGTCAGAAATGGCGCGAGTGACGGGGCCAGAACCACACTGGAAAAACTAGCAATATCAACACAGTAATGGGGTGTTCGCTTCGGTCAAGTAAATCCTCTTGCGACGCTCCATGTAAACCGCACTGGGAGGTGTCGCGTCGAACTTCGCTCGTTGGGCGAGCCTGCTCTCTAACTGGTTTCGCGGCAAAG
>JBCCAA010000147.1:0-3001 GCA_039815055.1 Pseudomonadota bacterium | reverse complement strand
GCCCAGAGCGTCGATGAGATAGGCGGCAACGGTCCCTTCCTCCGGGAGGACGACATCCGATTTATGGCGCGCGGGCCTGACCAGAATACGATCAGAATTCAACTGTGCCAGTGCTGCGATGCGTCCGGAGCGCGCAAGTTCTAAAGTCATTAATCTATCCTCTCGTTAACTACCGCCCGCGGCGCGCTGAAAAATGGTTAGACAAGGGCTATGCACCTCACGGCCTTGCTGCTCCTTTTCGGCATTCAGCCCACTCCCAGACGTGCCCCACCCAGACACTTGATTTTCACTGGTACAGACTGCAATTGCCCGCACGAGCTTCGTCAAACTTATGCCACATTTTCGCTCGAATTCAAAAAACACACCGGATCGTCTTTGCATGGGAAACACTGTCTGAAAATGGGCCGGATTGGCTGCCCAAGTGATGCTTAACAGTGGATTGGTCAACCGTGGATTTCAGGAAATATATAATTAAATCAAAATTCTAAAGGATCTCTCGTTTAGAGTGTAGAATTCTCTCGTGCTGGTGGAAATATTGCAGAAAGCGCGAATCACCGGGCAAAAACGGGTGATCAGGCCAGCACGCCGGGTCAGTTGCGGATTGTGGCTGAAATATGGCCGAGGCCGAAATTACGCAAGACAGCGGCTTGCGTCACTGAACGCGACATCAAGCCTATCGCCGCCATTCCAGTTCGAGGCTGAACTTGAAGCTGTTTCCCGCCAGATCGTCGGGCGCTTTCGCAAACCGCCTTGCCCGTCTGACGGCGTCCAATGCGGCCTGATCGAGCTCAGGCACGCCGGAGGACCTGCCAATGCTGGTGCCGAGAATTTGACCAGTACGCGCGATGTTGAGGATGATCTGGGTGCGCCCGTCGCGGTTCGCCCGGCGCGGATAGCGCTGTTGGCGCGCCAGTTTGGCCCTGATCTTCGCGCCCCAAACCGCCCTGAGCTGTTGCTGCTGTCCCTGTGTCGCTGTCGCAACCTGAGCCGTGCCGGTGTTTCCGGCCTGTGCCGATCCGCCACTACCCGCCGCCCGCTGTTCGGCACGTCCGGCGGAGGTTACGTCTGACTTCTGGGCAGTTTGCGGTTCTGGTGGCCGCTCCGGGCGCCGTTTGGGCCTGACGGTCGGTGCGGGATCGGGGGCAGCCTCCGTCGGTTGCTCAACGATTTGTTCCGGCTCCGGATCAGGTTCCGGTTCAGGCGGCGGCGGTGCAGCCGGCGTGGTTTCCACGTCGACACTGTCTGGTGGCGGCGCCTGGTCGATGACCGGCATTTGCATCTGTGCTCGGGGAGCTTGCTGGAGGTTGAGTGTGGGTAGGGTCGGGGCGTCCGGCGTCGGATCGGCGGGCGCGTCCATGGCGGTTTCAAGAACCGGGGCCACTTGTGTCGGGCGTTCCCATGCTTCGACCATTTCGGCTACCGTCGGGGCGGCGGCCTGTAGCGAAATCAAGGCTTCGCCGCCGACACCACCCGCCTCGGCACCCTCTTCAGGTCTGGTGGCGAAAAAGGCCACGTGAAGGGCAATCGCGACCGTGACGAAAATGACGAGTTCCAGCCATCGCTTCATTTCGGCGACACCACGAGTTCGACCTGAGACAGCCCCGCCTCTCCAAGATCACGCAGAATGCGGGCGAGCTGGACGGCCTCGAGGTTTGCGTCGGCGTGGAGTTGGATCACCGTTGTCTCATCCGACCGGGCGGTCAGGGACGCAAGCGCTGCGTCGCCTTCTTCACCGTCGATGGACATGCGACCGCTCTCATCGACAAACAGGACGGGTTCGGCTTCGGCATCGCTTTCGGTGGAGGCCTCGGGAGGCGTCACATCGAAAGGTTGGGGGGTCGCAAGCTGAGAGGTCATCAGGAAAAAGATCAGCAGCAGGAACACCACGTTGATCATGGGCACGATGGATTCGGTACGACGGCGCTTGGGGGGCTCGCTGAGGTCCATGGCTCACTCCACCAATACGATAGAAGTGAATCCGGCCGCCCGCAGCTGTTCGGTCACGGTGACCACACGCTGCAGATTGGCGCCATCACGGCCGCGCAAGACGATCATATCGGCCGGGTCGGTCATCAGGGGGCCGAGTGCTGCAGCAATGTCGTCGGTTGGCGCGCCGTTCAGGGATATGCTGTCCGGTGCAATGTCGACAAGACGCGGCGGGCCGTTATATGTGCCACCACCCGCAACCAGCGGCAGCGGCATCACCGCGTCCACGCCAAAGCGTGATGCCAGCATGAAAAACACCAGCAGCAGAAACACGACGTCGATCATCGGCGTGAGGCTGGGCTTTCGGCGTGGCCGGGATGGGGGCGCAAACTGCATGGTTACTGTGCCGCCATCGGCAAGGCTGCCGGTTCCCGTGCCACGAAAAGACGGGTCGCATTGTCTTCGATGTCGGCTCTGATTCTATCGATGACGGATTCGAACCAAGTCAGTGCGGCGGAGGCGGGAATGGCGACCGCCATCCCTGCAGCTGTTGTCAGGAGAGCTTCCCAGATACCCCCGGCAAGCAGGGCAGGATCGGCCTTGGAGCCTGCGGCCTGCAGCGCTTGAAAGGCCGCTATCATGCCCAGAACAGTCCCGAGCAAGCCCAGCAGCGGCGCAATGGTGGAGATCAGCTCCAGGGCGCCCAGGCCGACACGGGCCGATGCGAGCTCGCGTTTGGCAACACGGGTGGTTTCCTCGCGCGCCCGCTCTTCGGGCAGGTTTTCGATGGCATCCAGCGCCGTCGCCGCGACTTTCGAGCGGATACCCCGACGGCCCCTCACCAACGCCAATGCGCCTTCGGCGTTGCCCTGTTCGAAAAGGGCAACGGACTGAATGGCCTTGCCCCGGCTCCAGGCGCCCGCTAGGGCGAGGCGCCAGATTTTCCATAGGATCAGGGCCAGAGTGATCACCGACCGGGCGGCAATCGCCCACACGGCCGGGCCGCCATCTTCCAGAAACGCGCGCGCCCGTTCGACGGCGCTTTTTGTCATTGTCTGTACATCCGATGCGTCAT
>JBCCAA010000029.1:0-40265 GCA_039815055.1 Pseudomonadota bacterium | reverse complement strand
TCGAGAATTGCATCCTGGCTGCTGAACCCTTGTGAGCGTGTGTAGCCAGCAAAGGTTTCAAATTCCCATTCGTCGAGACCGATGAAATCCAGGCCACCAGTCAGGCCGGTGAAGAAGCGATACTGGTTCAACTCAGTTGATTGGTCGTTTCGAGTGGGGCTGGCTGGACGCAACGTGAAGTTGCTCGGCGGAGGGTTCCCGGCAGGGTCCAGGAAACCAGCCTCCTGAAGGAACGGATTATCCGGGGTCACGACCACGTCAATGATCGAATAGTCACCACGGAAGAATGTTTTCCGCTGGGCAAAGTTGAACTCTGTGAACACTTCGCCGTCTGGGATATAATCCGTAAGATCCGTCTTTGAGGAGAATGAGAAGGTCGACCGCTCAAACTCGTTGAGGATCTGCTCATCTTCGTTCAGCGGCACACTCAATCGGTAAAGGCCGTTAAAGTTTGCGCCGAGGCTAGCGCTTTCAAAGTTCGGAACTGAGCCTAGGAATGGGTCCTGGGTGCCCGGACGACCCAGCGCAATGCCACCAAACGGGAAAGCCGCAAAGTTCTGGAACTGTCCGCCTGTGCCGAGGAATTCACCGTCTTCGGTGATGTCTCGAGAGCCACAGATTTCCTGGCCGGCGAAATCTGGCCAATCTTCTTCGTCCACGTTGAGACGCATCCAGTCGCGATCACACCCGTTCAGGGCTTCCTGCTTGAAGTATTCACCAGCAAAAACAAAGCTCGTGCGGCCTTCGCTAGAGCCTGTAATGAAGTTGGCCGAGTAAGATCCGCCATTGTCTTCCTGCGGCATATTTATCTGACCGCCGACAGAGAAACCATCGAACTCGTCGCGAAGGATGACGTTGACAACGCCAGACACGGCGTCGGAACCGTAAACCGAAGACGCACCGTCGAGCAGGATGTCAACGCGCTCAACCATCGAGCTTGGGATCAGGCCGGTATCAGGCGCGGTTGGAGCACCACCAATGCCAGCCGGTGCGAACCGGCGAGAGTTGATCAGCACCAGCGTGCGTGTCTCACCCAGACCGCGCAGACCGATGTTTTGGGCACCAGGACCATTGTCAGACACAAACTGAGTTGACACCGATTGGGTGGTTTGCACCCCGTTGACAACCGGGCTGGACTGCAGCGCTTCCGAGAAGTTCAGCTGACCAGTCAGAGCGATCGTCTCTCCGTCGATCACCTGCAGTGGCGCGGTGGACGAGAACGAGTCGCGGCGGATACGCGACCCGGTAACAACCACCGTATCCTGAACAGCGTCACTGTCAGCAACTTCGGTGACGGTTTCTACGACATCATCGTCTGGTGTTTCTTGAGCGATCGCCACGCCGCCAAGCGCAAACGCCGCGCTGGCAAAGACGGACGACGCCAGAAGGCGCGTTTTAAATGGGTTACAGTCCACTGTGGAACCTCCGATTGCAATTATGCCCTGAATGGCCGTCCGGACCCCTATTTCCAGACTTACCCAAACGCTAACTGGGGGATAACGTAATCGTCAACGAAGGTTCATGGTTTCGTCGCAAAAACGCCGTGAGTGTGTCAAAAACGTCTCAGTTTGTAACACGTCCATCCCGTCAACAGGCAAAAGGCCGGTCTACTGGACCGGCCTTGGGACAATAATGCGGGCAAGCATGCCCCAAATTCAGGCACAAATCGAAATGCCTCGGTCGTTTGACGTCAGGGCTTGCAGAGGTATTGCGACCTGTGAATGTCCAGCACGTTGTCCTGCCATCCTGTCACAGTCGGATCGACGAGGTTCTGGTTCACCAAGAACCACATCGGGGTCAGCGGAATATCGTCCAGCATGATCTGTTCGGCCTGCGCCAACAGGTCTGCCCGCGCCGATTTATCCAGCTCCGTGTTCGACGCGCTGAGCAGCGCATCAAACTCGGGATTGTTGTAGCTGCCATAGTTCAGCTGACCGGTTTCACTGTCGAGCAGATAGAGGAAATTGTGGGGATCATTGAAATCCGCCACCCAGCCAGCATCGGAGACTTCGAAGTCACCGAGCCGCAGGCGCTCATAGAGCACTTTGGTATCCTGCTGCTCAATCTGGGGCTGAACCCAGTCGGCAATCTGTTTCCAGTTTTCGAGTGCGACGGGCGGTGGCTTGCGATTGTCACCGGTGTTGCGGTGGATAAACGTAAACTCGAACGGATTGTCAAGACCAAACCCGGCATCTTCCAGCAAGCGGCGCGCCTCAATCAAACGCTCTGACCTCGGCATCTGAGCCCAATCGACTTGGGGCACATCCTCGCCGCTGACATAGTTATCGATTCCCGGCGGCACGAAGCCGTAGGCCGGAATAAAGCCGGGGTTGAGCACGTTCTCTGTCATGAATTCCCGGTCCAGCACCAGGGCAAGCGCCTTGCGGACGCGGACATCGTCAAACGGCTCTACATTCTGGTTGAACACCCAGTACGTCACAGTAAGCGACGGGTCGGAGCGCACCCAGCCAGGAAGGCGGCTTTCGATTTCCGTGGTTCTCGGACCGTCATAGGCGTTGTTTATGTCCAGCTCACCGGCCTCGATCATTCGCTCAACGGTGTTGAGATCGGAGATTGGGAAATAGGCAATGCTGTCAAAGCACAGCTCATCGGCACCCGGCCAGAGGTCGTTCTTGATCGAAACCAATGACGATCCGACCGTCCAGTCCTGAAGCTTGTAGGGACCATTGACCTGAATATTCTCAGGACGCACCCAGCGGTCGCCATGTTCTTCTACAACATGTTTGGGAACCGGGAACGTTGTATAGTGAGTCAAAAGGCCCGGAAAATAGGGCGCGGGATATTCCAACGTGATTTCGAGGGTACGCGCATCAACCGCGCGAATGCCAAGCTCGTCTGGCGGCAGACTGCCAGCATTCACTTCCTGCGCGTTCTTCACCAGCCACAAGAGTGAGGCATACTGGGCGGCGGTTTCGGGCAGCTGCAGGCGCTGGAACGAAAAGACGAAATCGTCTGCGGTCACCGGAACACCATCCGACCAGACGCGATCTGCAAGTGTGAACGTATAGACTGTTTGGGTCTCGTCCAGGCTCATGCTTTCTGCTGCGCCGAACACCGGCGTGCCATCCGGGCCAGTGACATAAAGGCCTTCCAGCATATCGCCGATAATGATGTTTTCCCACTGGGCTGAAGACTTGGACGGATCGAGCGTGTCCGGGTTCGCAGAAATGCCCCGGCGCAACATGTCGCCATATTCAATCGTGTCGCCGCCCCCGCCACACGCGGCCAATAACGCCGCACAGGCGGCTGTGATTGCCAGTTTGACCCTGCCCACTCTTGTCATAAACATCTCCTAAAGGACTTGCCGACCGAAGGGTCCGGCGTTTCACTGTACTAACTTCACTAGAAGAGCGCGCAAAGCCCAATGCCACATTTGTTAAGCTCACAGGTGAGCAGGAGATGAATATGACCAACCAAATTTGGAGTGCGGCAGCCCTTTGCACAGCCGCCTTTCTGGCAACGGGCACTGCAAATGCCCAGGAAACGGCGTCAACCGAAGCGGTTTATTCCTGCGCGGAAATTGATGAAATCGAAGCACGGTTGGCCTGCTATGACGAGGCGGTTGGTCGGTTGCAAGTGGCTGAGGAAGCCGGAGAAATCACCACGATCACCAAAGAAGAAGTCGAGCAGGCGGAACGCGACAGTTTCGGGCTTTCGCTCCCCTCGCTGTCGGGACTGGCGTTCCCGGGTTTTGGAAATGGCGATGATGATGATGAGGAGGAAGACCGGGGAGTCGAGACCATCACGGCGGGCGTCGTCAATATTCGTGAGTCGGCCTATGGCGACCTGATCGTGACCTTGGATAATGGCTCGGTCTGGCGGCAGATTGATTCCAAGAATGTGTTTGTTGGTCGCTCTGGTGTAGAGTCAGCAACCGTCGAGCGCGCCTCCATGGGCAGCTACCGCATGAGCCTAGACGGCCGCGGACGATTTACCGTCCGCCGCGAAGAATAAAGACTTAGCGCTCTTTCGGGTCCAGCGCGTCGCGCAGGCCATCGCCAAGGAAATTCAGAGCCAACAGGGTAACGGCCATCGTGGATGCAGGGATAATCAGCATCCACGGGCGGTCGCGCAACTCATTGGCACCATCGGAAATCAACACGCCCAGTGACGTCAGCGGCTCGTTCACGCCAAGGCCGAGGAAGGACAAAAAGCTCTCGGCCAGGATCACAACCGGAATGGTCAGCGTCACATAAACCGCCACAGGACCGATCACATTCGGCAGGATGTGCCGGCGGATCATGGCAACGCGCGGGACCCCGGCAGCGCGGGCGGCTTCGATAAATTCACGGCTTTTGATTGCCAGGGTCTGGCCGCGCACGATCCGCGCCATGGTCAGCCATTCTATGGCGCCGATGGCAGCAAAGATCAGGAAAATATTGCGCCCAAACACGGTGATCAGCAAAATCACAAAGAATATGAAAGGCAGGGCGTAAAGCACATCGACGATCCGCATCATCACATTGTCGACCCGCCCTCCAATGAAGCCCGCCGTAGCGCCCCAGGTTACCCCGATCACAAGCGACACAATTGTTGCGATAACGCCAACGAGCAGGGAAATGCGAAGGGCGATCATCAGCCGGGCCAGATAGTCACGGCCGAGATAATCGGTGCCGAGGATGTGCCAATTCTCGGTCGTCGGCGCGATCTTGATCAGGGTCGACTGGGTAGTGCTGTCATGCACCCAAAGCATCGGCCCGAACGCGGCGATCACCACAATGATTGACAACACCACCATAGACGCCACGGCGGCGCGGTTCCGAAACAGACGGGCGCGGGCATCATCCCAAAGCGACCGGCCTGCCACAATCGCTTCATTGACGGTGGATTCAATCTCATTGGGATCGCGGACAATGTTCAGGCTCATCAGTCGTACTTCACTTTCGGATCCAAAACGGCATAGAGCACATCGGCGATCAGATTGAGGAGGATGATCAACCCCGCATAGACGATGATCGCGCCCATCACGAGCGTGTAGTCCCGGTTGATCGCACCATCGACAAAGTAGCTGCCCATACCCGGCAGGGAGAACACGCGCTCGACGACGACAGACCCGGTCATGACGCCAGCCGTGGCTGGGCCGACATAGGAGACGAGCGGCAAGATCGCCGAAGGCAAGGCGTGCCGCGTGATCACCTGGCGTTCCGTTAAACCCTTGGCCCGGGCCGTTCGAATATGCGGCATGCGCATTGTTTCAATCATCGAGGCGCGCATCAGGCGGGAGATGATCGCGATCTGGGGAAGCGCGAGTGTGATCACTGGCAAAGTCATGTTCTCCAGTGTGAGCGCGGGCGGAAAGCCCAATCCGCCAGCGGAAAAAACCCCCGCCCCCAGCGCCAACATCAAGATGAGCAGCGGTCCGGTGACAAAGGTCGGCAGTGATATCCCGGCCATGGCGAGGCCCATCACTGAATAGTCCGCAGCCGTGTTTTGTTTCAGCCCGGCCAAAATTCCGAGACTGCCGCCGATGATCATGGCCAACAGCATGGAGAACGCGCCAATCGTCAGACTAATCGGCAAGCCGTCAGCGATCAGCTCGCTGACATCTTTGTCTTTTGTCTTGAAGGACGGCCCGAAATCACCGCGTACCACGTCGCCGAGATACTCGCCGTATTGTTGCAGAACCGGTTTATCGAGGCCGTACTTGGCAGCAATTGCGCGCTCCACTTCTGGCGGAAGCTTGCGTTCGGCGGAAAACGGACCGCCCGGCGCTGCGCGCATCATGAAGAAGGCAATGGTGATGATCACCAGCATCGTCGGGATGGCAATCAAAAGACGCCTCAATATGTAGGCTAGGGGCAAACGAGCAAGAATACGATTGGCCATCTAAGCCGGTCACCCCGATATCACTGTAATCTGAACGAATGGCGCTTGGCAGGCCGCGCGCGCACCCTTAGCTTCCAAGCGCGAAACACATTGTCAATCACCGCGCGCAGGACAAAGAGACGAAAATGGCTGATATCCGCACTGTTACTGACAGTTTTGCCGTTGCGCCCCAGATCACACCAGATGATCTGGAACAGATCGCCGCAGCGGGCTTCAAGACAATCATTGCCAACCGGCCAGACGGCGAAGGCGGCCTCGATCAACCACGCATGGGCGCTGTGCGCGCAAAGGCAGAAGAAAAAGGACTAATTTTCATTGCCTTGCCTTTTTCCGGTGCGCCGACGCCTGAAATTGTCGAACGGATGGGTCAGATCTTGAGCGAAGCCGAGACACCGATCCTGGCCTATTGTCGCACGGGCACGCGCTCGATCACGGCCTGGGCCTTGGTCCATGGCGGCCAGGGCACTGCCGATGACATTATCAATGCAGCGGCGGGCGCGGGATATGACCTGTCGAGCATGCGGGACTTTTTGTGAGCGAATGCTTACACGGGCTCATTTTCGACATAATGCGACGGTTGAACAGCACACATCGCCATGCAATGGATCGGCGAATTTCGCTGGAAACCGCGCCCCGGGCTGGGACTAGGGATCTCTGATATGCTGAACCGTTTCTGGATAAGTGACTTCGAATATTCCGATGGTGTGATCACCATCAAGAAGACCGGGCACAGCGTGAGAGCATCCTGGTCATTGGCCCATGACGTGTTTACCTGGCTGTCTTTCTACTTCTTCGCACAAACCTGGCGCACCTGGCGGTTTTTGACCGGTCACAAGCGCCCGACCATCGCGTTTTACCCCGACAAACCCAGGCCCTGGTACTTTATCTGGCCGGTGATGCATGTGGCGGGCGCGAAACTGATCGATGATCACAGCGAGGCCGACATCGTCTTCCAGTTCGAAGATGCAACCGTCTCTGAACACCAGCCACCGCAGACCAAACCCGGCGCAAGGCTGGTGAACTTCCGCTGCGATGACGTATCAAAGACACGGGTCGCCGAGGCATTCGAGATCGCGGCTGGGTATAGTCTCAAGGTTGATCCGCGTACCCATAATGGCCCCATGGTGGAAAAGGCGGAAAAGAACGCCTCCCATGATGGCCGGATCATTGAAGGCCCGATGGAGCCGATTCCCGGCAAGACGTATCAACGGCTGATCGACAACAGTATTGAAGGCGGACTGGTGGAAGACCTGCGCTGTTGCATCGTTGGCGGCAAGCCTGGCGTGTCGTTTCGAAAGCGACGCCCCCTCTCGCGCCGGTTCCTGAACGAGAATGCTGAGGTTCTGCTCGATCAGCCGACAAATCTCTACACAGCTGATGAAATCGATGTGATCTGCCGGTTTTGTGATGAGATCGGTCTGGACTGGGGGGGTGTGGACGTCCTACGCGACAAGGCAGACGGACGCATTTACATCGTTGATGCGAACAAGACAGATATGGGCCCGCCTGTGGCACTGAAGCTTGGTGACAAGCTGAAGTCCACGCGGCGCATGGCCCGCGCCTTTGGCCAACGGCTTACGCCTTCCCGCCGGCAGGTGACACGAAAACAAACAGCCGAGCCTGCTCGGCCAAAGACGGACCAGACGCGACCCATGGGCATACCCTTCGTCAGAAACATCGAGTTTGACTATGGCCGCGCCGATCAGGTGTCGCCAATGATCCGTCGGGTTGTGGCGAACAATCCCGGCGCGTTCACCTATACCGGCACCGGCGTTTACATCATCGGCAAGGGCGAAGTGGCCGTTATTGATCCAGGCCCACTGCTGGATGAGCATTTCGAGGCCCTGAAAGCCGAGCTTGAAGGCGAGACCGTCACCCATGTGCTGGTCACCCACTCCCATATGGATCACAGCCCGCTCGCCCACCCGCTGGCCGAACACTATGGCTGCAAAGTCTATGCAAAGGGCCCCGCCATCCCAACCGAATCGGAAGTGCGGATGGAAGCGGGCGACGATCTGTCCTTCAAACCCCACGAGACGATCGGCGATGGCTGGACATGTTCTGGTCCGGGCTGGACCATCGAGGCCATCGAGACGCCGGGACACACCTCGAACCATCTGTGTTTCGCGCTGAAAGAAGAAAACTGCGTATTTTCGGGCGACCACATCATGGGCTGGTCAACCACCGTGATCTCCCCTCCGGACGGAAATATGGGCGACTATCTCGCCAGCCTGGCCAAGGTACGCGACCGCGGATTCTCCACCATCTGGCCGACCCATGGCCCGCCTGTGACCGACAATCCGTCCGGTTTCGTGCAGGCCTATATCGACCACCGCCGCGCACGCGAGAGTGCTATTCGCGCCCGGCTTTCCGCCGGTGATGAAACCATTCCAACCATGGTGAAGACGATTTACAAGGATGTGGACAAGAAGCTGCATCCCGCCGCCTGCCACTCCGTCCTGGGTCACGTCATCCAAATGGTGAAAGACGGTGAAGTGGTCAGCGAAGACAGCTCACCAGGCGTGCAAAGCACTTATCATCTGGCGGATTGATCGCGGCCTCCGAAACCCGGCGGGCCAACAGACCGTAAACACTTGACGCAGATAGGTGCGGCCACAGTTTGCGCTTTGAGCGTTGGTTGAGGGTATCAGCACGATGGGATTAGCGCCCGTGTCTGTTTCAATTTTAAAAGCCTCGCTGGCGCTGGCCGGCCTTGGCTTTTGTTGCCAGAACCTGTCGGCGGCGGCGCAGACGGTCGGGAGTGTCTTTGGGCCCGGCGTCAACGCAGACGATCGCCAGTGGGAATACCGTATCGGCATCGCGCCAGACGAAGGCGACAATGGTGACGCCGCCATCAACCAGCGCCTGCACTATCAACACGCCTTGAATGACAGCGTCCGGCTGCGTGGCATCGTTCAGGGCGCAAACAGCAATGATGGTGATTGGGAGTTTCGGTTCGTACAGGGCGAGTTGGTCTGGCAGGTGATCGAGAAGACACCGCGTGGCCACCAGGGTGGTTTTCGCTTCGATTTTCGCCTGAATGAAGGCGATGATGGCGCCAACCAGTTCGGATTGAACTGGACCAGCCAATTGGATCTCGACAATGGGTGGCGCCTGCGCGGGCTGATTCTTCTGGACGCAGACGTCGGTGACCGCGCTCGCGACGGTGTGTTTATCGAAACCCGAATGGCCGCCTCCCGCAAACTTGAGAACGGCCTGCGGATCAGCCTCGACAGCTTCAATATTTACGGAAACAGCGATGCTGGCTTCGGCAATTTCAATGATCAGCAACACCAACTCGGCCCGTCAGTCAGCGGCCCGATTGGCACAGACGGGTGGGGCTGGTTTGCGGGCGCCTTGTTCGGCGTATCAGACGGCGCCGATGAGACTAATTTTCAGTTCAGACTGACCAAGAACCTTTAATCGCATTAACCGTCGGTAAATACAGACAACACCAACCGCGCCTGGGCGTGACAGAACCCTTCGCCAATTGGCGCACGCATGAACACCAATCGGTGCCAGAGCGGGCCGACCATCAGGTCCATTGCCGTATCGATGTCCCAGTCGCGGCGCACCACTCGCTTGGCCGTCAGCTCCGCCAACAGCATACGTAGCGGCGCACGCATGGTCTCATTGAGCCAGGCCCGCCAGACCTCTCCAGCTTCAGCGTCATCGGCTGCCGCGATCAGGCTGGCGCGGATAATGGCATGCCCCTGGCCAGCGCGAACGGCTGCTTCTATCGGTTGGAAAAGCTCACCGATTCGTTCAGCAGGGTCGCGGCCCGTTTGGCTGGCGGCAGGGATCAGTTCCAGCCCGGCCTCGACACACATGGTGCCCACCGACGGCCACCATTTATAGATCGTCTGCTTGGAAGCGCGCGCCCGTTTGGCAACACTGTCGACGCTGAACTTGCGCCAGCCATTCTCGGCCATTTCCTCACGCGTGGCGAGCAGTATGGCCGCACGGGACTCTTCGCTGCGTTTGGGGCCCTGTTTGCGCGTCTGACCAGCCATATCCAAAGTCCCCCATTCCAGTTCAAACAGCTAACTGACAGATTATACGGTACGTTCCGTATTGCTGGTGTTCTGTAGTGGCTGCAAGTAAAAACTGGAGTCAGGCTTGCGAAAGCAGGGTCGTCTAGGTGGTGGAATTGCCAGCGCGATCGATCGCTTCGATGATCAGCTTTCGAGCCGTCTCAGCGCCTTCCACACCCTGAACTTTCACCCATTTTTCTGGCTCCATGTCCTTGTAGTGGGTGAAAAAGTGGACGATCCGCTCGACCAGAATCTCCGGAAGATCGGTGTAGTCGTTCACCGTCTCATAGAAACGGGTCAACTTTCGGTGGGGCACTGCGATAATCTTTTCATCGACGCCGCCATCATCTTCCATCAACAGAACGCCAACCGGACTCACGCGCACAACGGCGCCGGGCACGAGAGAGCGCTGGCCGACCACCATCACATCCATCGGATCGCCATCAAGGCTGAGTGTATGGGGCACGAAGCCGTAATTACAGGGATAGCGCATCGACGTGTAGAGGAACCGGTCCACGAACATGGCACCGGAGTCTTTGTCGATCTCGTATTTGATCGGCTCGCCGCCGAGTGGCACCTCGATGATCACATTGAGATCGTCTGGTGGCGCCTGGCCAATCGAAATTTTGCTGATGTCCATGGAGGTAAGCCCTGTATTGCGACCGCGACGGCACTCGTCGCCCGTTGACCACTTTGGGTCAACCGGGACTTCGGTCGCAGGCCACGTGCCAAGTCGCGAAATCTAAGGCGAGGGCAGGTAGGCGAAATTGAAGCTGATTGAAATTCGCGGGTCTTCACTTCGGCTGGGCATCACTTCATGGCGCAGCCAGCTCTCCCACATCAGCACGTCACCGGCGTTTGGGGTGAGATAGACAAACCGGCTGGTTTCAGCGCTATCCATCAAGGGCGGGGCCGACATCATCATTGGCAGTCGCGGATCTTCCAGCCGAAGTGAGCCGGCCCCTTCCGGCATGGCCACATAGGCCGTTCCAGAGATCACACTGCCGGGGTGAATATGGCCGGAGTGGCCCATCCCCTCGCCCAGAATATTGATCCAGAATCCCGCAAGCTCCAGCCGCCCAGCCGACAAATCCCAATCCAGATGGCCCGCATAGATTGCTGCCTGGGTTTCCAGAATTGAAACGAGGTCAGCAAAGGCCGGCGCACGCGTGGGCAGATCCTCCAGCGACGCATAGGAGGTGTAGCCCGGATAGCCCTGCTCCTCGCACCAGGCGTGACCGGCCTGATCTCCGTCCTCAACCATCCAGCAGGATGCCTCCAGGTCGGAGATCAACGCTGCGTCGGGCAGTGCCAATTGTTGAATTCGGGTGGGGAACAGGTCTCGTGAGGTCACTGTGATGGAACAGGTTTCACAAATTTCAACGTCATCCGGTCGCTTTCGCCGATCTGTTCGAAGACAGACGCGTCATAATTTTCCGGCGTTTCGCCATCGGGTCCGGTGGAGCGCAGATTGGGTGGCAGGGTCCATACGCCAAAGGGGTGGTCGGCATTGTCGACAGGATTGGCGTTGATCTCGCTGGCTTCGGCAAATTCGAAACCGGCGCGTGCCGCCACGGCCTTGACGAAATCCTCATGGACATAGCCAGACGAGGCTGACGGGTCCTGCTCGGCGCGCGAGGGCAATCGGTGCTCCACCACGCCAAACGTTCCGCCCGGCTTCAGCGCGGCAAACGCATCTGCAAACACTTTGTCGAGATAGCCCTTGTCCATCCAGTTGTGGATGTTGCGGAAGGTCAGCACGACGTCGGCGGTGCCGGCGTCAACCATCGGCCCGGATTCGGCTGACAGGGTGGTGAGCACAACCGTACCATAAAGTTCCGGCTGGGCGGCGAACCCGGCTCTGTAAGCTTCGATCGCGGTGTCCAGCTGCTCTGCATATTCCGGCCCGAACTCATCACGTGCCCATGTGGCTGCGACCAACTGACCGCTGCCAGATGCCAGGTAAGGCGCGAGGACCTGCGAGTACCAACCGCCGCCGGGCCATAGCTCAACCACCGTATCGCTGCTCTCAACACCAAAGAAGGCAAGCGTTTCGGCCGGATTGCGCGCGCCGTCGCGGGCGGTGTCAGCATCGCTGCGCCATGCGCCAGCCACAGCCGCGTCGAGCGTTCCAGCTTCTGCTGAAACATCTGTTTCAGCTGGCGCTTCGATGCTGACATCGGGGTCAGATGCCGGGGCTGCGTCTGTGCAGGCCGCAAGGCTGACCAGCGCAAGCGATCCGAGAGATACCAGGGCAATTGGGCCGATTTGGCGAGTCATGTGATCTCCTGCAAAGACTGTCTGGATTGGCGCGCGGGTATCTTGAACGGCCAATTATGGTTCCCACATAACAGGTGCACCGGCGCTGCCAAGCGGGCTGGTGTCAGGGCCCATGCCAACGCCGATACGGGTTGGGGTTTCAAGGGACCTGAACTTTAAACCCGGGCGTCAGAGGTGTCTGTGCGCCCCCAGTTGCTTGAAAGAGGACTGATATGAACACGATTGATCTCTCTCCCCTATACCGCACCATGGTTGGCTTCGACCGTATGGCCAACATGATCGACTCCGCCAGCCGCCTCGACGGCGCGCAGGGCTACCCCCCATATAACATCGAGCGGATTGGCGATGACCAATTCGCCATCGAACTGGCCGTGGCTGGTTTCGGCGAGGCTGACCTCGACATCGAGGTGAAGGAAAGCCTGCTGACGGTTGCGGGCAAAAAAGACGCGCCCATTGAGGGCGAAGAACGCGATTTCCTGCATCGCGGCATTGCAGAGCGCGGCTTCATCCGGCGCTTCCAACTGGCTGATCATGTGGTTGTCGATGGCGCGTCCCTCGAAAACGGATTGCTGCGCGTGGAACTTCGACGGGAACTTCCAGAGACCGCCAAGCCGCGCAAGATCTCTATCGGTGACCAAACCGGCCCGAAGCTGATCTCCAAGACTGACGCGGCCTAAACAAGCGTCTCACCGTTTCGTAGAGTAAGAGAGCGGCGCCCTTTTTGGGCGCCGTTTTTCTTTGGCTCGGGAAATGCCCTAGTTGCCGCCGGTCCATGGGTTGAAGAAGCGGCTATTGCCGCGATCAATGCCAAAGCTGGAAACCTGGGCACAGGCATAATCAACTTCAGCCGCGCAGGCGCCGCGCAAAAGGTCTGCACCTTCTTCGCGGTCGCGCAGCCCGCCCATGCCGACATATTGCATGTTGCCGAGAACGGCGCAGCCGATCTGGTCGTTCAAATCACAGGCCTGGGCATACAGGCTCCGGGCGCGCGGATAATCCCGGGTCAAGCCGCGGCCCTCGAACAGCATGTTTGCCAGTTCCAGACAGCCTTCGGTGAACTGCAGGTCGCAAGCGGTTTCATAGAGGCCTTCCGCAGAGTCATAGTCTTGATTGGTGCCGAGGGCGCGGCGGTGCAAATCGCCCAGCGATTTGCAGGACTGGCCTTCGCCCGCTGCGCATTCCTCGGCGTAGAGCTCCATCGCAGCCTCGTAGTTTTGAAAGCGGCGCGCGGCGTCGCCATTGCGATAACTGACGGTGCGAACGACCTCTTCGGTGAAACTCGGCGTCTCGGCCTCCTGAGCAAGGGCCGGCGCTGCCGGGACTGAAAGCGCTAAAATGGCAAGGATTGTTCTGATGTGTGTCATGGGCGCGACACTAACCCGGCCAGAGCGGCGGAGCCAGAGCCAACCGCAGACTTGAAAGCCAGGCGTTGCACTGTCACGGTCCAATCAAAAGGCAAGGAGGATACCCCATGGCACGACGAGACCAGGCCCCGGTGGGCAGCGGTTTTGCGGCAAAGACAGACGCGGCAGATGTGGTGGCTGACATTGATCTGTCAGGCAAGCGCGCCGTGGTGACCGGCGGGTATTCGGGGATCGGCCTGGAAACAGCAAAAGCGCTAGCAGGCGCGGGCGCAGAGGTGATCGTGCCGGCCCGTCGCCCCGACGTGGCGAAAGAGGCCCTGGTCGATGTGCCGCGCGCAACCGTCGCGGCCATGGATCTGGGTGATCTATCGAGTGTGCGCGCGTTCGCCGATGATGTTTTGGCAGGCGGGGAGCCGCTACACATTCTCATCAACAATGCCGGCATCATGGCCTGCCCGGAAGCGCGGGTGGGGCCGGGCTGGGAAAGCCAGTTTGGTATCAATCATCTCGGCCATTTCGAGCTGTCGCGGCGGCTGCACCCAGCCTTGGAAAAAGCCGATGGCGCGCGTCTGGTTGCATTGTCATCGACCGCCCACATTCGCGGCGACGTCCAGTGGGACGATCCGAATTACGAAACAACCCCGTATGAAAAATGGGGCGCCTATGCCCAGGCCAAATCGGCCAATGCTCTTTTCGCACGCGGCGCGGACATGCGCTGGCAAAGTGATGGCATCACCGCGTTTTCCGTCCACCCAGGCGGCATCCTGACCCCGCTCCAACGCCACCTCCCACGCGAGGAAATGGTTGCACTGGGCTGGCTGAATCCCGACGGCACGATGCAGGACGCCGTAAAGGCCATGTTCAAAACACCCCAGCAAGGCGCCTCCACCAGCGTATGGGCCGCGACATCCGCAAAGCTCGACGGGCGCGGCGGTGTGTATTGCGAAGACTGCGACATTGCCAAACCCGCAGGTGAAGACAGTCAGCGTTGGGAGCATGCCCGCCCATGGATCTTTGACGATGAAAAAGCAGAACGGCTTTGGGGTGTAAGCGAGCAAATGATTGCCGACGCATAAACGCTGCCCGAAGCAACTTGACGCCCTCGCCTTGCAAGAGCACTCCAAAATGAATGCGTAGCCTACCCGCCTTCTTTCGCCGACTGGACAAGACCCGCCTGCGTGCGGTGATCGTTTCCGTGCTGTTGTTTTCAGCCGTGATTGCGATCTTCGTGGTCGGCAAGACAGGTACCGTCATTGATATTGAATCGGTTCGCTCAGCGATGTCAGACCTTGCGACGGGGCCTTGGGGTCTGCCGGCTCTGATCCTGGTGTTCTGTATCGCGGCATTCCTCGGCGTGCCGCAATTTGTCCTGATCGGGGTGGCCGTCTTCGCCTTTGGGCCGGTGCTGGGATTCGCTTATAGTTGGGTGGCAACGCTCGCATCGGGGACGCTGACATTCTGGCTCGGCCGATTGGTTGGCGAGAGCACAGTTCGAAAACATGGCGGCAATTTCGCCAACCGGATGTCGGCCTTTATCGGGCGGAATGCCTTTGCCGCGAGCGCCATTGTGCGCAATGTGCCAACCGGACCGTTCCTGTTGGTCAACATGATTTTCGGGGTCAGCCAGTCCAGGTTCAGCCACTATCTCGGCGGCATGGCGCTGGGTGTTCTTCCGAAAATCGCGCTGGTCGCCTTTGCCGGAACGTCGATCATGTCCGCCTTTGACGGACGGCCCGTCTTTGCCATCCTGGCAGCCTCTGCGGCGGTCATCATCTGGGTCGCGCTGGTGTTGTATGCGCGGTCCAGACTGAGGAGCGATGGCAACACCATGCCTCAAAGCGAGGAGTATCCGGTTGACACTGGTGCGGCCCACGGCAAATAGTCTGTTTATGAGCAAAACTTTGCCTCTTCTGCTTACTGGCCCCTGGCCGGTCAAAGCCGGGTCCTAAGGGCTCCGCGCGGTCAGGGGAAACGTTCGCTAAACGCTCCACACTCTCCACTGGCCGAAACATGACCGACAAACTCCCCCACATTCGAATCTTCGACACCACCATGCGCGACGGTGAACAAAGCCCCGGCGCGTCGATGACCCAACGCGAAAAGCTTGAACTCGCCGACTTGCTCGAGACCATGGGGGTCGACATCATTGAAGCTGGCTTCCCGGCCGCCTCGCTCGGAGACTTCGACGCCGTAAGCGCGGTTGCACAGCGAGCAAAATCTGCCGTGATTTGCGGCCTGGCCCGGTCCACAGACGGCGACATCGACCGATGTGGCGCGGCGGTCGCCAAGGCCGCCCGTCCGCGCATCCACACCTTTATCTCCACCAGCCCGGTTCACATGAAGCACAAGCTGAAAATGGGCGCCAATGCCGTATTGGAAGCGGTTGGCCGATCAGTTACGCGGGCGCGTAATCTCACCGATGATGTGGAATGGAGCGCTGAAGACGCCACGCGCACCGAGTTTGAATTCCTGTGCAAATGTGTGGACGCGGCAATTGCAGCAGGCGCCACAACGATCAACCTGCCGGACACGGTGGGCTATAGCCACCCCGAAGAGTACGGCGCTCTGATCCGCCGCGTGATCGAAACCGTGCCGGATTCCGACAAGGCTGTGTTCTCCGCCCATTGTCACAATGATCTCGGCCTGGCGGTCGCCAATTCCCTCGCCGCTGTCCAGAACGGTGTCCGCCAGGTGGAGTGCACCATTAATGGCCTCGGTGAACGTGCCGGCAACGCAGCGTTGGAAGAGATCGTCATGGCGCTGAATGTGCGCAATGACACCCTGCCCTTCCAATCTGACATTGAAACACGGCACCTGTCGCGGGCCAGCCAGATGGTCTCGCGGATCACCGGTTTCCCGGTTCAGTTCAACAAGGCCATCGTCGGCAAGAACGCGTTTGCCCATGAAAGCGGGATCCACCAGGACGGCATGCTGAAGAACGCTGAGACCTACGAAATCATGCGCCCCGAGGATGTTGGCGTGTCGGAGACGAGCCTGGTTTTGGGCAAGCATTCCGGCCGGGCGGCACTGAAAGACAAGCTGAAATCGCTTGGCTATAATATGGAAGACGACGCCCTGAAGGACGTGTTCAAGCGGTTCAAGGCGCTTGCCGACGCCAAAAAGCATGTCTTCGACGACGACATCATGGCCCTTGTAGACGAGCAAATGGCCCAGGCCGGAGAGCGGATAGGGCTGGTCTCGCTGGCCATCGTCTCAGGCACACATGGCCCGCAAAGCGCCGATTTGATCCTGGTGGTGGATGGCGAAGAGGTTGCAACTCGCGCAGAAGGGAACGGCCCGGTGGACGCCTTGTTCAAATCCATCCGCGCCGCCGTGCCCCATGAGGCTAAGCTTGATCTGTTCCAGGTGCACACTGTCACAGGCGGGACAGACGCCCAGGCCGACGTGTCGGTGCGATTGAATGGCGACGGCATCATGGCGGTTGGGCGCGCCAAGGATGTTGATACCCTGGTCGCTGCCGGAAAAGCCTACCTCCACGCGCTCAACAAGCTGGAAGCCCGGCGCAAGAAGCGGATGGCGGCGTAAGTCTGCAGGAGTGGTGACGCTTGTTCCGGGAGGGGCGACAAAGCGTATTCACCACTCGATATATATTGAAAAACGATAACACTCTCCCCATCTTTCTAAAGAAGGGAGACGAGAAAATGTGGCTATTTCTGTTTTGGTGGTGTGTGGACGATACCATAGCGGCTGCGGTGGAGACCCCTGGCCTCGGCGAGCTTCCACTCTGGGTGCCGCTGATCCTGTCATTGGCGCTTTCCACGTCGATCTCAGCGGGTGGAAAGCGAAAAAACGGGTAAATCCTAACGGAACGCCTCGTACCTCTCCTGGAATTGCACGAGGCTCTAGCTCGACATTATTCCCAATAATGACGGGGTTTTCACAAATATCGTACGCACCGTTCCGTATATATGCGCCTGCTGACTTGTCTTAACCAAACTTAAACGGCACATGTTTATAGGGGAGGCAGAAAAGAATGCGACTGGTCCCCTGGCCGGTCAGCTTGAAAGCGGCGGTGCGGAAATGATCGGTAGTCTCCTTGGCATGCTCTCCACGGACATGGCCATAGACCTGGGTACGGCAAACACCCTGGTCTACGTGAAGGGTCAGGGCGTAAAGCTCGATGAGCCCTCCGTGGTGGCCTACATGACCCAGGGCGGACGAAAGATCGTCTACGCCGTGGGCGCCCAGGCCAAGGCCATGCTCGGCAAGACGCCGGAAAACATGCAGGCCATCCGGCCCATGAAAGACGGCGTGATCGCCGATTTCGATGTCGCCGAGGAAATGATCAAGCACTTCATTCGCAAAGTGCACAATCGCCGCGCCTTTGTGGCCCCGCTGATCATCATCTGTGTTCCCAGCTCCGCGACCAGTGTTGAACGCCGCGCCATCCACCAGTCCGCTCTGGCTGCCGGTGCCCGCCAGGTTGAACTGATCGAAGAACCCATGGCCGCCGCGATTGGCGCCAATTTGCCGATTGATGAACCGGCTGGTTCGATGGTCGTCGATATTGGCGGCGGCACGTCGGAAGTGGCTGTCCTCTCACTCGGCGGGGTTGCCTATAGCCGCTCGGTCCGGGTTGGCGGTGACAAAATGGACCAGGCCATCGTCAACTATCTGCGCCGCGAGCACAAAATCCTCATCGGAGAGATGTCGGCGGAGAAAATCAAAAAAGAGATCGGTAGCGCGACAGAGCCTGAAAACGGCTCGGGCATGATGATCACGGTGCGTGGACGCGGCACCATCGACAATGTGCCCAAGGAAATCGAAGTCAACGAGGCGATCATTTCGCGAGCGCTGCAAGAGCCTGTCGGACAGATCATCGACGCAGTGAAAGTGGCGCTGGAATCCATGGCGCCGGAACTGGCGGCGGATATTGTCGACCGCGGCATCGTCTTGACCGGTGGCGGCGCCCTGCTCCGCAACCTCGACATCTGCATCCGCGAGCAAACGAAACTACCAGTTATGATTGCTGACGATCCGCTGAAATGTGTTGTGCGCGGCTGTGGCCAGGTTCTTGAGAATTATCCCAAGCAGAAAAACGTGCTCAGCCCGGAGGTGTAAGGCCTTGCCGGCCAGCGGGAAGCACGTCACCATTGGCGAACTGGGATCGGCGGAAACACCTTGAAGGGTAGGCTTATGGCCCGTCGCAACAGAACATCCATGCGCCTGCGCCGACTGGCATTCGCAGCGGTTTTTGTCGTGGCTGTACTGGCCGTGATCGTTCAAACCGCGCCGGGCGTGTCCCAATCCCTGATGCCGCTCAGAACCCAGGCGGGCGACTTGCTCGTCACGACCAATGGCACCGCGCGCGAACCCCGCCAGAACCCCAGCCTTTGGGCTCGCCTTATGGGTCAGGGCGAAAAAGAACGGCAGATCCGCGAACTGGAAGCGCGCGTTCAGGAACTGTCGCGCTATGAAGCGGCGGCCCGGTCCATGGCCGCGCGTCTTGAAGCCTATGAAAGCCTGCTCTCGGCCCTTGGAGAGCCGCCAGCCAGAGGCATCACAGCGCGTGTCGTCTCTGAAAACGGCGGGCCGTTTTCCAAGTCATTGCTGGCCAATGCCGGCGCCGCACAGGGCGTTGAGCCCGATGCCATTGCGCTAAATGAAGGCGGGATTGTTGGCCGCGTGACCCATCTGGGCGAACGCTCGGCGCGGGTGCTGCTGGTCACCGATTTCAACTCCCGCATCTCGATCCTGGGAGAAACATCAGGCGTGCGCGCCATCGTGTTCGGCGACCGCGACGGGCTCGGCACGCTTTCAGACCTGCCTGAAGACGATGCGTTCCGGCCGGGCGAGCGGATCCTGACCAGCGGAGAGGGCGGCGTATTCCCTCACGGCTTGATGGTCGGGCGTGCAATCCCTTCTGATGATGGCTGGCGCGTGGCGTTCACAATGGCCGAAACCAGAGGTGGCTTTGTTCAACTGGTGCCGCCGGTCCGCATTCCAACGCCGGAAGATGAACCTGTTCTGATGGATCTGGCGGCCGGTGATGATCTCAGGCCCGATGAAACAACCCCGGGTCCACCGCAATGAACCGCCGCCGGCAGGAATCCAACCTGGCACGAATCTGGCGCCGCACCGGCCCGACAACCCGGCTGATTGTCGGATCGGTCCTGGTCGCCCTTGTCTGGTGGGTCGGGCTGCGCAGCGACAGTGCACTCGGCACGTCTTTGCCATGGCCCCTGGCCTTGCTGTGTGCGGCGGTGGGATGGGGCCGGGTTGGCCTCGCCATACGCCCAATGGCCGCCCTCCTGGCGCTCGGATTACTCTATGATATCTCCGCCGCCGCGCCGCTGGGCAGTCATGCGATCATCGCGCTGGCGACCTATGGCTTCCATGCCGCCATGGGCAGCGCGCTCGATTTTGACCGCGACCCGATCCTATCCAGCATACGGCCGATCATCAGCTTGGCGCTTGGGTTTGGGTTGTTGTGGTTTGTCGCCAGCAGCGCATCTGGCCATGCCGCCGCGGTCTGGCCGATGATTGCCAGCTTCCTGACCACGTCGGCTGCGTATCTGGTGCTTAAAGCGCCGCTTAATCTGGGCGAACGCCCTGTGTCCGCCAGCGGAGGCATGTAACCCGTGGCCCGCAAATCCATCAATGCTGACCTTCGCGGCTCGTCCAAGAAATCGGGCAGTTCGTCCAGCGCTGCCGCAGGTGATCCGTTCTCCCGGCGCGCGGTGATTGCCGGCGGCGCAGCCAGCGCTGTGTGGCTGGGCCTTTTGGGGCGCTTCTACCAGCTCCAGATACTCGAGGGCGATGTCTACGATAAACTCGCCGCAGACAATGAGATCCGGCTTGATCTGGCGCCGCCCCAGCGTGGGCAGATCGTAGACCGGTTCGGAACGCCGCTCGCCTCTCACCGCACCGCCGGCCGGGTGTCGATCGTGCGCGAACAGGCCGGAGATGTCAGCGCCGTATTGTCCGAGATTGCCCAACTCATCGACTTGCCGCCGGAACGCCAGGCGCGGATTGCCCGCGACGCGGCCCGCCAGGCGCGGTTCTTGCCGACACTGGTGCTGCGCGAGCTGACCTATGAGGATTTCGCGCGGATGAAACTGCACGCCGCGCAGCTGCCCGGCGTCACCGTGGAGATGGGCCTGACCCGCTCTTATCCGCGCGGACGCGATTTTGCCCACGTGCTTGGCTATGTGGCCAAGGCCAGCCAGAACGACCTTGAGCGCATCGTTGCAGACGCCGGCGAGGGCGAGGCCGGTCAGCTGTCGCGCCTCTATAAACATCCGGACATGCGCACCGGGCGCTCTGGCGTCGAACGGGTTTGCGACCAATGGCTGACCGGCAAAGCGGGCCACAAGCGCGTGGTGACAAATGCGGCTGGCAGGATTCTAGAAGAACTCGACAGCTCTGATCTCGCGCCAGAAGCGGGCCAGGATGTCGTCATCACCATCGACGCCGACCTCCAACGCGCTGCGATCGAACGCTTTGGCGAGGAATCTGGTGCAGCGGTGGTGATGGACATTGATACCGGCGCGATCCTGGCGCTTGTCTCGACCCCTGCGTTTGACCCGAACGATTTCGTCAACGGCATCAGCCAGACCAATTACGACATTCTGCGAAACAATGACCGCTCGCCGCTCTACCACAAGTCGTTTGACGGGGTTTATCCTCCAGGGTCGACCTTCAAAATGGTGGTGGCCACAGCAGCCCTGGAGTCAGGCGTCATCGATCCGGATGAGCGTGTGTATTGCAACGGTCGCTACCGCTTCGGCAACCGCACATGGTCGTGCTGGAAGCGTGAAGGCCATGGGCCGATGAACATGCACGAGGCGATCAAACAATCGTGCGACACCTATTTCTATGAGATTGCCCAGCGGATCGGTATCGAAAAACTGGCCGAAACGGCCAAAAAGTTTGGATTTGGGCAAACCTGGCAAGTCGGTCTGACCGGCGGTGCGCGCGGCGTGGTGCCCAATGACGCCTGGAAACGCGAGGCCAAGGGCGAGCCCTGGTATGAAGGCGAAACGCTGAACATCGGCATCGGTCAAGGCTATATGAGCGCAACGCCGCTACAGCTGGCGCTGATGACCGCCCGCATCGCCCGCGGCGGCGGCGTGCTGCGCCCTCACCTGATCCATGACGGCCCTGATTTGAACGCGGGCGCAGACGATCAACAGCCGCTGGACGCGGAACACATGACCCGCATGCAGGCGGCCATGTTTGGCGTCACGTCTGAATGGGGCGGAACGGCACAGAGGTCCGGCGACCTTGGCCTTGGCGGGGTGCGTATGGCGGGCAAAACGGGCACGGCTCAGGTCCGCTACATCTCTCAGGCTGAGCGCGCCTCCGGCGTGATCCGCAACGAAGACCTGGCCCGCAACCTGCGCGACCACGCCCTGTTTGTCGGCTATGCGCCCGCGGATAATCCCCAGTACGCAATCTCGGTCGTGGTGGAGCATGGCGGCGGCGGATCGGCCACTGCTGCCCCCGTCGCGAAAGACATCCTGGCGCAAGCCATCCGCCGAGACAGCCGCGCTGCCCCGACGCCCGGCCAAACCGCCTCAACAGAAACGCGGGGCGACCTGTAATGGGCACGGGCTATGTGCAATCGCGCCGGTCTGGCACAGGTCTGCGTTTCGGCAAGCTATCGATCCCGAGCAAGCTCGCCGCCATGCCCTGGAGTCTTGCGCTTCTGATTGCCGGACTGGCGCTGGCTGGCACGGGGATGCTGTTTTCAGCCACCTATGGCGACCCGGTCTATGAGGGCCTTCCGATGGCCCACTTCATCCGGTTTTCCATTGCCTTCGTTGTGATGATTGCATTGGCCCTGGTGCCTTTGTCGGCCTGGGCGCGGCTGGCCTATCCAGCTTACTTCGCCACCTTGCTTTTATTGTTCGCGGTGGAATTTTTCGGCGCCGTTCGAGGCGGTGCACAGCGCTGGCTTGAGATCGGACCGATTGCCGTGCAGCCATCAGAATTCATGAAACTCGCGCTGACCCTGGCCCTGGCGCGCTATTACCATGGTGCGATCAAGGCCGGGGCGCGCGGGTTCCTGATGCACATTCCAGCCATGGTGCTGATGCTTTTGCCCGCGTCGCTGATCTTCAAACAGCCAGATTTCGGAACCACACTGGCGCTCCTGGCCTCCGGGGGAGTTATTATCTTCCTGGCCGGATTGGGCTGGCGGGTAATCACCGGCGCCATTCTGGCTGCTGTTTTAAGCGTGCCGCTGATCTACACCAACGTGCTGGAAGAGTATCAACGCGAACGGGTCGACACCTTTCTGGAGCAGCTTTCAGGCGAAAGCACAGACGCGCTTGGTGATGCTTATCAAATCGAGCAGGCCAAGATCGCCATCGGGTCCGGCGGGTTTCGCGGTAAGGGCCTGCTTGAAGGCACCCAGTCCCGGCTCGACTATATTCCAGAGCAGCATACGGATTTTATCCTCACCGTTCTGGCAGAAGAGCTGGGCTTCATGGGTGCGTTTGGCCTGATGACGGTTTGGGGTGTCGTACTGGGATGGGGGCTGTATATCGCGGTGAAGTGCGCCAGCCCGTTTGGCCGGTTTGCGGCTGGCGGGGCGGTGGCGATGGTCGCGTTTTACATCATGTTCAATGTCGGCATGGTGCTCGGCCTGTTGCCGGTGGTTGGCGTGCCCATGCCGCTGATTTCCTACGGTGGCACCGCCATGCTGACGGTTATGGCAGCCTTTGGCGTGGTGCTGTCGGTTTCCATCCATCGCGGCGAAACACTGTCTGGCAGCCTCTAAAGCAGGCGCCCGTAGAGTGCGTGATTGATTTTTGCGCGGCGCCCCCTAGTGTCGGCGAAACGTTTCCGGGGAGGAGGGCAGTATGGCCGCAATTGGCGGAAAGACTGAGCATTGGGGCTCGCGTTTCGGTTTTCTGATGGCGGCTGTAGGGTCTTCAGTTGGGCTAGGAAACCTGTGGCGCTTTCCATTTACCGCGGGCGAAAATGGCGGATCGGCCTTCATTCTGATCTACCTCGCATGCGTGATCTTCCTCGGCCTCCCGGTTCTGATGGCGGAATATGCAATTGGTCGAAAGGGGCAGAGGTCCGCGCTGTCCGGGATCCGCCACATAGTCGAAACGGAAGGGAAATCAGGCCTCTGGGTCGGCATTGGCTGGGTTGGAACACTTGCCTCGCTGGGTATTTTCTCATTCTACATCGTGATCGCCACATGGGTGTTCGACTATGTGCCGAAGGCGTTCAGTGGGGAGTTTTCCAGTCTCGGCGCGGATGCGGAGCTGATCCGGGCCAGTCTCGGCGCGACGGCCGCGTCTATCGCAGACCAGGTGTCCTCAGTGAAGCTCGACGCGACCTGTAGCGCGTTCATCAATGAAAGCGGAGTCATCACCCAGGTCCTGGACACACGCCCGGACGGCACCGAGTTTCTGCGAGACGTCAACACCGGCGATGTGTCCGGCTGCAAATTCGCCCACACGATAAGCAACAAGTTCGAAATCCTGGCCTATCTGGCCATTTTCCTGGCGCTGAACGTGATTATCGTGGCGCGGGGCATCAAAGGCGGGATCGAAACAGCCGCATCCATACTGATGCCGGCGTTTTTCATCATGCTGGCGGGCATGGTGGTATTCGCTCTGGTGGTGGGCGATGCTGGCGCCGCGTTTGAGTTCCTGCTGGCACCGGACTTCTCGGCGGTCACCTTCGATACGATACTCGCAGCCGTTGGACAGGCCTTTTTCTCGCTCGGCGTGGGCTCTGTGTTGATGATCACTTACGGCGCCTATCTCAGCCGTGACACCAGCATCCCCAGCTCGTCCTACATGGTTGCAAGCGCAGATACTCTGGTGGCGCTGATTGCCGGCTTTGCGATTTTCCCCATCGTGTTCGGCTTTGGTCTGGACCCTGCGGGCGGTGGAGGTCTGTTCTTCGTGACCATGCCAGTGGCGTTTGGCGAAATGGGCGGTCTGGGATCCATCGCGGGCGGTGCATTCTTCACGTTGGCTCTTTTTGCCGCCTTCACATCATCGATCTCCCTATTTGAGGTGGGCGTATCCTGGCTGGAAGACCGGCCTGAAATCAGCCGCGCCATGGGCGCCGTCGTCCTCGGCGTGCTCATGTTCATCCTTGGTGCCGTTTACGTCTTCTACGGCAACCTGATCGACCTGGTGGACCACATCACGGGGTCTATTCTGTTGCCAATGGGCGGTATCTTGGTGTCGCTGTTTGCCGGCTGGGTGCTCTCACGTGAGAGCCTGGCGGAAGAGCTCGGCACCAGCGGCGTGCTGAGTTTCGCACGCACCATGTTGCGTTACATCATCCCGATCGCGCTGACCGTGATCCTGGTGGCCGGTCTGATCGGCTAGACGGCTAACCGAACCGCTGGGCAAACGCGTCGGCCGCGCGCACCAGCCGGTCGACAATGCCCGGCTCAAGGCTGGAATGGCCGGCATCCGGCACGATATGAAGGTCGGCGTCCGGCCAGGCTTTTTTCAGCGCCCAGGCGGACGAAAGCGGTGTGACCACATCATAGCGGCCATGCACGATGACGCCGGGGATACGCCCCTTCAGCACGCGCTCGGCTTCTTCAAGCAACCAGCCATCTCGATCGAAAAAGCCCTTATTGACGAAGTAGTGGCACTCGATCCGGGCAAACGCGTCGACGAAATCATCCTCGTCGAACCGGGGTGGCGCACGCAGGGCGCCGCGCAGGCTGAGCGTTTCACCTTCCCAGCGTGACCAGGCACGGGCCGCAGCGAGACGTTCTTCGCGGTTGTCACCTGTTAGTCGGCGATGGAACGCGTGCAGCAGGTCATCGCGTTCAGCTTCCGGTATCGGCTCGACATACCGATCAAACGCATCGGGGAACAGGCGTGAGGCCCCTTCCTGGTAGAACCACCGAATCTCGGCCTCTGTGATTAAAAATATCCCGCGAAGCAACAGCCCAAGCGTGCGATCGGGATGCATGACGGCGTAAGACAGCGATAAAGTGGAGCCCCAGGAGCCGCCAAACACGATCCACTGATCCACATTCAGATGTGTGCGGAGTTTTTCCATGTCCGCCACCAGGTCCCAGGTCGTGTTGCCCTCAAGCTCTGAATGGGGCCGCGACTGGCCGCAGCCGCGCTGGTCGAACAAGATGATCCGATACACTCTGGGATCGAAAAACCGTCTCATTTCAGGGCTTGAGCCACCGCCGGGCCCGCCATGCACCGCAATGACGGGCAAGCCTTGGGGATTGCCAGATTCCTCAAAATAAATCTCGTGCACACCGGAAACCTGGAGGCGACCGGTTTTTCGAGCCGAATGACGCGGATACAAAGTCCGTCTTTGACGTGTTTCGTTCATGGGCTCTTCACCTATCTTTACTTACAACTAAGATAAAGGCTGGACGGGCGTTTTCGCACCTGCCACAAAGGTGGTGGGTGGGAACAAAACAGTAAACAGGCTGGCGACGGTGTTTATGCGTAGCGTTCTATCAGGTGTTCTACTTGCCATGGCAACGGGCTGTGCCACGGTTTCTATGGTTTCTGGTGAAACCACATTTGAAACCGCGATAACGGAAGAACAGTCCGCCTTGCGAACCGCATCAGATGAATTCTGCGCCACCGCCCACGACAAGGGCTGGGCCGTGAACTCCAACGGCTTTGCCAATTTGACCACTCTTCTCATCCATGGCGAAAGCGCGGTCGACCGCAGCGAAGCCAGCTACGCAGACCAAATCGGTGTGGCGACGGAGCCAGCCGCGGATGTCATCACGCGAATCGCAGGCGATGCGCAGGCCGCGCGTCTTGGCCTTGTGGGCGTGACCACAGAAGCGCAAACAGTGCTCGCCCAGGCGGAAACCGATACCGCCCGCGCTGATGTCACAAGTTTTGAACGCGCCCTTGTCCGGGCTCAACGTGCCCATCGCAACTTCACCGCCGCTGTAGAGCAGCTGTCACTTCGCACGAGCGATGTGGCGGAAGCCGATGAGGCCGTAACCGCGCTCGCCGACGAAATTGATGCCGCCCGCCGCGTCGCTGACGATCTGGCCGCGCGCTATGCCTCGATCGGCGAAGCTTCAATCTAGCTACGAAACAGTGTGACGGCCGCCAGGCCCCAGCCTAAAATCATTGCCGCTCCACCAATCGGCGTTATCGCCCCGAACCAGCGCGGCGCGCCAAGCGCCATGGCGTAAAGCGTTCCGGCGAACAGGATAGCCCCACCGAGCAAGGCAACACTTGCCCAATTCAAACCGCCAATGCGCCCCGCCAGGCTCAACGCCAGTGCAGCAACGGCATGGGTGAGCAAGTAGAACGTGGCGGTGTCCCACCAGCCTTTCGATTCCGATGTGAAGTGCGCAGCCAATCCATGTGCACCGAAGGCACCCAGCGCCACGGCGACGCCACCAACAATCGCCGCGCATCCGGCAATGATATTCATTCCTGGGCCTTTCCGACGCTCCAGGCCATCAGAAAGCCGATCGTCAGGGCCATCATGCCCACTGTTCCAATCGCGGTGAGCGCCACGTTCAAGAGGATATCCAACTGCAACTGAAGCGGCGTTGCTCGCTCACCAGGATCGAACAGAACCTGCACCACACCCGTATACAGCGCCCCGCCGAGCAAAACGCCCGCTGCCGTCAACCAGTGCACGGCAGAGCGCGCATCATCGGGGTTTATGTCTTTGGACAGCCGCCAGGCCAGCCCGCAGGTCAAAAGCGTGATCGACAGCGCCAAAAGTGCGCCACTGAAATGCCCCATCGTCATCGCAGAGCCGGGAAGGCTCAGCCCCGGAATCTGGCCGAGCAGAAACAGCTTGATCGTCACAAGCGCCAAAAGCGCCGTGACCGCCATGATCATGACCGGCGGACTTGCTGACAGGAATCGAGACAAGAGCGTCATGGTCTAGTCTCTCGGAAGGGCATACGTAACCACCGCATGGCCCGCGGGAGAATGACTGCCTTCGCCGCGAAGATTGACCTCTGCCACAGCCAGCATGCGACCCAGCTTGATGATCCGGGCTTCGGCAAGCGCCACATCGCAGATTAGCGGGCGCAGGAATGACATGTTCAAACTGGTGGTCACCGCCATGGGGGTGATGCCCAGCCGCGTGAAAATGGCAGCATAGGTTGCAGTGTCGGCCATGGCGAGTTGGGTTGGCCCGGACACATAACCGCCTGGACGCTTGTGCATGTCCTTGATTTCAAGCCGCACCTTCGCGGTGCCTTCGCCAAGCTCAACGACCTCTGCGCGGCCTTCGGCAACAAAGGCTTCAGCGAAAAAGGCCTTCACCTCTTCAAGGCTGGGCAATTGGCTCATTTGGCAGTCCATATCCATTCTGATGTTGAACAAAGTAGCAAAAGCTGCGCCCACGCCAAGCCGGGACATCAAAGTCCGCATGAGATATGCATGGCAAACGCAAACCTTGCCATGAGGATAAGGCTGCGTCTGAAATTGAGACTGTTCTTCCGATCCGGTCTAAACCTTATTTTGGTTAACTGGATTGCTGAAACGGAGCCCCGCCCGCACCCATGACCGGAGCCAATCCCGCCTTTACAGTTGCCGATACGCAGACGGCACGCACGCTGAAACTCAGCGGTGACTGGACGGTGCGAACGATTTCTCAGGTGGCGGGCATCGAGACGAGCGAAAAGCCCGTTGATGCGCTGGATGTGTCCGACCTGGGTCAGATTGATACGGCCGGCGCGCTGGCGGTGCTCAAACTTGTGCCAGGCACTGCAAAACCCCAATGGGTCGGCGATCATCCAAGCGCCGCTCAGCTGATCGAACTGGTGCGCGGCTCCAGCGCACCGTGCGACCCGGTCGCACCCCTATCAGGCTCATTTTTTGATCTTCTGGAACGCGCAGGGCGCGGTACGGTCAATCTCTGGAATGAGGGCATCGAAACGCTCTCCTTCCTCGGCCAAGCCCTGTTCACGGTGTTCAAGGTTGTGATGAATCCCAGGCGCCTGCGCTGGACACCCACAATTGCCGTGATGGAGGAAGCTGGGCTCGACGCTCTGCCCATCGTGGCGTTTCTCTCCTTCTTTGTCGGCATGGTGGTGGCCTTCATCGGCGCGACCTCTCTGTCGGAGTTCGGAGCGACCATTTTTGTGGTCGAGCTGGTGGGCATTTCGATGATGCGCGAATTTGGCGTAATCCTGACCGGCATTATCCTGGCCGGGCGCACAAACTCGGCGTTCACAGCCCAGATCGGCGCCATGCGGATGCGCCAGGAAGTCGATGCCATGACGACGCTCGGCCTGCATCCGATGGAAGTGCTTGTCGCGCCGCGCATCCTCGCCATGGTGCTCATGACGCCGGTGCTCACCTTTGTGGCGACGTTGGCCGGCATGGCTGGCGGCCTGTTGGTGGGATGGCTGACGCTGGACATCAACCCCATCGTGTTTGCCGCGCGGATTCAGGATTATGTGCCGCTCAGCAATTTCTGGGTCGGCATGTCGAAAGCGCCTGTCTTTGGCCTCGTGGTCGCATTGATTGGCTGCCGTCAGGGCCTGCAAGTCGGCGGAAGTGTGCAGTCGCTGGGCCACCACACCACCACGAGCGTGGTGCAGGCGATCTTCTCCATCATTGTCATCGATGCGGTATTTGCCATCTTCTACATGGAGCTGGGACTGTGAGCGTCGGCGTGCCAGCCATCCGCGTGCGCGGCCTCAAAACCGCCTATGGCGACCATGTGGTCCATGAACATCTCGATCTGGACGTCGAGGCCGGCGAAGTCATGGGCATCATCGGCGGCTCAGGCACGGGCAAATCGGTCCTGCTGCGCGCGATTGTCGGCCTTAAGGAACCTGCCGCTGGCACGGTGGATGTGTTTGGTGAAAACACGACCCATCTCGGCGATGAAGCCGAGCAGCGCTGGGGGCTGATGTTCCAGGATGGTGCGCTGTTTTCAAACCTCACGGTTCGCGAAAACGTGCTGGTACCGCTTCAGGAACATACGGACTTGCCGCGCGAACTGGCCAGAGATGTGGCGGATATGAAGATCCGCCTGTCCGGCCTGGATGGATCAGCGGCCAACAAATACCCCTCAGATCTGTCCGGCGGAATGCGCAAACGCGCCGCGCTGGCCCGGGCGCTGGCGCTTGATCCGCCCTTGCTGTTCCTGGATGAGCCCACAGCCGGACTGGACCCGATCACCGCCGGTAATTTCGACCAGCTCATCCGCGATCTCCAGCGCGCTTTGGGCCTGACCGTGTTCCTCGTGACCCATGATCTCGATACGCTGGGTGCGATCTGTGACAGGATCGCGGTACTGGCTGACAAGAGAATCCTCGCTGTCGGCACGATTGCTGAATTGCGAGAGCTCGATCACCCTTGGGTGCAGGACTACTTCAACGGGCCGCGCGGACGCGCCGCCGCGGCCGGGTAAGGAGGAACCAGACCATGGAACCGAAAGCCAATTACGCGCTGATCGGCGCATTCGTCATCTTCGCGGCGGTGGCCTTGATGGGATTCGCCTTGTGGATGGGGCAAAACCAGTTCCGCGAAAGCTTCGATGAATACGACATCGTGTTCGAAGGTCCGGTCACGCTCGATGATGGCGCATCAGTTCGCTATATCGGCATCAAGGTCGGCGAAGTGCGCTGGGTGCGCATCGACCGGTCTGACCCATCAAAAGTGCGCGCGCGCATTCGGATAGACAGTGAAACGCCGGTCAAAACCGATTCAACGGCCAACATCGATTTCGCAGGCATCACCGGCGTGACGTTCATCCAGATCAATGCCGGCACCGTGGGCGCAGCCAACCTGGCCCGACGGGCCGGTGAACCTGTGCCATTGATCCCCGAAGCCGAAACGCAGCTGTCCCAACTGCTCAATTCCGGTGCAAACATCCTGGCCGAAGCAAATGTCACCGCCGACCAGATTCAAAAACTACTATCGGATCAAAACATCGAATATGTCAGCTCGACCCTGGCGAATCTCGATCTGATCACAGCCCGGCTCGCCGCCGAAGATGGGCTCATCGACAAAGCCAATGCGACCCTGGTCTCGATCCGAGCAACCAGCGACCGGTATGGCGAACTCGTCGACACATTGGAAAAACTTGGCGAGGACGCCGACACAGCGATCCAACAGATCGGCGCGGATGTCTCTGCCATCACCGCCGATGCCAGTGTCGCCATGGTCAGCGTTACCGATGCCAGCCTTGAGACCGAACGGGCTGCCACGCTGGTCGCCGATGCCCTGGAAGGCCAGATCGAAGGTGTGGTCACCGATGTGCGGCTCGCGACACAAGACTTGAGGCGACTGCTGGCGCGTTCAGATGCCTTTGTCCGGCGACTTGATGCCAACCCCCAAAGCGTGGTGCAGGGCGACGCCCTGCCTTATGAGGAGAACTGATCCATGGCCAAGCGTTTTCATATCCTTGCCCTGGGCCTCAGCCTTTTCACCGCAGCGTCGTGTGTATCAGTGTTGCCAGAGCAGGCGGTGCCGAGCGGGCTGTATCGGTTGTCGGGCGTTGAGCCTGTTGCCAGCCTTCAGAGTGACCTTGTGGTCCGTGAGCCCACCGCGGTGCGCTTGTTTTCCGGCTCGGGCATGGTCACGTCCGATGGCGACGGCGCGCTGCGCCTCATCGTGGGCGTGGAGTGGGCGGGCCGCGCCACCCAACTGATGCAGGACGGACTCATCGATGCGTTCTCGTCTGACGGGGAGGGAACAGCCCTGTCGGACATGACCGGCGCTGCCGGCGCGTTCGAGCTCAGCTGGCGCGTCACTGACCTGACCATTATGGGCAACGAAGCTGTGTGCGCGCTTAGCCTCACACTGCTCGATGGCCGATCACGCACGCCTTTGGCGCGCCAGGAGCTGTCGAGCACCATCGAGGTCGCCAGCACGTCACCGACCGTGCGCGCCAGGGCGCTGAGTGACGCGGCGGGTGAATGCGTTGGATTGGCCGCCCAGTTCGTTGCAGCTGAGATCGAGGCAGCCTATTCGGCTGCCGAAATGCGCGAATCCGACAGTTCCGACGCATCGGAAGGCTGATTGCCATCGCCTGGAATATCCGGGATCGCGCCAGCATCGCCCTTCGGTAAAGGCAGGTAAATCGAGACCCGCGTACCCTTGCCGACTTCGCTGGCAATGGCGAGCCGGCCACCATGCATTTCCGCAAACGACTTGGTAAGCGCGAGGCCGAGCCCGGTGCCTTCAAAGTTGCGGTCGCGGGTTTCGGTCACTTGCTCGAACGGGCGACCAAGGCGCGAAATCTGGTCACGCGGAATACCGATGCCGGTATCGATGACGCTGATCTGCAGGTCGTCGCCGCGCGCGCGCAGAGCCACGGTGATCCGTCCGCCCGCATCGGTGAACTTCAGTGCGTTGGAAATCAGGTTCAACACCATCTGGCGGATAGCGCGGTGGTCAGCCTCAATTTCCGGTACGTCAATCGGGGCGTCCATGACCAGCGCGATGTTCTTGTCCTCGGCTTTGCGGCGGATCATGCGGATGGCGGCATCAACCGGATCGGTGGGGTCGAGTGGCGCCAGGGAAACGGTCATCTTGCCAGCCTCGATCTTCGCCATATCGAGAATGTCGTTGATAAGATCGAGCAGATGCTGGCCCGAGGTGAGGATATCTTTGGCGTAGCCCTTGTACTTCTCGTCGCCCAGCGGGCCGTAAAGCTCCTCGGTCAGGATTTCAGAGAATCCATTGATGGCGTTTAGCGGCGTGCGCAATTCGTGGCTCATATTGGCGAGGAACGCGCTCTTGGTGTTAGCCGCATGCTCTGCCTTGGCCTTGGCTTCGGCATAGTTGCGCGCCAGTTCCGCCGCCTGTCCTTCCTGGCGTTCGAGTTCCTGGACCAGGGATTTCAATTTGGTCTTCTGGCGTTCCAGCAGGTTTTCGTTGCGCACCGTTTCAGTGACATCAACACCGATGGTGATGTAGCCGCCCTCAGCGGTTTCACGCTCAACCAGTTTCAGCCAGCGTCCGGAATGCAGCTCAATCAGCTCGCCGGTGCTTTCATCCGCCATCTGTTTCACAGCGCGGATGGCCGGCGCGCGCGCCACATCAACCGTGTCCTGGCTGATGCCAGGCCGCAGCGTGTCTGTGATGCTGAAAGTCAGCGCGAAGGCACGGTTCCAATACAACAGGCGGCGACGTTCATCCCACAGGGCGAACGGGTCGTTATAACCCTCAATGGCATTGCGCAGGCGTTTCTCGGCCTTGCGAAGCCGCACGTCGGTCAGCTTCTGTTCGGTCACATCCAGAACAATACCGCGCAGCAGGCCGGCTTCGCCCTCGATTGGGCTGGTGCTTGCGCGGATTTCAACAAAGCTGCGATTGCCGGCTGACAGGATTGGCGCGGTGATTTGCATCCATCCACGTTCAGCCGCTTCCGTCAGGCGCGTGAACAGTTGGGCCTGGTCGCGAACCACCACGCCGGTGAAGATCTGGTCCAACCCGTATACGCCGGCGCCCGGAAGACCCATGAGTTCGGCCGCCAATTCACTCAACTCGCCCTGTTTGCGCGACACATCCCACGTCCAAACGCCAGCCCGCGCGCCGGACATCACGAGATCGAGTTCAGTGGACGTTGTTCTGGCTGAATCTTCTGCCGACAGAGCCTGCGATCGGGTACGGCCAATCTGGCTGAGCAAGCCGAGGATGGCGAGCAGGGGCGCGGCCAGCAGCAAGGCAAACGCCAGGAACCGAACCAGGTCGCCCTGGCTGAAGCTTTGGGCCTCGCGCGTGACACAGGCATGCATGGCGGCGCCCGCCAGCTCGGTACATGCCGTTGCCGTGCGCGGGCCATCAGTGCCGCCAGATTGAAAATCAGGCGCGTCCGTCGTTGCCGTCTGTGCCTGCATGGCGAGGTCAGGGTTACCTCGGCCCACACGCAGATCTGATACAAGCGTAAAGCGCTGGCCTGCCCGCGGGGCTGGAAGCCAGTCTTCGGCGCGGGCCAGGGCAAGCGCGGTGGGGAAACCCGTCTGGTCGATGACGAACACCACATCGCCGACTTCCGAAACCGACACCATCTGTTCCTGGGCGAGACCGGACACCGCCGCCACGGACGCTGCCTTTAGGCGCGAACCATCGGGCGAACTCGCGGCGTCGCGGAGCGTGAGCACCACATCGACGGACTCAAGTGTATCGGTAATCAGGCTGCGCCCGGCGCCCGCCTTCTGCGCAAGTCGTACAACCGATTGCGCTTCATTGACGTGTCCATCCAAACGCTCGGCGAGGGCAACCGACTCGCGCTGCAGGCTTTCAAGACGGGAAAAATCTCGTGTCTGTTTCTCGTCCCAGGCTTTCAGGCCCAGGGCGACGGCTTCCAGCGTCAGCAAAGCGCCCAGCAGAATGAACAGCCGGGCTTTTTGCCTTGGCTCAGCCGGCGATCCGCCCGCTTTTCCGCCCTTTAGACCCCGAATGACCACGTGAAAGCCTTGCACTTTACGGCGCACTTGCCGCCCGACTCCCATGGTTTGATTTGGAAGTCTTGAGCAAGCGTTAACGTGGTTAACCTGTGATTAATCCGTTTTCGGCGCGGCAAGCGACCGCCCGACAATATCCATTGCGTTTTTCGACAGGTCCAACTGGCTCAGCTGCGTTAAAACGGCCTCTGCCTTGGCTTTCGCTTCCGGCTCCAATTGGCGCCACTGTTCGAACGCTGTCAGCAACCGTGAGGCCAGTGCAGCGTTGCTCGCATCGGTCTTCACGGCGACATCGGAAAGCAGCGTGTAACCGCTGCCATCGGGAGCGTGGAACAGGGCCAGATTGGCCATGGCAAAGGCCCCCGCCACGGCGCGAACACGGTTTGGATTGGTGAAGGTGAAATCGGGATGGTTCAGCAGTGCGTCCACATCCTCAATCGACGTGGCCTGCATCGCCTGGACGCGGAACCACTTGTCCATCACAAGCGGAGCGTCTTTCCACTGGTCATAGAACGCCTTGACCGCCGGATGGCCAACACCGCCCGCTTCCACAATCGCCTGAAGGGCAGAAAGCTGTTCGGTCATGTTGCTGGCCGTGGCGTAGAGCCCGGCCAGTTTTTTCAGGTATTTCTTATCGCCGCTCGCCATCAAGCCGGTCAGACCTCCCCGAAGTGCGCGGATGCCGGCTTGTTCTGCCGTTGGCTCAAACGGCGCTGGCCCCGGTTGGCTGAACGTTTCGGAGATCAAGTGTTGGATTGCGTCTGCGCGCAGCATGGTCTGGCGATACTGTGTGCGCGCCGCCGTCAGATCCAATGGCCGGGCCGGGCTTTGATGCTGAAACAGTTCTGAAACGCTGGGCAGGCGTAAAAGCAGGGCAGCATAAGCGGGATCGCTTTGCGCACTTCCCGCAACGGCGTCAGCGATCACTTTTACAATCTTGCGGTTCGGGCGGGTGCGCGTGCCGTTTGCAAGGGCCAGCAGGTCCCCCTGCACGAGGGTCTGCAGCGCGTCCCAGCGATTGAAGGGATCGGTCTCCACTTCGGCGCGTTGGATGAGGTCCTTAGGTGTCTTGCCCATATCGAGGGTGATTGGCGCGCCAAAGCCCCGGTTCAAAGATAGTAGCGGCTTGGGCGAGCCCTCAGGAAGTTGATAGCTGATCCGGTCTTTCTTCCGCGTCTGTACGAACAAGTGTTCCTCACCAACGCTGCCGTCACCGATCAGGGCATAGCGAAGTGGGATGGGCAGCGATTTCGGAGCCGGTGCAAAATCAGTCGCGCGCT
Source organism: Pseudomonadota bacterium (assembly GCA_039815055.1). Lineage (GTDB taxonomy): Bacteria > Pseudomonadota > Alphaproteobacteria > Caulobacterales > Hyphomonadaceae > UBA5336. The sequence goes on along the minus strand of JBCCAA010000029.1, from coordinate 5,119 downwards.
GTGACTGGACCAGGGACACAGAACCCGCCCCGGTTTTAACATCATAGGTGTGGCGCACACGGACGTGCGGCGTGCCCGGCTGAGCATACCAGCGCCGGAAGCTCTTGAGGTTCTGGCCGGACGCCTCTTCGAAACAGGCATAAAAGTCTTCGATGGTGGCTGCGTCGCCATCATGGCGGTCGAAATACAAGTCCATACCCTTGGCAAAGGCAGTGTCACCGATCAGCACTTTCAACATGCCGATCAGTTCTGAGCCCTTTTCATACACTGTTGCGGTGTAGAGATTGTCCACACTGGCATAGCTGTCCGGGCGCACCGGATGGGCCAGCGGGCCGGCATCTTCGGCAAACTGGCGCGCGCGCAGGTTGATCACACTCTTGATCCGCTGGACCGGGGCCGAGCGCATATCCGCTGAAAACCACTGGTCCCGGAAAACGGTCAGACCCTCTTTCAGGCACAACTGGAACCAATCGCGGCATGTGATGCGATTGCCCGTCCAGTTGTGGAAATACTCATGGGCGACAATACTCTCAATGGCTTCATAGTCGCCATCGGTCGCTGTATCGGCATCGGCCAGCACATAGGCCGAATTGAAGACATTCAGCCCTTTGTTTTCCATGGCGCCGAAGTTGAAATCGCGCACTGCCACGATGTTAAAAACGCCAAGGTCATATTCGCGGCCGAACACGTCTTCGTCCCACTTCATGGAGCGGATAAGACTGTCCATGGCATAGGCGGCGCGGGCCTCGTCGCCCTTGTCCACATGCACGGCGAGATCGACCTCGCGCCCGCCCATCGTGGTGAAGCGATCACGGAACACATCGTAGTCGCCCGCACACAGCGCAAACAAGTAGGAAGGCTTGGGGTGTGGATCATCCCATTCGGCAAAGTGGCGTCCATCGCCCAGTTCGCCTGCGGCGCCAGGCGTGCCATTGCACAAAAGGAACGGATACAGCGCTGCGTCACCCTCGAGGCGCACACTGTAGCGGCTCATCACATCGGGTCTGTCAGGCCAGTAGGTTATGCGGCGGAACCCATGGGACTCGCACTGGGTGCACAGCCGTCCACCAGAGACATAAAGGCCCGACAGAGCGGTGTTCTTGTCCGGGGCGATGGCAATTCGGGTCTCCAGTTCAAACGCGTCCGGCAAGTCCGGCAGGGTCAGCGTCTCATCTGCTTTGTGATACGCGCTTTCATCGAGGGGGACGCCATCCAGCTTGATCTCGATCAGGTCCAGTTCTTCGCCATTAAGGACCATGTCGCCCGCGTTCGTTCGCTGAACGCTCATCACGGTGCGCACAATCGTCCGCGCCGCATCCAGCTGGAATGTCATCTGGACGCGCTCAATCTCGAACGGGTAAGGGCGATAGTCAGAGAGTTTGACAGGAACGGGTGTATCGGTGCGCATGCGAGACTCGTCGGCTTGGAACGGTGATTGCGCTCAATTGGGGTCAGGCCATGGAAAATGACAAGGGGCGCGACGCTCCATGGCCCGGAGAAAAAGCCTATCGGGCCGCAGCGCTACTCTTGATGATCGCAATCGCCTGGCTGTCACTGTCACCGCCGGGCGACAGTCTTGACCCGCCGGGCAATGACAAGATCGGGCATGTGATGGCCTATGGCGCGCTCACTTTTACCACGCTGATGGCGCTAGGCCCGCAGCGATGGAAAACGGCATTGGCGCTGTGTTTGATCTACGGCGGGGCCATGGAAGTGCTGCAGGGCGTAATGCCCTATGGCCGTGAAGCCAGCCTGGCCGATATGGTCGCCAATACAGCAGGCGCCCTGGCAGCGCTTGTATTGGTGGCAGGCTTCAGGCGCTGGGGCTGACTATTCCGCCGCCATCATCTGCTTCTGCGACGGAGGTGCCTGGTAGATCTGGCGCAAAATAATCGCAGCGTCCTTGGCCAGCTGCACCATGTCCGACGGCAGGTCGTGCGGGTTCTCAGAAGCCAGCTCTACGAGGCGGCGAAGGCGACGCTGCATCTGCGGCGCGGCGCAAAGAAGGCGGGCCTGGTGTTCGATCTTGCCGGGGTCACGGTCATATTCGGAGCCTGGAACGCGCCAGCCGCCCCAATCATTGTCGTCTGTCATGACAACTGGGAACGTGCCGGGATACGGATGGTGACCACATTCTTCACCGCCAGCCTGCCAGCGGTTCTTGAGACGGAAAATGCGCCAGTCTTCGGTTTCAACGTCTTCTTCGCCTGTGCGCTCATTGAGCTTGGCTTCAGACACCAGTTCGCCGCCAATGAATTCGCGGCCAAGGCCAACATCGTAGGTCACGCGCAATGGTTCGGGCACGTCTTTCACCCAGTGCGGGATCACCTGCTCGACCAGTGCGTAGGTGCCGACGGGTTTGACGAAAACACGCTGGTTCTTATGGAACAGGGCCTTGGCCATGGAATGCCTCCTGGGATGCTATACGCTTTAGATGGCAGATTTTGCTTTCCGCGCGATTGAACCGATCGATGGAATTTTATCCATCTGACCGCCTTCCCTTGCGCGAAGACTATCCGGCGCGCTCAGAGCCGCTATCTTGGACAAAAAGAACACGCCGAGAGGCGAAGGGAGACCCATGAATTTCGACTTTTCAGACGACCAGAAGTTCCTTCGCGGCGAAGCGCGGAAGTTTCTCGAAGGCGAATGCTCCATGGCGGCGGTTCGCACCGTACTGGACAATAGCGATGTCAGCCATGATGGCGCGCTATGGTCCAAAATCGCAGAGATGGGCTGGCTCGGCGCAGCGATCCCCGAAGAGTATGACGGGCTCGGCCTTGGTATGCTTGAGCTGTGCGTGATCGCAGAAGAGCTGGGCCGGGTGTTGGCGCCGGTGCCCTTCTCCTCAACGGTGTACTTATTCAGCGAAGCGGTGAAACTTCTGGGCACAGACGCGCAAAAGACAGCGCTGCTTCCGAAGATCGCGGCCGGCGACGTCATCGGCGCACTGGCAACATCTGAAGGGCCCGGCGCACCTGATCCAACCGCGCTAAAGACCCGCTTCGATGGCAGCGCTTTGACCGGTACAAAAATCCCGGTCACGGATGGCGATATTGCCACCCATGCGATCGTTCTGGCCGGTGAGGGCATGGGGTCAAGCCTGGTGCTTGTGGACCTGGGCGGTTCGGGCATCATGCGCACAACGGTCAAAACACTCGACCCGACACGCAGTCATGCCGAGATCACATTTGATGGAACGCCTGCCGAGCGTTTGGGCGGAGCCGGACAAGGCGCTGCGCAACTAGAGCTTCTGGAAAACCGGGCAGCGGTGCTATTTGCCTTTGAACAGCTTGGCGGCGCCCAGGTCAGCCAGGACATGGCCATCGCCTACGCCAAAGAGCGCCACGCCTTTGGCCGCCCCATTGGGGGCAACCAGGCGATCAAGCACAAGCTCGCCGACATGTATGTGAAAACCGAAGTGGCACGCTCCAATTGCTATTATGGCGCCTGGGCGGTCTCCACCGATGCCGCCGAACTGCCAGAGGCAGCCGCAGCGGCACGTGTGGCGGCCAGCGAAGCTTTCTGGTTTGCCAGCAAGGAAAATATCCAGACCCATGGCGGCATGGGCTTCACATGGGAGGTCGACTGCCACCTGTTCTATCGCCGCGCCAAATTGCTGGCCGTCCAACTGGGCGCACCAGCGGTCTGGAAAGAGAAACTGATCCGCGCGCTCGAAATGAAGAACGCGGCTTAACGGAGAGACGATATGGACTTCAACGACACCGCCGAAGAAGCAGAGTTTCGCGCCGAGGCGCGCGCCTTCCTGTCTGAACACCTTGAACTCAAAGGCGACACACCGCTGGGTCAAAAACTGACCGGCGAGGATTTCATGGCCGCCGCCAAGGGTTGGCAGGCCAAGAAGGCCGCTGCAGGCTTTGCTCAGATCACTTGGCCAAAAGAGATTGGTGGGCGCGGCGGCACGGCCATCCAGCAGGTCATCTGGAACCAGGAGGAATCCAAGTTCGACGCGCCGGTGGGGCCCTTCACCATCGGCCTGGGCATGTGCGTGCCGACGGTCATCGCCTTCGGGTCCGAGGCGCACAAACAGCGCTATGTGGGCCCGTCACTTTCCGGCGAGGAGATCTGGTGCCAGCTCTTTTCTGAACCCGCTGCAGGATCGGATGTCGCCGGCGTCAAGACCAAGGCCGTCAAGGATGGAGATGATTGGGTCATCAATGGCCAGAAGGTCTGGACCACAGGCGCACACATCTCCGATTTTGGCATACTGCTGACTCGCACGGACGCCTCCCAGCCAAAACACAAGGGCCTAACCATGTTCATCGTGGACATGAGTGACCCCGCCGTCGAGACGCGCCCGATCCACCAGGCCTCGGGCGGGCGTGATTTCAACGAGGTGTATTTCACGGATCTGCGCGTGCCGGACTCAGACCGCCTCGGAGAAGTCGGCCAGGGCTGGAAAGTCGCGCTGGTTACACTGATGAATGAGCGGCTGGCCATCGGCGGTTCGGCTGGGCCGGACTGGGCGGAAATCATGGACTATGCCCGCGGCGCAGGCACCTTGTCTGACAGCGCGTTTCGCCAGGTGCTGGCCGATTGGTATGTGGCGGCCCAGGGCTACAAGATGACCAAGCTGCGCACGCAAACCGCACTGTCGCGCGGCGAGACGCCGGGGCCTGAAAGCTCCATCGGAAAGGTCATCACCGCCAACCAGCTGCAGGATATCTGCAACACGGCCATCGAAATGCAGGACCACTACGGCATCATCAGCGAAGAAGACCGCGCCCATAGCGATGCAACGTTCCAACGCAGCTTCATGTGGGCCCCGGGCCTGCGGATTGCCGGCGGCACCGATGAGATCCTGAAGAACATCATCGCTGAACGCGTGCTGGGCCTGCCGAGCGATGTGCGCGTCGACAAGACCGTTCCTTTCAGTGAGTTGAAGCAGGGTTAGAGTCAGTTGTTGCTCCGCCTGAGCTGGCCGCTCCCCCTTCCAACCGCCCTCAAAGTCTCGCGAGCAATGGGGCGGTTGGGCGGGGGAGCGGGCGGCTCAGGCAATTGTAAGCAGGGCTAACCTTCACCCACAGCTTCTGAATCGCGGGGTTTTTTGCCTCTGGCCCCACGATAAACGGCCTTGAGTTGGGGAAGATCGGTATCGATA
>JBCCAA010000151.1:0-2768 GCA_039815055.1 Pseudomonadota bacterium | reverse complement strand
CACCGGCCAGGCCGCGCCATATCCTTCCGCGTCGAGGAGGTCTGCGGACGCGCCGCGAATGACCAAGGCATCGCGCACCGCTTCGGCGCGGGCGAGGCTCAGGCGCTCATTCAAAGCTGCGGAGCCGGTTGAATCAGTATGTCCCTCGACCGTCACGCCGACATCGCACCCGATCACCGCGCGCGCCAATTGATCGAGCAGGCCGGCGCTCGTCGGCGCAATGCGCGCGCTGCCAGTTGCGAACTCAATCTTGGAGTCTGCGAGAAGCGCTCGCAGAAATTGGTCGCAGGCTTCGGCCAGATCTTGGGCCGTCTGAGCGGGCGGCGGCGTGACGTCTGTCTCCGACGAGGCTTCCGGTGCGGTCGTCTCTGCGTCCTCCGTCGCAACAGCATTGGCCGGGTCTGTTGTGCTCCCCAGCAAGGTCGTTCGGTCAATCACGCGCGTGACCGGGCGCGCCTGTCCAAACAGGGTCGGCGCCTGCACGTCCCGCACCAGATCAACTGCCTTTGCGGCGCGCTCCGCGCTGGGGGCCTGCCCGGTCAGTGTGATCCATTGGCCGGATGCAGATACCGTCGCCCAGCCTTCGCCCTCTGCCCGCAAAGAGGTCAACGCGGCTTGCTCTGCATTATCCTCAATCCAGTAGGACGCAAACGGGATCAAGGCGAACAGGGTCAGCAGCGCGAGGCCGAGGGCGGGGATCAATCCATATGGAATAAAAGCAAGACCTGGCCCGCTCTTGCGCCGAACATACCGACGCGTGGTTTCCACACGCTCGGTTTGCGTTTTCTGATCCTGCTCAGACACCGCCATCCCCTTTAACTGCCATCACCTAACCATCCACAGAGGGTGAGGTCCATGTTTCGCTGTCAGTTTTTACTGATTGTCACGATTGGGAGGGCAGGGTGGTGCCGCGTAGGTGACTTGAACACCCGACCTCCGCATTACGAATGCGATGCTCTACCAGCTGAGCTAACGCGGCACACCGTTTCAGGCGCGTCGACATACCGAACCTGCACCATTTGGGCAAGTCGGCTGTGGCAAGTTATTCCTCGCTCGGCACGTAATCCAAGGGTGGCGTGACGATTTCAGTGTTCGGGGTTTTCGGCGTCCCGGAGCCGGCAGACGGTGCGGGCAGCGCGATTGGACGGCGCGCGTCGAGTTCTCGCTCTGAGGTCTCGTAGCGCGGATGCACCAGGGTTCCGGCATCGCCGAATGCGTAGACCAAGCGCGCCCAGTCCGCCGGGCCATATTGAAATGCTCCGCCGCGCGGATCGATATCGGACCATTCCTGTTCACGCGCGGCTGTCGCGGCCATGCGGCCCCAACGCTCAGCTTCGGTGAGGTCGCCATACCCGCGCAGCGCTTTTTCCAGAAGCAAGCAAAGGCGTGCGGTGGGTTTCTCCTCGACCAGCAGTGCCAAGGTTTTCACTGCGTTCAACCAGTCGCGGCTTTCCATGGCGAGCTCAGCGCTCAAGATCCGGCTTTCGCGATGGTCAGGGTTTGCCGCGATCAAATTGCGGAGACGCTCTTCAATCGTTTTCGGCGTGGCACTTGTGTCCAGGCGCCGGACGAGCTGCGCCAGCGCCGGATGCGGACGGGCCTTCCAGCCAAGTTCAAGTACGCCATGGGCGGCTTTTATCTTGTTATCGATCATCAATTGCCGTGCGCCATGCCAAGCGGCCGGAGGGAAGGACGGGGCGGACCGAATGGCCTCGGCGAGCAAGCGTTGAGCTTCCTTGCGCTCGCTATGCTGCAGCGCTGCCGCTTGGGCGGTGTACAAAACCGCGCGGCGACGGCGCAGGCTTTCACCGCGGATCTGACCACGCTTCTCGCCAACCGAGAGTGTTTGCAAGGCGGCGTTCCAATCACCGGCTGCGACTTGGCTGTCGAACAAGGAGTTGAATGGCCAGTCTGCCCCTGATTTGAGCTCTAAGGCCTCACGAGCGCGGGCTTCTGCAGACAGTGTATCCCCGCGGGCACTGGCCGCTGAGGCCGCCCCTCTCAAGCCAGCAAGCTGACCGCCTGGAAGACGGGCGAGTTGCCCCCAAGCCCGTTCGGCGCCCGACCAGTCATCTGAAATCTCTGCGGCACGGGCTTCCAATAAGAGCTTGAGCCGATCATCTTCGGCAAATTGTGCGGCTTTCTTCGAGAGCTTTTTGGCCAGAGCCGCATCGCCCGCTTCCGCCGCGAGTAAACCATCCGCCAGCGCCTTGTTGGCGGCTTTGGTTTTCGACACTTTGCGCGATTTGCTAAACCGGCTGGGCAGCGTCACCAATCCGGTCAGAACGGACCAGGCGAGCGCCAGGATCGCGCCACAAAGCAAAATGGCGAGCAAGGCCCAGACAATTTCAAATTCATATAAGGTGCCATTGCCAAGATCGAGCGTCAGGCCGCCTGGCAGGCGTGAGGCCCAAATGGCGAAAATGCCCGCGGCGACAATCAGCAAAATGATCAGGAATAGAATGATCATGGGCGCTCTTCTGCAATCATGGTTAGGCGTAGGGCCTCGAGGGTTTCTTCCAACCTGTAGCGGTTATCGGCATTATCTAGCCAATCTGTGAAGACAGGCTGAAGATCGGCGTCAAGGCTGCGAATTTGTTCGATCGCCGTGGCGAGATCCCCCGCTTCCAAGGCCGTCTGAGCGGTCATCAGCTGATCTCGAGGTGTGGTCTCTCCAGACCGGCGGATCTGGATGCCATCTCCAAAGACGGTGCGCATCCAGCTGCTGCCGGCGCCGTCATCGCGGGCATCCTGGTCCAGAGCTTCAT
>JBCCAA010000066.1:0-15086 GCA_039815055.1 Pseudomonadota bacterium | reverse complement strand
GATCAAGCCAGCCATTCACGGTCAAGCCAAGCGCGGGGCCGGATGCGCGTCCGCCGTCCACCGCAATCCGCCCGCCGCGTGAGCGAAGGGGCAAATCGATACGCGTAAACAGCACGCCTTCGCCCCCCAACGTGTCCGCCAGCCCTCGCAGGGAAGCGAGTGATAGAATCTGCGTCAGAAAAGGAGAATCCCGGAGCCTTGAGTCTTCGATCATGATGTTGAAATCGCTTTCAGCATCGGCGCTGCGCAACGTGCCATCCAGGCTCAGGCGCCCCCCGATCAGAACGTCGGTGCCAAGGAAGGTTTTCACCAGGCCACCTGCATTTGCCGCGTCTATATGCAGCTTGGCAATCCCTTCAGATGCGCGCTGGTAGTCCAGGTCGACCGCGCCGCCATCGGGCAGTTCGCCGCCGACACTAAACGTCTGCAGCCCTTCAGAAGTTGAAATGGCCGCCAGCCGTGCGCCCTCGAGGACAAAATCGTCGCTGAGCTGGAGCCGGTTTACTTCCGCGTCCACAGTGACAGGCAGTGAAGAGCTTGCCCCCGATCCGATGGCTGAGACATCGGGCAGGGCGTTGGACACATCAAGATAGGCGCCCGTCAGGCTTAGAAACACCGCTCCGTCTTCCCCGCGCTGCACTCTGCCGGCAAGATCAGCGCGGCTAGCCAGATAGACGCGGTCGACATCTGCTGAAATCAGGCGCCCATCGTCGCTGAAGGCAGCAGACCCTTCGAGTTTGGCCGTTTCACTATCGACGCTGGCCGAAGCGCTGCGTCCATAGACAGTGTCGCTGTATTCGATCGTCGCAGACGCCGGATCGCCCGGCGGTTTAAGCCAGCCGAACTCTGCGAAATCCAGGCGCGCGCCGGTCAGGTCCAGTTCAAACCGAGAGCTTGCCAGGGCATTGCCATTCAACTGCGCGTCCACTTCCACCGGTACTTCGCCGCTGATGTAAGGTCGGCCCAGTAGGCCGAAACGATTGAGAATGTCCGGCGACACCACACTGCGCGCTTTCAGGCTTGACGGCGCATCGCCATCGTTCAAGCCGTCGCGCCATTCGAAATTCACTGTGGCCGGGCCAAGCGCGCCGAAACCGGAAATGGTCACGCGCTCATTGGTGACGTCGACCCTGGCCGTAGAATCCGTCAGGCTCATTCCAGCGGCCACGTCTGTAAGGCCGCCGCCGCGAACGTTTCCGGTAACCGCGAACGTGGTCTGGTCTATCGGAACCTTTGAAAGCGCAGGCCGCGTTATGGTGAAGTCCATGCTTCCTACGCCGCTCAGCCGGTCGGGGTTGAAGCCGGTGCGGTTTTCAAGGTCGAGCCGGGATCTGAAAACGGCGCCGACCGCGTCGTTGATCGGACCCGTTCCGGTCCCATTGATGATGATGTTGCCGCCTCTGGGATTTAACTGCGGAATCTCAACGCGCCCTGTATCGAGTGTCCATTCCGACCAGGCGCCGCGGGCAATATCGATTGAAAAACTGTTGCCGGTCAGCCGTCCAGTGCCCGCGGCTTGCTCGACGGGCGCTACATCGTGGAGGAACTGAACGGTCGAGTCGCGAACCGAAAAGCCGACTTCCAGATCTTCATCCTTCAGGTGGCCGGCACTCATGGACTGCGGAGTTAGTGTTAGCCGCGCCGTGGCGCCCGTGAGTGTGGCGTCTGTGATGTTGTTTTCGACGAAACGTCGCGCGCCATCGCCCAGTCTGACGGGCCAGAAATCAAGTACGGTGCGTTTGCCGCTTGCGCCGGTCATTTCAGCGGCGATGTTCAAAAACATGGGAAGTTCGCCCTCGCCGGGGTCTAAATGGCGTTGCCAGTCGCCGCTGACACGGAATTGTGCGCCGCGCACGCGGAAGAGGGCAGCGCTTAAATCGGCAGAGGCGAAATCCTCAGCGATCGATACATCCAGGTTTAGGTCAGAGACCTGCCATCTGCGTTCGAAGGTGGGACGAAGATCAACGCTAAGCGTGGGTGCAAACAGCGTGATATCGCGGTCGCCGTCACCAAACATTGCATCCGCCAGGCTGATTTCCACTGGCCCAACCATGCGGCTGGTGTCTAGCGTGATGAGATTGAGATCCAATCGGTCCGTCGCGACATCGTAAAGCGCGGTCGCATCGATCTGGACAACCGAAAGGTTTGTCTCACCCAAGCTCAATGACCCGTCGAGCGCGTTTGCGCGGGCATCAAGCTGAGTTACCCCTGCCTCGCTGGAGGCGGCAAAACCAAACTCCAGCACGGCATCAAGCCCTGACACCTGGCCTTCCGCGGCGCCAAAACGCTCACCAACATCCTGAAGGCTCCACCCCGTCACGGTGATGTTGCCAAGAGCGTTCGCAAAATCGTTTTCGGAGTTGAAATTCAGTCCAACGGTCTCCGGCAACCCTGTGCTTATTCCGTCGGCGGTCAACACCATGGTCAGGTCGCGTTCCAGTCGTTGGATCTCGCCTCTGGCGTTCTGGAATTTCGCGATCGTCTCACCCGATGCAAGGATCACATCCACCGAAAGCTCGTCGATCCGAATGGTATGGAGCGTCATCTCACTTGTGAGGGACTGGCCCGATTTCAAACCCGCAGTGACGAACCGATTGATCAGGTTGAGCCACTCGGCGGGCGTTTCAGGCACTGTTCCGGCGGGGATTTCGGGCAAGGGCTCGCCGGCCACCAACCAGTTGGCCTCATCGATCTGCCGAACTTCCAGATTGCCGCCAACAATATCAATACCAAGCACATCAACCTGGCCGAGGAGCAGCGCTGAGGCGTCGAGTTCGATATCAAGGTGGTTCGCAGTGCCGGCCTTCGCGCCATTGCCGGCAAAGAACGTCACGCCTTGGGCCGTGACATCCATGCGGCGGCGTTCCGGCGACCAAACGAGCAGCAAACGCTCGAGTTCAACATCCCGGCCACCTCTGGCTTGGGCAAGAGCCGCTTCGACATCATCTTTGAAAACCGTGAGCTCCAGTGGTCCTTGGGAGAGCCGCCAGGCCAAAATCGAGGCTGCCACCACGGCCAGGAACAGGGTTCCACCGAGGATTTCGAAAAACATGACGCGTGCGGTCTGGCGAACCAAGCGTTGAACTCCACTTCCAAGACGTTTGCCCGCGGGACTATATCTTACGCAGTGTGGCCAAAACGCGCCAGCACTGGTTACAGAACGACACGGTTACCCGAACACACGTCAAAGGAGTCTCACACCATGATTGAACAAGGCATGAAAGCGCCGGATTTTTCGCTACCGGGCGCAGGCGATCAAACGATCACGCTTTCAGATCTGCGCGGCGCGTGGGTCGTTGTTTACTTCTATCCCAAGGACGACACGCCGGGTTGCACAACCGAAGCCAAGGATTTCACCGCGTTCGGATCAGATTTTACTGCCAAGAGTGCGCGGGTCATCGGCATTTCCAAAGACACTGTTACCAAGCACGACAAGTTTCGCGCCAAGCACGACCTCACCGTCGATCTGGCCAGCGATGAGGACGGGTCCGTTTGCGAAGCTTATGGCGTCTGGGTCGAAAAGAAGATGTACGGAAAGACCTATATGGGAATCCAGCGCGCCACATTCCTGATCGATCCAGACGGCGTAGTGTCAAAAGTGTGGCCAAAAGTTAAGGTCAAGGGGCACGCCGAGGAGGTGTTGGCCTCAATCGCTTGACAAAAAATGCCTGTTTTTGCGTCAAATTCCCCAGTTGGGGGATAAATCTTAGACGCACATTAACTCACAGGTGCAATTTGTAAGGTGAAAACATGGCGAGAGGGCTTTCACTAAACGATGGCTTTGGCTACAAACACTGAGGGTTTGGGACGACGTTGTGTTGGGGACACGGCGTTGGACATCAATAGTGTAAGACGGCGGGCGGCGTAGATGCGGAAGTTGAGTACCAGAGCACAGGCTGTTTTTGACAGAGTGTTCCCCGAGAGACAAATCTATCACCGATCAGGTGGTACTGTTCATTACATCACGGTGTCTCCGTGGCAGCAGGCAATGCTTGCGGCTGGTGTGACAGCGATTGTGAGTTGGACCGGATTTGCTTCAATAAATTATGTCTTAGGCGGCACCGGTTTCCAAACCGCGGAAGTCTCCGACGATGCGCGATACCAGCGCTGGATCGAAGAACTTCGCGCCAATACAGCTCTGTCGCGGACGCTCCTGGAAGAGCGAACTGAAGACTTCCAGCGCGCAACAAGCGAGTTCGAGGAGCGTCATGAGACGCTTGAAATGCTTTTGCGTGCGCTCGACACCGGCGAAGACATTGAAGTGACCGCTCTGCGCGGGGACGACGCTGACCTGTTGATGGAAGCGTCAATTGATGACGCTGATAACCGCCAGGGGATAGTCCGGGCCCCGGTCACCGCCTCGCTTGAAGTGGTTGGTGTGCGTGCCCGCATTGATGCGCTGCAGGCCGATCAGGATGTGTTCCTGAATGAGGCCGAAGACATTGCCGTGGACCGTGCCGAACGGGCCCGTGGTATTCTTCGTCTCACTGCCGTCGGAACCGGGCGCATCGAAACTCAGCAGGAAATGGGCGGTCCTAATGTTTCGCTCGCCGATCTGGCTGACGAAGATTTTGCAACCCCGGAAGATGCCGCTTTTGCGCGCCGTGTCACCCAAGTGGCGGCGCGTCTTGAAGAGGCCCAGTATTATGAATCGATCGTTTCACAGCTCCCTCTGGCTGAACCGGTGGGTGTGCCCGCACGGCTGACATCGAATTACGGGTTGCGTGTCGACCCGTTCACAAAACGCCCAGCCTGGCACAATGGCATCGACATGGCTGCTTACTATAAAGCGCCCATCGCAGCGGGCGGTCCGGGCAACATAACTTATGCCGGAACGCGCTCTGGTTATGGCCGCATGGTTGAGATTGACCACGGCTACGGGTTCAAAACACGCTACGGTCATCTGCACTCGATTTCAGTATCGACCGGTGACACGGTCGCAATTGGTGATACTCTTGGGTTAATGGGGTCAAGCGGACGCTCGACAGGTCCGCACCTCCATTATGAAGTTTGGTTCAATGATAAGCCCTACGATCCAATCAATTTCCTGAAAGCAGGCCGACATGTTCACGAAGACTAAGGACGGCACCACACCGTCATCGCCCAGCAATCCCACTCAGGACGCCATTCGACCGGCTTCCAGCAAGCCAGCAGGTCGCGCAGCGGCGTCCATCATTTGCAGCGACATGAAGATCAACGGGTCCGTCACGTCTGAAGGCGCTCTTCAGGTCGATGGCGCGGTTGAAGGCGATGTTAGCGCCCAGGACATTGTGATTGGCGCCTCTGGCGTGATCACCGGCGAGGTCAAAGCAGAAGTCATTACAGTCAAGGGCACGATTCGCGGCTCTATCCGCGGTCGCAAGGTTGAGTTGGAAACCGGCGCAAAGGTGGAAGGCGATATTCTTCACACCTCCCTGTCGATCCAGCCGAACGCCGTGTTCGAAGGCCAGGTCAAACATGCAACTGACCCGCTTCAGAACAGTGGTCCCAAACCTGCTGCGCCTTCTGCTCCAAACATGACGCCCAACCCGGGCAACCCGAACAGTGTGTCTGCGCCGTCGACGTCCGGCACTGCTTAAGTCTCAAATTTCGATCCGATTCAACGCTCTGTCAGTCTTGCTGGCAGGGCGTTTTGCTTTTCAGGAGAGAACGCGATTGCCTTCCCCGGGACAGTGCCACCATAGTCGCCCAAGCCAATTGAAACCTACACAGAGAGGGTCAGGTCCATGGATATCAAAGGGAAAACCGCTTTCATCACTGGAGGGGCAGGTGGGCTTGGCCTCGCCATGGCCAGAGCTTTCGGCGCGCGCGGCGCAAACATCATGCTCGCTGACATTGATGAAAAGGCCGCGAAAGCAGTGGCAGCGGACTTGGCGAGCGCCGGCATCGAAGCGGCAGGCTGCGCGCTGGATGTGCGCGATGCGGCTGCGTTTGACGTTGCTGCAAAGGCAACTGTGGAACGCTTCGGCGCCGTTCACATGGTGGTCAACAATGCTGGTGTGTCGCTTTCGGGAATGACCGGGGAGTTCGCGCTTGAAGACTGGCGTTGGATTGTCGACATCAATCTGATGGGCGTTGTGTACGGCACCGAGTGCTTCACGCGGTTGTTCAAGGCCCAGGATGAAGGCGGCTATATCCTGAATGTTGCTTCGATGGCAGGCCATGGCGCATTCGCTGGCGGTGGTCCCTATCATGCCACAAAATTTGCCGTTGTCGGTTATTCGGAGTCCCTTCGCCACGAGTTCAAGAAAAGCAATATTGGCGTGAGCGTCCTGTGCCCCGGCTTTGTCCAGACGGGCATCGGCGACAGTGTTCTGGGCGCGCCCTCTGGCACAATCAGCAAGGATGACCCCACCGTACAATTTGCGCAGCATGCCGTAGATACCGGTCTGGAGCCTGGGCCGGTTGCGGAATGGGTTGCCAAATGTGTCGAAGATGGCCGGTTCTATATTTTCACCCATGCCGAAATGCGCGATGGGATTGATGTTCGCCGGGATCGGCTGGCGTATGACTACGATGCCGCGTTGGCCCACTTCGCAACCGTCGCAGACGGCTAGATCATTTGTTGGTCTAGCGCCGGAACGGAACCACCGCGTTGGCGCTGTCATGGCCAATGTCGCAACGACCCAGATAAGCTGCCCCAATACGCGTGCACCAGTGTGAGGCGATCTCCACCTCGGACAGCTTGAAATCAATATCGTTTTCAGGGATGTCCGAGCATCGCCCGAGACGCATTCCGCTTATGCCGCCGACGTTTGCCGACGTCAGAACGCTAAAGAGAGCGCGGTCGATGGCATAGAAGTGTTCTCCCACCTCCTCGATCCACAGTTCATGGGATCGAAGATCGGGCATCCAGGCGGTGGACGCCAGGTGCGACAAGGTTGTGAGGTTGAACGCGGCGCGCGGAGGCCCGGCATCGACGTGTGGCGACGCAAGCCAGGCCAGGGCCCGCCGGATGGCGGTCTCGCCACCTTCGCGCAAAATGTCTGCTGGCATCGGGCCGTGAACAGAGCGTCCAATGCCAAGGCCATGCAGGGCGCCAAGTAGATATCCTGCATCGCTATAGCCAAACCAGATCTTGGTGTTTGCGGACTCAGCAAGGTTCGGGATCACAAGATCCAAAATACGATTGGAGCCGTAACCACCTCGCGCAAACCAGATCGCATCCATGCTTGGATCATTCGCAAAGTCGAGAAACGCCTGCGCGCGCGCCGCGTCAGGGCCCGCAAAATGGCCATGCTCAAGCGCACATTGGTCGTGGAATACGAGATCCAGCCGCTCTAAAAAGCCGCCACGCTGGGCAACGTCCATGACCTGCGCCTGCACCGCTTGGGGCAGGACTCGGCCGGGCGCCATGATCCCGATCCGCTTTTTTGGCTGAGTTGATGCCATGGATGTCGATTCCGCCTAGGTTTTGCCGCAGGAGTCAGGCTAACCCTAGTTCGTATGACGACGCAAAAGCGATACTTTTTCTGCGGCATTGGCGGCAGTGGTATGTTACCCCTCGCGACGATCCTGAATGAGACGGGCGCGCAGGTAGCCGGCTCTGACCGAGCGCTGGACCAGGGCCGCACGCCGGAGAAGTTTGACTGGCTGCGCAGCCAGGGCATCGACCTGTTTCCACAAAATGGTAGCGGCCTCAACAGCGCCGATCAGGTTTTGGTGGCGTCGGCAGCGATTGAAGACACCGTGCCGGATGTCGCCGCCGCACTGGCCTTAGGCTGCCGCCGGATGACCCGCGCAGAGCTTCTGTCAGAGCTTTTCAACGCCGCAGGGAAATCCATCGGAATAGCGGGCACGAGTGGAAAGTCGACAACAACAGCCATGGTAGCCTGGATCCTTCAGGCCGATACGTCTGTCCCTACGGTCGTGAACGGCGCTGTGATGGGGAATTTCGCTCGCCCCGGCGCGCCCTATGCCAGTGCGGTGGCGGGAAAGGGCGAGGTGTTTGCTGCGGAAATTGACGAAAGTGACGGCTCGATCGCGCTGTACACACCGTCCGTCAGTGTGGTCAACAACATCTCCAAGGACCACAAATCCATGGAGGAGTTGCGCACCCTGTTTGGCGCCTTTGTCAGCCGCGCTGGAGACCTCGCCGTTCTCAATGCGGACGATGGTGAGACCATCTCGCTGAAGCCTCATGGCCGAGCCGTTCGCACGTTTTCAATTGAGGGGCGGCTGGCCGACGTGATGGCGCGAAACATCGTGCCGGGACCGACGTCCATTTCGTTCGACGTTGAGATCGGTGGGACAGGCGACACCGCTTCTGTCCACTTACCGGTTCCGGGTCGGCACAATGTTGCCAATGCACTGGCTGCCGTGGCCGCCACGATGGACAGAGTTGGGCTGTCTGGGGCGGCATCTCAACTGTCCACGTTCAAAGGCACCAAACGTCGATTTGAGATCGTCGGCGAGGCTGGAGGTGTCACGGTGATCGACGACTTCGGTCATAATCCCGATAAGATTACCGCAACGCTTCGCACGCTGCACGATTTCCCGGGGCGCATTCTGATCCTGTTTCAGCCCCATGGATTTGGTCCTTTGCGGCTATTGAAAGACGAGTTCATCGACACGTTTGCCGAGCATCTAAAGCCTGATGATGTGCTGGTTATGCCTGAGCCGGTCTACTTTGGCGGCACTGTTTCGCGAGACGTGTCCAGCGAAGATATTGCGAGCGGGATTAGGGGCCGGATGCGCCGGGCCACCGCCTTTGCAACGCGTGACCTTGCGGGCGCCCATCTGTTGTCGTTGGCGCGACCAGGAGACCGCCTCATCATCATGGGTGCGCGCGATGATTCCCTTTCGGAATTCGCCGCTGATCTGTTGCTGCAGCTGCGAAACAGGGCCCATTGAACCATCTACGGCGCGACCTTAAAAGCACAGCCGACAAAAAAGGTCGCTCATCACAGCCCCTGCGCGCCGAGAGCTGGATTAAGCGCTTGTCATATAGCTCGTGGCACTGTTTGAGTACAATTAAACTGTAACGCGAGATTACAGTCGCAAGTGCGAGAGATCTGCCATTTTCTGGAAGCAGCGCCAAAAGCTGCACCGGCAAGTGGTGATGAAGGATGAGGAAACAGGAGTCCCCCCCGATGAAAACCAAACTATTGACCACCAGCGCTCTGGTATTGGGCGCCCTTGGCGTTCCGGCATTCGCCCAGGATGCCAGCGATACCGAAGCAACCGAATCCCGCACGCTGCAAACCGTGCGCATTACGGCTACTAAGCGCGAACAAACGCTGCAGGATGTGCCGATTGCCGTCTCAGTGGTGGACGCAGATGTCATCGCTGAATCTCAGATCACGGATATCATCGACCTGCAGTCCATCGTTCCCTCGCTGCGGGTGAGCCAGGCGCAACAGTCCGGAAACACGACATTTTCCATCCGTGGTTTTGGTAACGGTACTAACAATGTCGGCACCGAACCCGCCGTGGCTGTGTTCATTGACGGCGTCTATCGTGCCCGCTCCGCTGGCGGTTTGTCGGACTATCCGGACCTGGAACGCATCGAAGTCCTGCGCGGCCCACAGTCCACACTATTCGGCAAGAACGCTTCGGTCGGTGTGATCTCGGTGGTCACTGCCCAGCCGCAGTTTGATTTTGGAGCAAGCCTGGAAGGCACACTCGGCAATTATGATGCCCGTATTCTCAAAGGCACGATCACCGGTCCGCTGAGCGACACTGTAGCTGTTTCCCTTTCCGGCAGTATAAACCAGCGTGATGGTTACGCCGAGAATGTGGAACTGGGCACGGAACTGAACGATCGCGACCGGTATGGTCTCAAAGGACAACTGCTGTTCCAGCCGAACGACAATCTGTCCGTTCGCCTGATCGCGGATTACGACACGCTCGACGAAGTGTGCTGCTACTCGCCAAACATCACATCAGGTCCAACCGAGGCGGCGATTGTTGGCGTTGGTGGCCAGGTCATCACCGATCCGTTCGGCTATCAAACCGCGCTTGATGTCGATCCTGTCAACGAGATCACCAATAGCGGCCTTTCAGCGACCGTGGATTGGGACATTGGCCCCGGCACCCTGACATCGATTTCGGCGTACCGGACCCAAGAGTTGATGAGCGATGGCGATGTCGATTTCACCAGCCTGAATGCGATTGAGCAAAATCTGCTTGATTATGAAATCGACTATTTCACCCAGGAAGTGCGCTACGCAGGATCGACGGACAATTTCGACTATCTTTTCGGCGCCTACTATTTCGATGAGACCGTCGATCTGACGTCTAACGTTCTGTATGACAGCGGTTTCTACCTGTACGGGGCGGGGCTGGCTGGCGCGCTATCCGGATCACCAACCATTGTGCCAGAAGTTGAAGCGGCACTGGGTTTCGCACCCTTCTCATTCTTTGCTCCGGGCACCGGCAGTACAGAATTCTTCGAACAGGATAATACAAGCTATTCTCTGTTCGCCCAGGGCGACTTTCACCTGACTGACAGGCTGACGGCCACGCTTGGGGTGTCTTACATCAATGATGAGAAAACCGTTTCCGGTAGGGTCGATAACACAGATCTGTTTGCGTCTCTTGACCTTGCACAGGAGTTGAACGACCCGGACGTTCTGCGCGCGATATCTCTTGAGAATGTCACCGCGATTGGCGCAAGTTTCGATGATGCAGTTCTGGCTACCTCCTATGAGTTGGTGACCATGATGCCCTTCAATACGGCAGACTATATTGGACTCCTGACCGCCGCAGGCGGCGGCGATCCGACTGCGGTTGCCACCGTGGGGGCGATCAACGCTACGACCATGAACCCTGCCGTTCAGGGGGCCGTCGCCACACCAGTTGCGGCTGGTTTGGCCGATGCGCTCGGAGCACTGCAATTCCTGCCACCTTTTCTCGATTTCCCCAATGCGGTTGAATCCGACAGCACCGAAGACAGCGATGTCACGTATACGGCGCGACTTGCCTATGATTTGACCGACAATCTGAATGTCTATGGTAGCTATGCCACCGGCTTCAAAGCCTCGTCTTGGAACCTAACGCGGGACTCTTCATTCCTTGAGTCTGATCGTGCAGCGCTGGATGCGGCGGGTCTGATCCCCAACAATCGCACCAACGGCACTCGGTTTGCGGATCCTGAGGAGACGACGGTCTTTGAAGTCGGCGCCAAATTTGCTACCCCGACGTTCAATCTGAACGTCGCTTTGTTTGACCAGACAGTTGAGAACTTCCAGTCGACCCTGTTCCAGGGCACTGGTTTCTTCCTTCTGAATGCGGGTGAGCAATCCACGACTGGTTTTGAATGGGACGCAACTTGGTTACCGACCGATCAGTTGAGCCTGTTCTTCTCGGGAATTTTGCAAGACCCGACCTATGATTCCTTCCCGGGTGCGGCAACGCCTTGGGTATTCAACGAAGCGCTTGGCTTCTACGTTCAGGACGATGTGAACACTGTGGACTTCACGGGCCAACAGCCTGCGGGCATCAGCGAGACCAGCTTTTCGCTAGGTGGCAAGTTTGAGCAAGACCTGACAAACTCGATCACGGGCTTCGTGCGGGCCGATTATGCCTATGACAGCGAAGTTCAAGCCGTGGATAATGTTGTCGGCGTGGATCGTGAAGTAAACAACGTCAACGCCAGCGCAGGCCTTGTCATGGACAATGGCTTGGAAGTGACCCTCTGGGGACGCAACATCTTTGATGATGAGTACTTCCAGACAGCGTTCCCCACAGTGGCTCAAGATGGGTCTGTGAACGGATATGCCAATGCACCAGCCACCTATGGTGTAACTGTCCGCAAGACCTGGTAGTCACACCAAGACACAACACTGGATTGGGCCCGTCTCGGATGAGGCGGGCCTTTTTCGTTCACGGTTTCGTGCATAGGCCCCTGAAATGTGGCGAGAAAAGTGAATGAACGCTCAGCGCTTGTTCATGTTCAACTTGCTACGTGGTTGGACATGGCTTGAAATGGCCGGCAGCAAACATGGAAGGGCGATGGCATGGTGCAGGCAGCGGCGAAACTGGCGGGCGTAGCACTTGCGGGAACCCTTCTGGCGGGATGCGCCCAGACCGCGGTCGGCGCAAGAACCTCGGCCGTGGCCATGCCAGAGGGGATGGTGTCATTCCAGAATGAAGCCCCGATGAGCGGCGCCATGGTGGTGGTGCGCTACCCAGCCTCGCTCGATCCGCAGGCCGAAGACGCCTATTACACTGCGTTTGCTCGTACACCGATCGGTGGCAGCGCTAGTTCGGGTCTGGTGGGCAGTCCAGAGGCGCGCCAGGTCGCTGACGGCATGGTTGTGAAATCCTCATATTTTGCGTTGTCCCTGTACAAGGAATTGGCCGAACGTCTCCCGGAGCAGACCGTGCTGCTATCTCCGCACCAGCTGACGCTGGATGCCTCAGGCAAGCTGACGTCTGAGCCGATGACCGATGCGGAGAGCTTGCCCAATGTGCTTACGGTGGATTTCTCCACGTACAGTTTTCCCGATCCTGAAAAGATGATGAGTTCAGAGCCACTCACCTTTGGTGACCTGATCACGCCCCTGGTGGTGGTCCACGCCGATCATCGGTCGATGGCGCCCACCCATGGCGTGCTGATGGCCTCTTCGCCCTTGATGCGTCATGCGGGCGGCGAAGCGCGCGAAGAAGCGGCAGGCTCGATCTATGATTTGCAGCAGGGGCTATTCACCACCCAGCGCCGCCCGCTGGACTTCGTGGCTTTTCTCAACCGGGAAGGTGATGTCGCTCCGCCGACGCAGGGGCTGACCGTCAACGGGGATATCAACGCGGCCCAGACCTATCCGCTGGAAAAGTTTGTGATGAACCGCGCCGTGCTGGCACGCATGGAACAGACCGGCGCGGTAGATATTGATCCACTCGAAACCGCGTTCAGCGCGCCACTGGCGCAGCGGATCGTGGACATCGCCAATGACATCGAGCCGGAGAAAGCGGCCATGGTGCAGCGTGCCGCGGCGGTTGCACGCTTTGACCCCGGCATTGCTGCGCTATCTCTGGTTGGACTCGCCGACGACGATGTACGCACGCGGTTTCGGTATGCCGAGCGCCTTTTGTCGGCCGAGCGCAAGTTTCTCGCGGTGCAATCTGAGAAAATCTATGAAGGCATCCATGAAGGCGAAATGGGCCAACAGGTTCGTGAGCTGATTGCTGCGGAATATGATGTGATCAACCAACGCCGAGAAATTGCCCGCCAGCAGAATGCGGCCACAGCTGCAGCCATCCTGGGTGCAGTTGCAGCAGGAGCGGTCGCCGCTGGTTCCGATGGTGATGTCGGGGACTATCTTGCAGCGGACCTGTTGGCGGATCTGGCCGTCGTTGCCGCAGCGCAAGCCTTTTCGCTGAACAGCCAGTCCAAACAGGTTGGCAGCGTCTTCCTTGAGTCTGTTGTGCCTGCCCTGGAAGAACAGATCGAAATCCAGGTCAATCTCATCGACTCCAACGAGACGATCACGGCGATACGGTTCGAAGACTTCCAGGAGATCCTGCAGGACAGATACGCCTCCAGCCATCGGGCCATCGACACGGTTGCGACCCGGTGTGCCTTCACTGGCGCTGGGTCTGAACCACGCGGTACATGGCAGGGCGAATGCGATGGTGGACTTGCCAATGGTGCCGGCGTGGGTGTCATCCAGTTGGAGAGCGGAACGACTATGGAGTATTTTGGCTCCGCCTTGAATGGCCAGCCGAGCGGTGTGGGTTATGCGATTTATCACACCGGCGGTGAAACCTGGTCTGCCGAAGGCGTGTTTGCGAATGGCCAACCCGACGGTGCGGTTCGGGTCGCGCGCGGTGGCCGCGCCGATGAAATCCGCGAGTTTGACGGCGGTCGCGACGCAGGTCCGGCTATGCCGGGCGCGCGCGTGCCGGGTCTTTTCGACCAGGATGTGTATATTGCCGGTTTCGAGCCTGTGAGCTGAGGGACGGTTTATGGCAACGGATCTGATCTTTGGTGCAGCAATGGGTTCGCTCATCAGCTTGTTCCTGCTCGACAATCCTGTATCTGCAGAACCGCCGCGTGCGGCGCCGGAGCCTGTTGTTGAACAGTCCGGGCAGGCGGCCGAGCCAGTAGCTGTAGAACCTGCCCTTATAGAGACAGTGCGGGCAGAAACGCCCGCCCTGCCTTCCTTGCCGGAGCCCGAACCGCTGCCGACTCTGCCTGTCGCCACTCCGCAGCCGGAACCGGCTATTGACGCGCCTCCGGCGCCGACGGCCAGCGCATGGGCGAGCCCCGATGATTACGTTATCCCGGAGGCCAATGCCCGCTGCATTGCCATGATGGCGGGGTTCCCCGATGACTCACTTGCATCGCGCTATCAGTTCTTTCGCCTCATTCAGGAGATGAGCCGCGGTATGACGCCGGAGGTGCGCATGGCGCTTGCGGCATATAGCTCGGGAACTGTGTCGATTGAAGCGCCGGTGATGGAGACCATCGAAGATATTACCAACCCGGTTCTGCGCCAGGCCGCCCCTGCGGTGACCGTGGCACAAATGGATCATCTCATCGGTTTTGGAACTGATTGTGCCACCTATATCGATGGGCAAGTAACGGGGCTTGCCGCCGCCGATCCTAGCCTCAATGAGCCTGCGTTCAATCTGGCAATCGGCCAGGACGCATTGTTCCTGAGACAGATCCTGCTCGACAGCTTGTACCGCCTTGGCGCGGATGTTGATCCCCAGCACGGCGCGGTGGTGGCAAATTATCAGCGTGGTCTGGTTCGCCTGCGCGATGACATGGAATTTGCAGCCTTTGACGCAGAATTGGCCGAACTGGAAGCCTTGGCACTCGGCGATCTGGGAGATCGTCTCGACACGGCGAATGCATCAATCAATGACGGAATGTACGACGATTCCACCGGGTCTGCGGTGCGATTGGCCAAGGATATGAGCGATGCGGCGCGGCGCGAAAGCCAGCAGCGTATGGCGCGAATCCTGATCGATATTCTCGCAGGCGGCTAAGGAGGGGAGTGCCGGGCCATGCGACCGCGCCGACGCGACATCTCCATCTTTTCGGTCTCTGCGCTGGACTTGTTTGCCGCCGCATTGGGCGCGTTCATTCTGATTGTGCTGATCTTGTTCCCCTACTATCAGCGCGGCGGCACCGATGT
>JBCCAA010000166.1:0-2323 GCA_039815055.1 Pseudomonadota bacterium | reverse complement strand
GACACGGCGCGTTGCCGCGCGCAGCATCATGACGGGCGAAAAGCGTTTCGCCGCCATAAAGGCCAGTGGCAGCGCGATGATCGCCGCACCCATGGTGCCAAGGAAGGCCATCAGGATCGTTTCGCCAATCGCCCAGGCGACATCCTTGTGCCGCCACATGGCGTTGTTCCACCAGTCGGAAATGGCACCTGCGATATTCGAGCGCGTCGGGTCGATCTGCTCGCCGAACAGGATCGTGCCAAGACCTTGCCCGTGATACGGGCTGTCGAGAGTGAACCAAAAGAGCTCCCACCCTGGGAAATAGTTGAACACTTCGGTCCGCGCTCCGGTCAACGTGATGCGGCCCTCGGGCGTGGTGATGCCGATGCGCCGGTTCGACGCCGAAATCCAACCCGGCAGGTCGGCGGGCAGGTTGCTGGTCAGACTGCGCCCTTCAGCTTGCACTTCAATCATCGGGAACCCGGGGATTTCGATCTCAGTCCTGTTGTTAGGTAGGTAACGAACGAAGTGATCACCGCCCAGATCAATGGTGATTACCTCATCGCCGCTCACCCAATCGGGCCGCTGGCCTTCGGGATAGGTGCCCTTGCGCTCGCCTTCGACCGCGTAGGTGATCTCGCCGGACCGGTTGTCCCGTGTGACGTGAACCTTGTGCGACCAACTGTCAGAGGCCAGCGTGACCGCGTTATCGAGATTGGCACGCCCCGCCAACCCGGGAATATCGAATACAAAGAAGATGTAGAGCAGATAGGCAAAGATAACTGCGGGGATGCCAAAGCCGATCAGGCGCTTGCGCTGAAACAGTTTGTCTGCGTTGTGTTTGGTGAGGCTCAGATCTGTCGTGGTCATTGGCCTTGCCCCTCTGTCAGACGGTTGCGGTAGCGGCTGGACACCTGATCGAAGAAGACAATCGTGCCGAAGAGCAGGATGAATATGGCTGCGGCCTCATCGAACCGCCCGGGTCCCCAGGCCATTGCATTGCGCAACTCGTAGCCAAGGCCGCCTGCACCGACGAAACCCAGAATAGCAGAGGCGCGGATGTTGATCTCAAACCGCAGCAGGGAATAGCTGAGATAATTCGGTGCGACCTGCGGCAGCACGCCGAGCAGCATACGCTGCGACCATGTCGCTCCGGTGGAGGCGAGGCCCTCGACCGGCTTCAGATCGGCATTTTCAGCCACTTCGGAGAACATCTTACCCAGTGCACCGGCCGTGTGGATAGCAATGGCGATCATCGCAGGCACCGGTCCGCCGCCGAGCACGAAGATCAGCACAAGCGCAATCACGATCTCGGGCACGGCGCGCATCACGTCCGAGATGCGGCGGAACAGAGGGATCAGGCGCGGCCATTTCGCCAGACCACGCGTGCCCAGCAAGGACAGGAACAAGCCACCAATTGCACCGATCAGGGTCGAGACCGCCGCTATATTGATCGTTTCAACTAGGGCCGGGAAGTATTTGGCGATCAGCCCTGGCAGATCGGCTCGCTTTTCCCAAGCTTCGGACAGGACGTCGGCAGGATAATCACCGATCTGGTGCAGACCTTCCCAGAAACCGCCAGCGTTGCGGTCATCCGCGATGTTGAAACCGGAAACCATGAGAACAATGAAGAGCAGAAGCGTCAGTCCGCCATAAAGCCGGCGCCTTTGAACCTGCGCCATATAGCTCGACTGGATGCTGCCCACGCTTTGCGCCGCGCCGCCTAAGGAAATGTCAGCCATGGTGCCCCCGCATACAAAAATACCGACAGGCCCGAAGGCCTGCCGGATACGTCATGAAAGTGACTTAGCCGCCGATTTTCGCTTTGCGCGCTTCGACGATCGAGATGTAGGTGTCGTGCGCCACCGGCTGGAAGCCAAGCGTGTCACCAGCGGCCACACCATAGGCGCAATCGGGGTCACGCTCGTGCAGCCCATCGACCAGAGCTGTCATCGTCTCGCGGACATCTGCAGGCAACGCTTTGCGGAGCACAACGGGGCCCTCGGGGATCACGTTGGATTTCCAGATTTGGACCATGTCATTCATGTCGACGAGGCCAGCATCAACAGCCTTGCGCAGTGCGCCAGAGTTATAGCCGTCTTCCCAGTTGCCCTGGCCATCAGCCCAGGTCACGCCGCCGTCGATGTCGCCGTTGTTGACGGCAACGATGGTTTGCTCGTGGCCGCCGGTGAACTTCACTTCGCCGAAATACTCGCCGCTCTCCATGGTCACGCCGTCTTTGTACTGCGGGATCTCGATGGACGGGATCAAGTAGCCGGACGTGGAGTTCGGGTCGCCAAAGCCGAAGACTTTGCCTTCCATGTCGTCCAGCGAAGTGATGCCG
>JBCCAA010000017.1:0-44975 GCA_039815055.1 Pseudomonadota bacterium | reverse complement strand
GAAGATTTATGGGTTACTTCTGGCTTTAGCGATCTGGGCTGCGCCAGCGCAGGCGAGCTACGTGGCAAACGACCCAATCAACTTGGTCGACCCTACCGGAATGTTCGCAGATTGCGGAGAGTTTCAGGAAGCTGGAGGTGGCTCTTGCACAAACATCACGGAAACCATAACAGACTCAGACGGCAACGAAACTGAGTCTGTTGTCGGATTGCAACTTGATCAAATCCCAACCAAAAGTCTCGCGGACGAGCACTATCGCTCAAATGACGCACTGCCCATGTTTGTTCCAGCTGATACAGTCTTGAGCGGCGGTGAAATTGACTTCGATGCACTTGAAGCAGCTGGCTATGGTTCTGTAAAATTCGGTTCCCTTGGAGGCTTCCTAACCGATGAACGAGCGAGAGTTTTAGGATCGATCACATTGGGGCCCGCCAGCGATGGAGAGGCGCAGATTTTTCCAGACACTTACAATTTCGAGTTTCATTCGCTCAACGGTGACGCAGGCAGGCAACAACGAATTGCTGGTCGAAATATCGCCACAGGAATTGGTTATCCCGGAAGCGGAACTTCCTTTGACATCAACTTTCAAGGAACTGTCGGGCCAAATACTGCAAGGGTCACACCGCCGCCGCATCCAGGCTGCACAGGGGCCTGCTCACGTGCTCGCGCTAGATAAATAGAGAAAGTGCTAAATTGAAGATTGTCATCGCTTTCGTATTGATTGCCATCATTGTGATTTCGTCTTTCTTTAACATAGGCCGATTAAATAATTTGGAAGGTATCAGATCAGAAGCACTCGACGATATAGAATGGTACGTTGATGAGAAAATTGGTGATACCGCTGTCTGCGAACTGAGTATTCTCAGCAATAATTTCGGTACGCCGCCAAATTCGATTGGAGATGCGTTCGGGGGGCAATTGCTATTCCAATCGACTTGGATGTGTATTTCTGAAAATCAGACTCTAAACGGCATTTATTCCTACTATGCGGATGGTGGAAAATCGATCGGAGGGTCCGGCTCACAGACTGGGCCATTGGCAACTGTCGATTTTTAGCTGTCTAAACGCTCTCAAGACTTAGATGATTTAGGCCAGATTGAGGGCGCGTCGGCCTAACGGCCGACCAGGGGCTCTCTGCGCTTCGCGCACCGAGCCTAGCAAGGCTCCGGGTCTCGGCTCTTCTGGTCTCGATCACTTGCGCGTGGCTTTGAGCGCTATACCCGTTATGGTGCCTTGCACTCAGCTGAATCCAAATAGTTGCTCATTGAATGACCTCCCCCACCCCCACCAAAATCCACCTCATTGTCGGGCATCCGCGCGCGGGCAGTTTCTGCCATGCGCTGGCCGATGCCTATGCACGGGGGGCGGAGGCTCAGGGGGCTGAAATTCGCCGCCAGGATATCAGCGACATGGAGTTCGACCCCGACCTCACCCATGGCTATGAGAAGCGGAAAATGCTGGAGCCGGACCTGTTTGATTTGCGCGAAAACATCATATGGGCCGATCATCTTGCCTGGATTCATCCGCTCTGGTGGGGCGGTATGCCCGCCAAAATGCAGGGCGCGATTGACCGGGCCTTCCTGCCGGGCTGGGCGTTCAAATACCACGACAATGATCCCTGGTGGGACAGGTTGCTCGCGGGCAAAACCGCCGATGTGATCGTTACCGCCGATACGCCTGGCTTCTTCATCAAATGGGTCTATGGCAACCCCCACAAGAAGCGGATCACCAAACAGATCCTCGGCTTTACCGGCGTAAAAGTGACCAGCTACAGCCATTTCGCCACGGTGAAGACCGCCGATGACAAAAAGCGCGCCGACTGGCTGAAACGCGCACATTTCTATGGCGCCGAGGCCGGGCGACGCTAGAGTGTCGGCTCGCCCCTGCGGAGCCTGCCCATGTGGATGATCCTCTTCAAAGCGCTGATCACCGCAGCCTTCATCGTCCTGGTGTCCGAGGTTGCCAAACGCTCGACCCTTTTGGCGGCGCTGATGGTGGCCATGCCTCTGGCGACGATGATGACGGTGGGCCTGACGTTTTTTGATACCCGCGATGCCGAACTGTCGACCCGACTGGCGACCACAACGTTCTATCTGGTGTGGCCGGGGCTGTTATTTTTCATCGCCCTGCCGCTGATGCAGCGAGCCGGCGCTCATTTCTGGGTCGCCTTTGCCGTGGCCAGCCTGGTCACTGCGGCGGGGTATCTGGTGACGATACTGGTGTTGCGCCGCCTTGGCGTTGAGCTGTAAGCCGTAGATATGAAGACGACGCCCGATACCCATGTCGCCCTTTCGCCAGACTTTCCGGCCTATGCAGAGGATGAAATGCGCGCCCGCGCCGTTGCCTTCCATGAGCAGATGGCCAGCCGGCGGTCTGTCCGCGCATTCTCCGACGTCCCTGTGGACCGGGCGGTGATCGAAAACTGCGTTCTGACGGCGGCGGGAGCGCCTTCAGGCGCCAATCACCAGCCCTGGTTCTTCGCCTGTGTGGGTTCAGCTGCGCGCAAACGCGCCATTCGCGAGGCAGCGGAGGCGGAAGAGCGCGAGTTCTATGGCGGCCGCGCGAGTGATGAGTGGCTGGATGCACTGGCGCCCATTGGCACCGACTGGCAGAAACCGTATCTGGAAACCGCGCCCTGGCTGATCTGCATCTTCGCCCAGCGCCGCGGCGGCGTGCGCGCAGGTGACGACCGGAAAAACTACTACATTCATGAAAGTGTTGGCATCGCCACGGGCCTGCTGATTGCGGCATGTCACACGGCTGGTCTGGCGACACTGGTTCACACGCCCAATCCCATGGCCTTCCTGACCGAAATATGTGGGCGGCCAGAGGGCGAGAAACCGTTCCTCATCCTGGTTGCGGGGCATCCGGCTGGCGACGCCATGGTGCCCAAGCATGCACTGGAGAAAAAACAGCTCGGAGAGATTGCGGTGTTCCTTTAAGCTGGATGGCAAACAAAACTGGGGGGGTGGTCCATGGTCCAGTCTTGGCGCATTTGGGCGTTGAAACTATCAAGTGCCGCATATCTTGTTGTTCCAGGTTTGATCATGGTGCTGGCGCCAGTGACGCCGCATCTGTTCCTGGTTGAGGCGTTTCTCGACCTCGCTTTCCAGCCCCTGGATGGTGGGCAAGAGATTACCCAAACGTCGGGGCTGCTGCTGAACGCCATTCTTGGTGGCATTCTGGTTGGGTTTGGCGCCATGATCTGGGTTGTTGCCGAGCGCGTCTACCGGGTTGATGCTGGCCTGGGGCGCGCGTTGATTTTGACGCCACTGTTGGCCTGGTTCACTACCGACACGCTTGGCTCTGTGCTCGCTGGCGCCTGGTTTAATGGCGTATTGAATGCCGGAATTTTCGGGACGTTCCTTGTGCCGCTACTGTGGCCCAGCCCGGCGCGCAACAGCTAGACTACGCCTGCGCTGGCAAGGCGTTCTATCACCGGCGCGAGCATCCGCTCCAGCGCCCTGTCGGTGGGGCGAACGTGGCCATATGCGGGCAGGCCCTCATCAGCGATCACCAGATCGGCTTCGAACTTGGCCGGGTAGGTGTACTGATAATGGGCTGCGCGTACGGTGGAGAGATACTGGCTAAGCACGCTTTCCACGCTGCGTTCCCGCTCGATCACATCGCGGCGCAGGCGCCGGGCCAAGCGTAAATCATCGGGCGTGTCGACATAGACAGTCAGGTCAAACAAGGGCCGCACGGCTGGCATGGACAGGGCGTGAATGCCCTCCAGAATAATCACTGGAGCCGGGTCCAGCCGTTGTGTTTCAGCGCTGCGGTCGTGGCGCCCATAGTCATAGATCGGGGCATCAACCGAGTGACCCGCCTTCAGCGCGCCGAGGTCAGCGGCAAGCCGTTCAGCTTCTTTTGCACTCGGCGCGTCATAATTGATCTTGTCAGCCAATGCGGCGCGCGCCGCTTCAGTTTCAGCGTCGCCATAGGCCGACATCGGTAGGTAATAATCGTCTTCCCCGACAATGAGTGCTGCGCCAGCGCCAAGGCGCGAAGCAAGCGCTTCGAAGAGCGCGGTAGCAAGACCGGATTTGCCGGATCCCGACCCTCCCGACAGGGCAATAATGAAGGGCGCACGCGATGTCATAGGCGCATCTACTGCCGTGATGGCCTACTGCACAACCGTCGAAAACGCGATTGTTGCCGAGGGTGCCGACGTGCCATCCGCGAAGGCGGTGAACGTGCCCGAAGGCGTGAACTGGACATGGGTGACCAGCGGGTCGATCATGTCGGCGCCTATGGGCATGGGCGTGTAGGTGAAATCACTGCCGTCGGTAGAGAAGTTCACATCATCGGTGATGTCGCCGGGTCCGCCCCAATTGAGCGTCAAACCGCTTGGAACGCCGCCTTCAACCAATTCAAATGCGTTCGGCCCATCAACGATCAGTGACACCTGTGATGGCAGCGCATCGGTGAGGGCAATGCTATCCGCATCGACAGCCTGACCGGGGTTTGCGAGACTTATTTCATACAAGATCACGGCGCCGGGAATGGCGTAGGCCGCCGCGTCCATGCGCGGGTCTGAGACAACCGTCAGCTGTTTGTCTGCGTTGAGCACCGTCGTGCAACTTTCTGGCGCCGAAACGGCGACGGTAACAGGCGCGACACAGCGCGCGCCCCGCATTGAGAAATTGCTGGTCGACAAGTCCTGCCAAGGCCCGCCGGGCGCACGGGCCTGCCATCCCACAGAACCATCACAACAGCCTTCAAAGCCCAGGGCTTCATAGCGATACCATCCTGGCGTCAGATCAATGTCGCCTTCCAAGGTCTCAGCGGTGTTGTTGTAGTTGTTGGCCCACCACAGATCATCATTCCATTGGGCCTCCAGCTCGACGCCATTGACGTAGAGATGTCCGCCGCGGCCGAAATCTGCGCCATATCGAAAGTCCCAGGTGCCTGTTGTGGCCGGCGTCACTTCAATCAGCGCGCTGATGCACCAGGCGAAATTACTGTTGCTGCCACCGATAGAACGATTGTTCTGGCCCGACACATTGGCCCGGATTTGATTGTAAATGTCGGTTGCAGCAGCGGCAAATGCGGCCAGAGCGCTTGCGGCGTCGGTGGGATCTGCTGTGGTGCTGCGGCTGTGCAAGCGCAGACCAGATGTCGGAAACACTGTATCGATATCACCAAGCGAAACAGCCGCGCCATTCCCAATATAGATGTAAAGATCGTCGGACGCATTGGCGGCAAGGCTGCCCAGCGAAACATAGATGGTGGCGGTGCGGGTGGATGGGTTCCAATCAGACACGAAATGATCGACCGGTGTGGTGTCATCATCGAGGACGATCCGCACATCTTCCCCATTAGTTGAAAATGGATACTCGGCGGGAAAGTCAGCGGCGCTGAGGTCGATGCGAACTTCATCGCCATAGGCTGACGCGCCATTGGTGATGTTTACCGGGATGCGATGACCCCAAGCGCAATCCCAGGCTGACGCCGGTGCGGCGGGTACAAACACGGCGGCTATAAGCCCCGCAAACACCAGCAGGTGCCGTAGGAATGTGTGCAGCGCGGCGACCATGGCGCGATATTATAGTACCGGGCTGCTGGAGACCGTTAACGCAGCTGTATCTGCTTAAAGGGGTGATGCCCGGCCAGGTTTCGAGGATGGCCGGGCACCGGCCTGCGACAAGAAAGGGGGACCTTCTTTGCCGCAGACAATTCGATTAACGGTAGTCGATCGCGGGCCCTTTCAGCCGGTACGTCGCTGTGCCGAGCTCGGCTTCGATTTCAATGAACCCTGTTCCGCTGCCGAAGATCGGCGCACGAACCATCTCTCCGCTCGCGCGGCGCAGCGTGCTGTCACCCGCTTCAAGCCGCCAGCCAGACTGGTGGAAGCCTGAATTGTCGAGACTGGCCGAAACAGACAATGGCGTGTTCAGGATGATGGGTGCCGGGGCGTCTAACTCACCGTCGACCTGAGCGAACAGTTGCACGACATAAACATCGCCATTGGTGGATTCCGCGACACCGACGGCGCTGTGAGTGAAGACGTCTCGTGTCAGGTTCTCAGCATTCACCGGATCAGCGATCAGTGCATTGAAGGCGTCTTCAGGCGAGGTGCCTGCCGGGACGACGGCGATATTGGCCCCGCTTGCGCCAAACACGGCCCGGCGGTCGAGGATGCGTAGCCGGTCGAGGTGGCTGCGGTCCAGCGAATCGGTGTGGCTGGCTTGCTCACGAGCGGCGAGCTCCATGGCGTGCAGGCGGGCTGCGTAGCCAAGGCTGGCGCGTGCGTTCAGTGGCGCGAGATTGAATGCGGATCGATTGCGCTGGGTGAGCATAGCTGTGCGATCTGCGATTTGAATTTCGACATCGCTCAGATCGAGCGCCAGGCAATTGGCCGCTTCCGCATGGAATCCGGTGACGGAGTCCGCGTAGCCGGTTTCCGGCGTGCAGACGACTTCGCCAGGTACACTTGTGGCGTTGGCGGGTGCGGTGGTTCCCAGCACAGCCATTGCCAGTGCGGTAAAGAATATCGGTTTGTCATAAATCTGTAACATAACAGCGAAAATGGCGCCCAGCTCCGTTTGTGTCAAGACGAATTGCTCCGCATTCGCTCGACTAGCATATAATCAGTGTACAGATATAATGGGATGAGAACCACGTCCATATCAGTAATAGCTACAGCGGAAGGCGCAGCACTGCATCTGAATTTTGGGTGCAAAAAAAGGCCGCCCGGAGGCGGCCTTTTATGTGGAATGCGGTCAATCCGTGTACGGAATGTTAGCCCTCGTCGTTTGAGGCTTCCGTTTCTTTGCCTGTTTCCTGGTCAACATTCTTCATCGCCAGGCGAACTTTGCCTCGGTCATCAAAGCCCATCAGCTTTACGAAAACCGTGTCGCCTTCCTTGACCAGGTCTTTCGGATGACCAATGCGCTCATTCGCCATTTGCGACACGTGCACCAGACCGTCTTTCGGGCCAAAGAAGTTCACGAAAGCGCCGAAGTCTTTGATCGAAACGACCTTACCTTCATAAATCTCACCGACTTCCGGCTCAGCTGTCAGCTCACGAATGCGCTTCTTGGCAGCGTCAATCGATGAGCGGTCGAGTGCGGCCAGCTGGATCGTGCCGTCATCTTCGACGCTGACCTTACACCCGGTCGTGTCGACGATATCGCGGATCACCTTGCCGCCGGAGCCGATCACGTCACGGATCTTGTCGACCGGGATCTTGATCACTTCCATTTGCGGTGCGTTTTCCGACAGCTCATCACGTGCGCCGTCGAGACCTTTGGCCATTTCATCAAGAATGTGGAGACGGCCGCCCTTGGCCTGCTCCAGCGCGGTTTCCATGATGTCACGGGTGATGCCGGCGATCTTGATGTCCATCTGCAGCGATGTCAGACCTTCGGTCGTGCCCGCCACTTTGAAGTCCATATCACCGAGGTGGTCTTCATCGCCGAGAATGTCCGACAGCACGGCCACGCCATCGTCTTCCTTGATCAGGCCCATGGCGATGCCGGAGACGGGGCGCGCGATTGGCACACCGGCATCCATCATGGCCAGGGACGAGCCACAGACGGTCGCCATGGAAGACGATCCGTTCGACTCGGTGATCTCAGACACAAGCCGCAGCGTGTATGGGAAATCATCTGGTGACGGCAAAACAGCCTGAAGCGCGCGCCAGGCGAGCTTGCCGTGACCGGTTTCCCGGCGCGAAGTGCCACCCATGCGACCTGTCTCACCCACCGAATACGGTGGGAAGTTATAGTGCAGCATGAATTTGGATTTGGACGTGCCATCCAGCGAGTCGATGAACTGCTCATCATCGCTGGTGCCCAGAGTTGCAACGCACAGCGCCTGGGTTTCACCGCGGGTGAACAGGGCAGAGCCGTGGGTGCGCGGCAGGACGCCGGCTTCCGCAAGGATCGGACGCACGTCGGCCAGGCCGCGGCCATCGATACGCTTGCCGGTCTTGATGATCGAGCCGCGAACGACGGAGGCTTCGGCCGCCTTGAAGGCTGATTTGAACACTAGGGCGTCCATGCCGTCTTCATTGTCTTCCGACGCCACCAGCTTTTCAGCGGCTTTGCTGCGGGCTTCGCCGACAGCTTCCTGGCGATCCAGCTTATCGGTGATCTTGTAGGCTTTCTCGATGTCCTTGCCGACCAGCTTCTGGATGGCGGACAGCTCGCTCGACAGGTCTTCGCCTTCAAAGTCGAACGGTTCCTTGGCGGATTTTTCGGCCAGCGATATGATCGCGTCGATCACCGGCTGCATGGCCTCATGTCCCGCCATGACAGCGCCAAGCATGATGTCTTCCGACAGCTCTTTGGCTTCCGATTCCACCATCATCACGGCGTCTTCGGTGCCGGCCACCACGAGATCAAGCTCGCTATCTGCCAGATCATCAACGGTTGGGTTGATGATGTACTCGCCATCCTTATAGCCGACGCGGGCTGCGCCGATCGGGCCCATGAAAGGTGCGCCGGACAGAACCAGTGCAGCTGAAGCGCCAACCATGGCGATCACGTCCGGGTCGTTTTCCAGATCATAGGACACAGCGGTCAGGACGACCTGAACTTCGTGCTTGAAGCCATCCACGAACAGGGGACGGATCGGCCGGTCGATGAGGCGCGATGTCAGCGTCTCTTTCTCGGTGGGGCGGCCTTCCCGCTTGAAAAAGCCGCCGGGAATACGACCGGCGGCATAGAATTTTTCCATGTAGTTGACGGTGAGCGGGAAGAAGTCCTGGCCGGGCTTGGCCGATTTCTGGAACACCGCCGTGGCGAGCACAGTGGTGTCGCCATAGGTTATCAGAACGGCCCCGTCGGCCTGGCGGGCCACACGGCCTGTTTCAATCGTCAGCGTGCGACCAGCCCATTCCAGTGACACGGTTTGTTTATCGAACATACGTTTTCGTCTTTCATTGACATACGAAAAACCCGCCGGGCCCCATGCCGCGGCGGGTTGATTGTGGGCGCGCCCTAGCGGCGGATGCCCAATTCTCCGATGAGGGACTGGTATCGCCCTTCATCCTTACGCTTGACATAGTCAAGCAGCTTGCGGCGCGTGGCCACCATTGCGAGAAGCCCGCGGCGCGAATGGTTGTCCTTCGCGTTATCCTTGAAGTGGCCGGTGAGGTTGTTGATGCGTTCCGTTAGGATCGCGACCTGCACTTCGGGGCTTCCAGTGTCGCCCTCAGCGCGGGCGAATTTCTTGATCAGTTCAGCTTTACGCTCAGCAGTGATCGACATCGTGTCTACATCTTTCTGTTTCGCCCGGCTGGGCGGTGATTGAGGTGGCCATCTGGCCGGTTTGCAGGGAGGGCGACGGGCATTCAGCCATGTCCGGGATGTCGTCCAGCACAGGCTAGAGCGCGTCACGCGTTCCAAGCGCCGCCATATGGCATTTTTACGGGAGAATGGGAAGGGGGCCTGCGTCCTTGATCTGCGCTATGATATGGCGAACCAATCATCCGGCATTGGGAGGGATATGATGACCAAGGCAGAAGGCGGATGTTCATGCGGTGCAACCCGCTATCGGCTAAGCGCGCTGCCGATGTTTGTGCACTGCTGTCACTGCACCTGGTGCCAGCGCGAAACCGGCGCGGCGTTTGCCGTAAACGGGCTTATTGAACGCTCCGCCATCGACGTCACGAAGGGTGAGT
Organism: Pseudomonadota bacterium; assembly: GCA_039815055.1. Lineage (GTDB taxonomy): Bacteria > Pseudomonadota > Alphaproteobacteria > Caulobacterales > Hyphomonadaceae > UBA5336. Next base: position 35,344 of record JBCCAA010000017.1, on the reverse strand, counting down.
TGGTGTGCGACGAGTTGCCGACCCACAGTGGCACCGGACAGTCTTTCCTGCGCTGCAGCGTCTGCCACGCAACACTGTGGACCCATTATTCCAGCATGAAAGATGCGGTGGCGTTCCTGAAAGTTGGCACGCTGGACGATCCCGATCTGGCGCCGCCAGACATCCATATCTTCACATCCACCAAGCAGGACTGGGTTGTGCTGGGCGATGACAAGCCGGTGATGCGGTCATACTATCGTCGCAGCGAACACTGGCCCGAAGCGTCGATAGAGCGCCTTAAAGCGGCCAAAGCGGCGGCGAAGGGATAAACCGTGCGCCATTTTGATGAGATCGTTGACCTTGCCGCCAGCCACCATGGCTCGCCTCAACGGGTGCAGGCCAGCGCCGAGAATGGCCATGCCTTGGACGTGGCGATCCAGGATGACAGCCATTTTCTCTCGGTGATGACCCGGTGCGTGTTCAATGCAGGGTTCAACTGGAAGGTCATCGACAGCAAGTGGGCGGGGTTCGAGGCCGCGTTTGAGCTGTTCGATCCCCACCGCGTGGCGTTCTTTGGTGATGAGGATCTGGACCGGCTGGTCAGTGATGCGCGGATCGTGCGCCATGGCGCGAAGATCAAGGCGACGGTGGAGAATGCCCGGTTTGTGGTGGACACGGCGAAGGCGCATGGCAGCTTCGGCGCGTTTCTGGCGGGCTGGCCCGTGGGCGATCAGGCCGGTCTGCTGGCTTATCTCGGCAAGCATGGCGCGCGCCTTGGCGGCAATACCGGCCAGTATTTCTTGCGTTTTGCGGGATATGACGCCTGGATCACATCTGGCGATGTGTTGGCCGCGCTAGTGCGCGAGGGCGTGCTGGATGAGCCCAAGGCGACCAGCAAGACGGCGCTGAAAGCCGTGGATGACGCGTTCACAACGCTGGCCGAGCAGGGCGGCGTCGACCGGGCCGTGGTCTCGCGTGTGTTGGCAATGAGTGTGGGTTAGCGCCGGGCCCGTTTTCCATTCCAACCAAAGTATTGGTCGATCGACTCCCGGCCAGCGACATTTCGAACGGTGACCTTGAAGTGCGCGCCATAGACCCGATCCGTGGCATAGCGAGTCTTCAGAACCAGAAGGTCGTTCAGGGAGCCGCCATGCCGCTCCATATGGTCAGGCAGGACATCCACATAGGCAAAGATCGCATCTTGCAGCTTTTTTGAGGGTATGGCGCCCAGGGACAGCCCGCTTAGGAAATCGACTTGCATGAATCCCACCGTCGACCGGCTCGCTTCCCGAAACACATCGAAATCATAGACTCCCACCATAATTCCGATGCCACCCGCAAACGAAGTGGACAGATTGTGGGCTGCCGATTTGAGCTCTGCGAATTTCACACCTAAACCTGAAACACCCGCGTCGGTTTGAACTGACCCGCGCGCACTTCGCCCAGCGCCAGTGCCTGCCCGTCATCCATCGCCACGGCTAGCCGGTCTTCCCGGTCGGAGCGGAGGTCAGCGCGCCAGTTTTCGATCACGTGGGGCATCAGTTTCACGGTGCGGCCTTGTTTCAAGAGCTCGGCATCGCCAGCGGCGAGGTCCACCGGCGGCAAATCATCTAGTGCGGTTTCAAGAGGCAGCAGCGTGGACCGGCGCGCATCCACTTCGACCATCTCGTCCAGCGCGTCCGGCGTCACCGCATCTTCCAGCGTGAAGTCTCCCACCCGCGTGCGACGCAGCGCAGAGATATGCCCCTCGCACCCCAGATCAAAGGCCAGGTCGCGGGCCAGGGCGCGCACGTAAAAGCCCTTGCCGGTCAACACATGAATTTCAGTGTGGTCGGCGTCGGGCATGTCCATGACCTTGGCCGAGTGGATCGTGACGGGCCGGCTTTCCAGCTCGAACTCTTCGCCGCCTCGGGCAAGATCATAGGCGCGCTCGCCGTCCACCTTGATGGCGGAAAATTTCGGCGGCACCTGTTCGATTTCGCCGCGATAGGCCTCCAGCGCCGCTTCGACCTGATCCAGGGTGGGGCGGTCCTTGGACGTGGCGATCACCGCGCCTTCCTTGTCCTGACTGTCGGTGGAGGTGCCCCACTCAATGGTGAAGACATATTCCTTTTCCGCATCCATGGCCCAGGCGGCGGTCTTCGTGGCCTCGCCGAAGGCAATCGGCAGGATGCCCGAGGCCAGCGGATCCAGCGTGCCGCCATGCCCGGCCTTCTGCGCGCCGAGCAACCGCTTGGTCAGGCCCACGGCTTGGGTCGAGGTCATATCAATGGGTTTGTCGAGCACGAGCCATCCGTGAACCGGATCACCCTTGCGCTTGCGCTGGCGTGCCATGGGGGCTCCTTCATACATCACCCACCGACGGATCGGACGCCGGAGTGAATATGCGCCCTTACTCCATTTTTGATGTGAAGGTCGAGACCCGGTTCGACGCCGCTACTGAATCAACCGCACTTCGCCGCCTGAGGGGCCGACGCCGTCTGGCGTGGGGACGTCAGTGGCGTCGTAATTGGTGTTCAGGAACAGATTGGAGAAGTGGTAGAGTCGGATCTGACGCGCAACGATGGCGGTGTATTCAGACTGGTCCGAAATAGCGGCGGACGCGTTGAAGGTTATGGCCGATTGCGGCAGGTAGATTGTGCCCACCATGTAACGCGCCTGATTGCTCGAGATCACATGGGTCTTGCCATTGTAGCGATCAAATCTGAGATTCTTGGCGATGATACTGGCTGGCGCGGCTCCGGACAGGATCTCATCGGCGCGTGACAGGGGAACGCCGGGCGCGCGGCCGTCAAAGATCAAAATCCCCGCGGTGGGGCCGGTGGTTGGCGCCGTTAGCCGCAGCACTGAATTCCCCGTCGCCATGAATTTCGACCGATCGCCAAGGAAGTGAAACGTGATGCCATCGCCGACGACGGACGCCGAGCCGACAATCTGGAAGTCTCCCAGCAGTGTATAAACGCCGGGCAAAAGCGTCACGTCACGGCTGCCGTCTATTCGAATGCCGTTGCAATAAACGCCAGGGTTGAGGGTGAGGCCGGTCACGCTCCAGGGCTGGCTGGCGAGGCCGTTGCATTCGGCAAGCTCGGGTTCGGGAAGACTGGCCAGCGGATCTGGCAGGGTCAGACTGTCGGTGATGGGCTCCGGCGTGTAGCTGACAAGCGGGCCGCTCGCTCCGCCGGCCGAATGGATTTCATTGCCCGTCAGTTTGGCCGCATTTTCCAACAGCACGCCTTCAACATTGGTGGAGTTCGAGACGATGTCGCAATCAGGCGCGGTGAGTCGGGCGGAATCGCGGGCATGTAGTGTGAGATCACCGGCGTCTTCCAGCGCGATCACGCACAGATTGTTCGAGCCGAGCCGCAAGGCGCGCGATGACACGCGGACCGGCTTTGGATTAGCATTCAATGCCGATAGGGCAGGCGACGGTGTCGGCGTTGTTTCAATCGTCACTTCAACTGCGTCGTCGTCAACGTCATCGGAGGTCATACCGTTCGGGATCGGCGCCACGCGCAGTGTGCGGGCAGACACCTCGCTGGCAGACAGGGTATCGCGCCCACGGGTCGAGAGCACACCATTGACTCGCGCCAGAGCCACGGAATCGAGATCGACGTCGTTCTGAGTCAGGATGTTGATTTCTGTTGCCAGTGCCAGGGCCGTTAGGTCTGCGATGGCCTGCAGGTTCTGGCGCTCTGAGACATTAACGTTCAGGTTCAAAACCATGGCGACCATGATCACCATACCACCAAAGGCGAGCGAGGCGCTGAGTGCGATTTGCCCGCAAACGTCTGCGAACATGATCAATGCAGCTGTGTTCGCGCGACGTCCCAGGTCGCGGACATGGGCAAAGCCGTTCGAAATGATCGTCTCGAATATCATGGCGCTCGTTAAAATTGGTCGGTCAATTAATGAACCAGCCGGACACCTTCATCGATCGGGCCGACCCCATTGGGGGTTGGCACGTTGGTGGCGTCATAATCTGTGTTGAGATAAAGATTGGCGGCGTCGTGGAGCTGTAGCTCGCGGGCGATGATCGCGGTGTATTCAGATTGATCCGATACGGCAGAAGATGTGTTTACGCGAAAGATGCCCTGCGGCACATAGATCGTGCCGAGTAGATAGCGCGCATCATCGGTCTCGACCAAATGGACATTGCCCTGGGCGTTGGAGCGCGATTCAAACAGCAGAATGCCGGCGGTTGCGCCGGTTTCAGGCGCTGACAGGCGCACGGTGGACCCGGACCGGGCCATGAAACGGCCATTCCCGCCAGCGATATGTATCGTCACGCCGTCGCCCCGCAGTGTTCCATTCTGGCGAATGTCCAAGTCGCCCATAAAGGTGTAGACGCCGGGCTGCAGGAACACTTCGCGATTGCCATTAATTTTCAGGCCGTCGCAGAAAACGGTTGGGCTAAGGGTTGCCTGTTTCCCCATTTGGCCGGGGTTGGGAACGGCTGTGCACGTCGTCGTGTCCGGTTCCGCGATGTTGATCAACGGGTCTGGCAGGCTGAGGCTATCGGTCACCGGATCGGGGGTGAAGGCGGTCGGCTGTCCACGGGCGCCGCCGGCCGAATGAATTTCCGCGGCCAGCAGCCGCGCCGCATTGGCGACATTCATTCCCTCGGGGTCGGTGGAGTTCGATACGATATCGCAATTGGGCGCCGTCAGTCGCGCTGAATCCCGCGCCAGCATCGTGTTGGGTTCGGTGTCGTTCAGCGCGATGATGCACAGGTTCGAAGAGCCAAGCCGCAGGGCACGGGAGGATACGCGGACCGGCTTCGGGGTCGCGTTAAGAGCGGACAGCGCAGGCGAGGGTGTTGGCGTGACCTCAATGGACACCTCAACCGCATCATCCTGCACGTCGGCGGACGGCGTGCCGGGCGGGATAGGTTCCACTCGCACACTCTGCGCAGAGACGTTGGCCGCTGTCAGCGCATCCCGGCCTCGGTTTGTCAGCGTGGCATTCACCCGCGCCAATGCCACCGAATTCAGATCGACACCGCTCTGTTTGAGAACATTGATTTCAACCGCCAGGGTAAGCGCGGTTTCATCGGCAATCGCCTGCAAGTCCTGGCTTAGGGAGACATTGGCGTTGAGGTTGAGGGACATGGCGACCATGACGGTCACGCCGCCCATCGTCAAAGCGGCGCTGAGCGCGATCTGTCCGCCCAGATCGCGTAGGAATTTTGCAATGATCCGCCTCATCATAAGGTTACCGGTAACATGATGAAGATGACGGCCTGTTCATATTGGCTGGTGAATACAAATGGCGTTGTTAGGTTTTTGTTTCTGGTATTGAAAAGCAAAACAGCCGCTGAGCAATGCCAGCGGCTGTTTCAAGTCTCGGAAAGTGGCCAGGCCTAGCTGTAGACTTTTTCTTTTTTGAAGTGTTTGGTCAGCAGGTAGTAGATCGCCGCGCGGTATTTGTTGCGGTCGGACTTGCCATACTGTTCGATGACAGCGGTCAGGCCCTCTTCCAGCTTCGGGCCATCTTTCAAACCGAGCTTCTTGATGAGGAAATTCTGGCGTACCCGGTCCATCTCGGCCGGATCATTGGCGGAAATGGTCGAGCTATCCTTGTTATAGATCGACGGTCCGCAGCCGATGGTCACCTTGCGCAGCAAGTCCATGTCTACGGTGACGCCAGCCTTGTCTTTCAGGGCGGCAGCATACTTTTCGATGAGGTCATCACGCTTTGACATCGCGGGTCTCCTTTCGGGCAAAGGCCCAATTCAATGGCGGGGCGCGATCTCTTGCTCAGCCCCAGTCAATCGCGCGTAGTGTGAGTCCAGCGTTTTGCAAAGAGCGCAACTGTATTTGCTGTCATGTGGCCTACGGCATGGCGCGTTGGCGCGCCGAGCTGAGCATGCCGGTATTGAATGCATCACGGGGCAAGTCTGCGCCGTCGATCACTGGGTCTGTCACAATGGCGCGCTGCCTGGCGGCCTCGAATGTGGTGCCTTCAATGACACCGATCTCCCAGAGCGCTTCTGCGGCCCCGCCGGTGAGAATGAAGGCTGGATCCCAGGTCAACTCGGCGGCCTTGGCGAGCTCGCTCGTGCAGTTACTCGTCAACGTGTTGTAGAACCGCGGCGCTTCCGACAGCGCCTGGGTGCGGGTCACCACGCTCGTCAAGAAGGCTGTTTCCTGCGCCGGGGTCAGGGCGAGGGGGTATAGCTCCAATTCATGGCCCAGCATGACCGCCCTGCGTGTCAGAAGGTCACGAGGTGTCGCCCATACATAAACAAGCTCAAACCGGTTCAGGGCGCCGCGAACAGGCGCAAACCGCTCATCGGTTTCCTTGCGGGCCTCAATGGTGAGCCCGATCAGTTCGCCGCCAGTAAACTCAAACAGGACAAGCGTGTGCGCCATCATTGGATAGCCGGGATGGGGTTCCAGCACGAGCCAGACCTGTTGCAACTGGTCAGGTACTATTACGGCCTCAGCCAGCCAGTCTTTCGAGCTCACACCATCTTCGGTGTATGTCCAGTCGCGTACCGGCGAGACCGTCCAACCCTTGGCCGTCTCAGTCACGCTCGCTGTTTTTGCCAGATGCGGCTGCCAGTCGCGATGGTCGCGCGGCTGTTTCGTTACCACCGTCAGGGCGAACACACCCAAGGCGGCCAGAAGGGCGAACAGAACCGCCCGGATCATGGATCAGCTGGCGGTGTGGGCCGTCAGCGCGGCATCAATCACGCCGGTAGCCTCGCGCACATCTTCGTCACTGACAATCAGCGGCGGGGCCAGGCGCAGCACATTGTTACCGGCCACGCCAACGAGCAAATTGTGCTCGCGGCAAAGTCCCTGAATCGGCTTTGGCGCCTCATTCATCTTCAGGCCGGTCAGAAGGCCTTTGCCGGTGATGCCTTCACACAGGTCAGGATGGCTTTCGGCAATGCCGGCCAGGGATTGTGAAAGCGTGCCAGAGACACGGCGGACATTGGCCAGGAAGTCTTCGTCTGAGATGATATCCCAAACTGTGTTACCAACGGCCATGGCCAGCGGATTGCCGCCATAGGTCGAGCCATGTGAGCCTGGTTGCATGACGTTGCCGGTCTCCTCCGTGGTCAGGCAGGCGCCGAACGGGAACCCGCCGCCAACGCCCTTGGCCACGCACATGATGTCCGGTGCGGCATTCTCGGCCCATTCATGGGCAAACAGCTGGCCGGTCCGGCCCATGCCGCATTGGACTTCGTCATAGATCAACAGCACGCCCCGCTCGTCGCACAGTTTGCGCAGGCCGGTCAGACAGGCCTCTGGCATGGCGCGAACGCCGCCCTCGCCCTGCACCGGCTCAACAAACACTGCTGCGGTCGTTTCCGTAACAGCGGAATCGAGGGCGTCATGGTCACCCCATTCTATCTGGGTGAAGCCCGGCAGGGCGGGGCCAAAGCCTTCAAGGTATTTCGGATTGCCACCGGCGTTGATGGCGCCCAGGGAGCGGCCGTGGAACGCGCCGGTAAAGGTGACGATCTCGAACCGTTCCGGCTGGCCATTGGCCCAGTGGTACTTCCGCGCGGTCTTGATCGCGCACTCCACGGCCTCGGTGCCGGAATTGGTGAAGAACACGCGATCAGCAAAAGTGCGCGCGCAGATCTTGGCTGACAGCTCTTCCGCCCCCGGTACGCGGAACATGTTGGACGTGTGCCAGAGCTTCTCGGCCTGGGATTTCAACGCCTCGACCATGGCGGGGTGAGCATGGCCTAGTGCTGAAACCGCAATGCCGGAAATGAAATCGAGATAGGCCTCACCGCTCTCCGTGAACAGACGTGTCCCCTCACCGCGCACAAACACCTCTTCAGGTGGGGCGTAAACGGGCATGATATGCTGACGGGGGTCGCTCAAGGCTTTGCTCCAAATCCGGGGTCTCTGTATTGCGGTGTGCCATGGCCCGGCGCCAAGTCAACGCTGATGCTACAAGCCAATGGCTCTGCAAACAGTAGATGACAATCAGTTAATCGAATTTCGATAAAAAAGTGCTTGACGATTATCGATAAGTGCATATTGTTTATCAGTAAGTCAGCTGGGTATGTTTCTGGCAACGCAACGCCCCTACCTCACCCCTGAGCCGCCAGACGCGGCCCGGCTGATGGAAACTCTGATTGCCCAACTCACAGGGCTGGTCTTTGGGCCAGCCCTTTTTCTATTCAGCAATGGGCATTGATCGGTGCGCAGACCAGATCCTGGAAACGAAGGCGCGCGGCAACTGGTCTCCCAGCGCCGCGCGGCCCGCACTTGCAGCGTTTCCTCCCAGAAACTGCCTGCACAAAAGAACGGCAAACTGCCGCGAAGTCAAGCAGCCTCTTAAATCTTTTTCATCAAATCGTCGAAAGACTGTCGCTTTTCTGAAAAAATGTAGTGAATGCGCGCAACCGAGACGGGTCCCAAGCCATTTTCGCACAATTTTTGCGAAGAATGCGCAACACTACCGCTATCGCAAATTGCAGTATTGCCGGTGACATCGCGCAGCCCAAGCTGCGTCGCAAGGGCTTCGGGAATCACTTTCGCGGTGATTAGTTGCCGTGATTCGCTGGCGGCCGCTTCAGCATCAACACTTGCTAAAAACACACTGGCAGCCGTGCGCGCCGATACGCTCCAGTCGGCGCTTAGGGAGGCCGTCAACGCCGCTTCGCTGTCGAGCATGCGTCCGTCTTTGAGGATTTTCAGCCGGTTGGCCGTCAGCGTCGCGCCACTTGTTGTGATATCGACGATCAGTTCGGCGGTTCCCGAGGCGGGCGCGGCTTCTGTCGCACCCGCGCTGTAAACCAGGCGATACTCCCCCACGGACCGGGCAGAAAAGAACCGGCGCGTGGCATTCAGATACTTTGTAGCGACCCGCATGCGGTGGCCGCGGGATGCGCGAAACTGGGCGCCAGCCGCTTCAAGATCAGCCATGGTCTCCACATCAAGCCAGGCTTCCGGCACAGCGACCACAAGAGTTGCCCCGCCAAAGCCCAGGCGCCGGGTGACATGGACCTGCGCATCAAGATCTGTGGACAGGTCATGCAGCAAGTCTTCGCCGGTGACCCCGAAATGCAACCGCCCACTGAGCAGGCCTTCGGCAATCTCTCGAGCGGACAAGAGATGGACATCGACATCGGGCAGGCCTTTGAGGCTGGCGCGGTAGCTACGCTCGCCGCCCGCCTGGGTCAGTTTGAAGCCGCACCGTTTCAGCCACTCGGCCGCATTGTCTTTCAAACGGCCCTTGGAGGGCAGGGCGAAGGTGAGGTTCGTCATTGGCCCGCCTCCACAGCGTCTGCGAGGCGTTCAGGGCGCACCACACCGCCAATGCCGGTTGCGTGCGCCGCCCCAGCGCTGAGCCTGTGGATCAAGCTGTCATAGCGCCCGCCCGCGCCCATGGGAGAGGTGTCTGCGGCGCCGGGGGCGAATATCTCGAACACGAAGCCATCATAGTAATTGAACCGACGTCCGAACGTGGTGTCGAAGGTCAGATCAGCGTCGCCAACCCGGTCCTTGATCAGGTCAAACCGTTTCGATAGCGCCTCAATCGCGGGGTTGATGGAGTACAGGCCGTGTGATTGCGCGATGGAGGCAACCTCATCGAGGGTATCAATACTCGTGCCGCGAACCTGAATGATGTCCCTTAATATGAGACGCGCTGCATCGGTCAGCCCGTCGGCTCCGCCGGTATCGGCCTTTGCCCTCAGGCGTTCCGCGATGTCGGAGACCGACCGTCCCGCCACAAGCGGCGTGCCGGAAAGCTCCAGCATCTGGCTGACCAGGGATTCTGCGTCGGCCTGGCTTGTTGCCTTCCGGATCAGCGTTGACTCCGCTGTTTCGGCATCGGCCTGCAACAGGTTGGACACCCCACCCTGCAAACGGAACGCGCGTCGCAGCGCAGCCTGCGTTTCATCCGCCAGTTCAAGCGCGGCCACAAACGCATCGAAGATCGCCAGATCTCCAAGGATGATGCGGTCCACAGGCGCATTGGCGGCATCTATGGCGTCCATCACCGCGCCGAAGGCATCGGCATCCGAAGCCGGAGTCGATTCGGCTCCAAAACGTTCAAACCCGACCTGAACGAACTCCATGGTCTGGTCGGGCGAAGTTGGCAGGCGAAAGGCGCGCGCGGAATAACGGTAAGTCGTCTCATCGGTGCTGCCGTCCTTGCGACGTGCCGATTCAAGTTCGGCCACGGGCAGGGTAAGGTCTGGCCGCAACGCGGTCTCGTTTCCGCTGGCATTGCTGAACACGCACAAACGCGCGCGCACCGCCTCGCCAGATACATCCAATGGGCGAGACGCTGGCATCAGGGAGGGCGGATCCACCAACTCGCCCCCCAGCGGTTCAAATGCGGTGATGGCCGTCTTCTGGGCGGCGTCAGGTGTCATCGCTCGCCTCCACGATCTGGCGTAGGCGGTCGACCATGTCGCCGCGCGGCGCTTCAAACTGGCCGGGGCGTGCGGTGCGATATTCCTCATTGCTATCGATCGCTTTTGCTTCCGCTGCACCGACCTTGAGGTCCTTGATCGTCACCACGCCCTTTTCAATCTCGTCTTCGCCGACAATGACCACCGCGGGCGCGCCGCGGCGATCGGCATATTTCATCTGGGGCCGCATGCCAGAGCCGCCCATATAAGGCTCAGCGCGCAGGCCCGCCTGGCGCAGTTCCGTCGCCAGTTTCAGGGCTTCCGTCGGGTTGTCGCGGTTCAAATTCAGCACCACGATGGGTCCGGAACGGTCTGATAGATCGCCGCGTATCGCAAAGGCGGTCACAAGCCGGGAAATGCCGACCGAGAACCCGGTAGCGGGCACAGTCTGGCCGGTAAAGCGGGCAATAAGATCATCATACCGCCCTCCGCCACCGACCGAACCGATCCGCACAACCTGACCGGTCTCGTCAGTGGTTTCGCTGAGCAGTTCGGCTTCGAACACCGCGCCAGTATAGTATTCCAGACCGCGCACAACGCTGGGATCGATGGCGACGTCGGCCTCTGGCGTGGCGAACGCCTCCAGAGCCGCAGCAATTGCCGACAGCTCCTCCAGCCCGGCCCTTCCGTCTTCGCTGCTTCCGGCAGCTTTTTCCAGATTGGCCAGAGTCTCCGCCCGGCTTGGCGCACCCGCTTCAGCGAAGGCGAGCACCGTCTTGCGGGCCGCATCGTCCAGACCGGCGCCTTTGGTGAAGTCACCCGACTCGTCCAGCCGGCCGTCCCCCAGCAGATCACTGACGCCCCCAGGCCCAAGCCGGTCCAGCTTGTCGAGGGCGCGCAACACGGTCAGCCGGGCGGTATCTGTTGTCACGCCCGCCGCGCTGAGCACGCCATTCAGAACGCGCCGCGTGTTCACGCGCACCACGAACTCGCCATCCCCGGCGCCGGCCGCGCGCATGGCTTCAGCCGCCATGGCGATCATCTCACCATCGGCGTGAGCGCCGGGTGCGCCCACCGTATCGGCGTCACATTGGGTAAATTGGCGAAACCGACCTGGGCCAGGCTTCTCATTGCGCCAAACCGGGCCCGAAGCATAGCGACGGAAGGGTTTGGGGACAGACTGCCAGTGTTCAGCAGCAAAGCGTGCCAGCGGCGCTGTGAGATCATAGCGCAGGGCGATCCACTGCTCGTCATCGTCTTGCAGCGCAAACACGCCTTCATTCGGTCTGTCGGTATCGGGCAGGAACTTGCCCAGCGCGTCGACATATTCGAACGCGCCGGTGTCCAGGGCTTCAAACCCCCATCGTTCATACACCTGCGTCACGCGGGCCAGCATGTCGGCTTCGGCCATGAGCGCGGGCTCACGTCGGTCTGGGAAACCGCGCGGCTTGCGCGCCAGGTCGCGCGGTTTTGGCGTATCGGACTTGGCCATGAAAAAATCTCGGATGCGGCGCCACTGTTAAGCCCGTGAGGCTGTATCGAAACAGCGGCGATGTGTGAAGGGTGCAGTCTAGGGAGTGCGTTTCAGGCGAACGGCATGGGCTTTGCTGCACGCAGGAAGAGAAATTCGAGGAGCGCCCCATGTTGAAACGACTGACCGTTGCCATTGCGGCGATCTTTTTCGCCGGATCAGCCCAGGCCAGCCCAGATCTGGCCCAGGAGTGGGGATATGCGGCCAGCGATCTTTATGTGCACACCGTTCATGCGATTGAAGGCGGGGATTTGCCCGCCGATTTCGAAGACTCCCTGATCCGGTTTGCTGTCAATGCATCCCGTCTGGGAAGCTGGATTGAGAAAAGCGGCGGGCCGGCCGACCTTGGCTGCATCTTCCGGGGGATGTCCGAAGAGGCCGAGATACAGCTGGATGCGTTCACGCTCGATGAGACACGAACGCCAGCCCTGCGGCGGTTGGCAACGCTGTTCTATGATGCAGAAAGCGTTGCCTTGGCTGCCGTTTATGCTGGCGCCCGTCAGGACAATCCATCCATGCGCCGGTCAGCGACGCCGATTTCGTGTGTGGGGTCGCCGAACGCCGCGCTTCAGTATTTGACCGAGCAACCGTAAGGCGTCGACGACGCTGTTTCGATCGGTGCACCTGTGTCCATCGCGTCCAGGGCTGCGACCACATATTGAGTGGCGGTCGGGATATCACTGGTGCGTGTGGATTTCTTGGAGTCGATGGCGCCATCATACTCGATCACACCGTCGCCATTGATGACAAACATGTGCGGCGTGGTTTTCGCCTCATAAAGGCGGCCAATGTCGCCGTTCTCATCGATCAGAACATGTGCAGGCGCGGCGCCGCGGCTGGTGGTCAGCTCATTGGCGACGGCTGGGGAAACGTGGCCCTGTTTGCCCGGTGCTGAGGAAATCACCGACAACCAAACCACATCGTCGTCTCCGGCGCTGGTCTGTTGGGTCTGCATGTTGGCATGCTCACTATCATAGTGCTTTACCACGAACGGGCAGTCATGATTGGTCCACTCCAGAACCACGGTCTGGCCAGCATAATCAGCCAAAGACACGGTTTCGCCGAAGCTATTGGTCGCGGAAAACGTCGGGGCGAGGGTTCCGGCCTGGACGGATGGCGTTTCTGCATCCGCGGTGGACGCGACAAGGGCACCCACGGTGAGGGCGACAGCGGCGGCCATGCCGCAAGCAAGGAAGATGTTGCGCGTGTTCAATTTGATCTCCATTGGAAAGCTCCGCTCGTTGCCGGGAGTATAGCGCTATTATACGTCGTTCCCAGTCACTTCAGCGATCTGATCAAGCATAAGTGATGGCGTCAGCGTTTGCGGCAGGAGGCGCGGTTCGCTCTGCCCGGGCGGAAACAGCAGGTACATTGGAACGCCCGGCCGGTTTCGAAGTTGCAGCTCGTCGGCAATTAGCTGGTCTTTGTTTGTGAAGTCGGCCACCAGGAAGACGATGTCATTGTCGGCCAAGGCCTGCAGAACTTCAGTGCGGGTGAGTGTGGTGCGTTTGTTGGCCTGGCAGATGATACACCAGGTCGCGGTGAAGTCGACAAACACGCCCTTGCCTTCGGCTGTCAGCTCCGCCACGCGTTGTGGGCTCCAGGCCTCTGTCTCGAACGCAGCGCCATATGCGGTGACCGTTCCCGCCACCGCAGGCTTGGACTTGGCTGAGGTGTAGAGCGGCAGGGCGATGCCACCGATCAGAGCCAGTGCACCGATACCCAGCGCCACCGGGCGCAGGCTGCCGCCCGCCGACTTCAGTGCCCAGATGCCAAAGGCGATCAGTGCCGCACCGGCTACAAGCCATCCCACTGCGCCATGGCCGGCCTGTTGGCCCAGCACCACAAGCAAGGCAGCGGCTGTAAGGAACATCGGGAAGGCGAAGAACTGTTTCACGCGCTCCATCCAGGCCCCCGGCTTAGGCAGGAACCGTGAGAGCTGGGGCAGGAAGCTCAGGATCAGAAAGGGTGCAGCGAGGCCAAGCCCCAGGACAAGATAGACGAGGAAGACCTCGGCGGCCGGGCGTTCCAGCGTCGCGCCCAGGGCGACGCCCATGAACGGGCCGACACACGGCGCACCGGCCGTCGCCGCTAGAAGGCCAGTGGCAAACGCGCCAGTTGTGCCGCCCCGGTTGGCCGCGGAGCTGCCGACGTTCTGAACTGACGTTCCAAGCTCGAACACGCCAAACAGCCACAGGCCCAGCAGGAAGGCGGCAATCGCCAGCCCGGCGACGATGATGGGATACTGAAGCAGCGATCCCAGCGCCCAGAACTCGCCAAATCCACGCAGGATCACGAATGCGGCTGCCAGAGCCGCAAAGGCGGCCAGCACGCCAAGTGTATAAGCGATGCCATGGCTGCGCAGTTCACCTGCATTCCCGTTGGAAGCGGACTGGACCATGCCCATCGCCTTGATCGACAGAACAGGCAGCACGCAGGGCATCAGGTTCAGAACCAGCCCGCCGAGGAAGGCCAGGCCAATAATGGCGAGCAAACCCAGCGTCGGCGCGGTGCTCATCGACTCGCCCGAACCCGAGGCCGCAAAACCGCCACTACCCAACGTGCCTGCCAGGGTGGTGTCGGAAAGTACTGCGGAGACAATATAGCCGGACTCCATGCCGCTTGCTCCGGTGACTTTGACAACCCCCTCGAGACGACCTTCGACGCTGTTTCGCGTGTTGGGCGTCAGGCGCAGCGAGGCGCCAGTTTCGCCCCGGCTGACGTCCTGGCCCGCGGCGTGGACGATTTCGTTGCCATAAGGAAAGAAGCGAAGGTCGCCGTCGACAAACTGTCCATCAAGTGTTGGCGCAAGGCTAAGGTCGAGAGAGCCGTTCTTGGCGACGACAACCGCCTCGCCGTCAAACGGGCGTGGTGCGGCCATCAGGGCCGATGCGATCTTCATGGCATTGGCGGAATTGGGAACCTGCTCGGCGCCAACGTCAATCGTGATCGAGACAGGCGCTGTCTCGGGAATGCAGACATCCTTGCAAATCAGATAGTCGGCAATCCCTGTCAGCATGATGGGGCCGACGGCATCGCGCGGAACCGTAAGTTGGAAGGGCAGGGTCAGCTGGTCGTCATAGCCATAGTCCATGATCTCGCCCTCAACGACGGGCAGGAGTTTTGGCAGTGGCCAGGTGAAATCTGCGTCTTCGGTCACCTTGCCCAGCGGGCTTTCATCCCAGAAGATCTGAGGCGGTAGGCCGGCATCACCGGCATTGCGCCAATAGACGTGCCAACCTTCATCGATGGTCTTGTCGAGAGCCAGATAGATGGTTTCGCCTGGCACGGCGACGTCGCGTTCCGAGATCAGCTCAACTTCGGCATGACCAGCGTCATAAGGTTGCGCGACGGCGCCCAAGGGAACCGCGATAAAAGTGAGTACAGTCAACCAGGCAGCGATACGGGCGATCATTGGGAGAGTCCCTTTTTGGGCATGTCAGGCGCCGATATGCGCGCGTTCATTGTATCCTCAAAGGGGTTCGCGCCGAGTTGACGGGGTTGTGAACATGAAAACAGGGCGGCCCTCAAAGGAACCGCCCTGTCTGAAGTTTCGTTTTTGGGTGGCCCAATCAGGCCGAACCAGACTGCTGATTGGCACGAACGGCGCGCTGGATAATGCGTGACCAGTTCAGAAGCGAGATCAGGTGAGCATAAACCGCGCCGAGGGCGCCATTGTTTTTCAGCTCATTGAACTGTTCGGCTGGAAGCGCGTTCAGCTTTTCTTCCGACACCGCCCAATAGTCAGCGATTTTTTGCTGTTCGCCCACCGGGTTGCCCTGGTTGTCGCGCGGCTGGAAGGCCACGGTCTTTTGTTCGAACAAGTCAAAACGCGTCAGCATCTGAGCGAATTCCGTAGTCGCGCGTCGCTGGCGTTCAAATTCTTTACAGAATTCGATGGCGTCATTGGTGAACTTGCTCGGCTGGCCACCTTCAAAAAAGGCCACTTCCGGCTGGTTCGACACCATCGGCGCTTCGCGATCCACACACAGCAGAAGGCGGTCGGAATCATTGTCTGAGGCAAACACGAACGGATAGCGGCGCACAAAGGCCGGGACGTAGAAGTCCGTTTCTGTCTGGCCCTCATTGGTCACAAACAGGTTCTGGCCCTGGCGAACACCCATAACGGCAACCGGTACTCGGTCTCCACCAACGAAGATCACCGGATAAGCACTGGCGGCCATGCCGAATTCGGTAACAGTCACCGGGACGGCGTGGGCTTCGCGCAAGAAGCCGAACGGCTGCGGAATTTGCTTCACACCAAGATTGCCGTGCTGCTCTGGAGAAAGCGGCTCTGGTTTCTTGTAGAACAAGACATTGCCAGTGATCGGTGAGCCACCAGCAGGTGCTCCGGGTTGGCCAGGCGCACCAGGGGCGCCGGGCTGTCCGGGGGCGCCTGGAGCGCCAGGTTGACCGGGAGCCCCTGGGGCGCCGGGTTGTCCAGGAGCTCCGGGCTGACCGGGACCACCGGCACTCATAGGTTGCTGCGGCTGCAGGGGAGGGGTGTTCACTTTGTCTCTCCTCGTCAAGTATCGCGGTCGATTAGCCGATCAGGGGAGTAGGAACAACCGTTGGTGCGCTGTTTAGGCGGTTAATTTCACTTTACGCAGCCCCCGGCGCATTTCACCCTGCGCGTTATGGGCAAACTGGCAAGTTTTTCAGCAGTTTTTGCCGCCGCGTTGGCGGTTACGGCCGCTTGCTCGCAAGCCGTGCCCGATGAACCGTCCAGCAGCGTGACCCGGCAGACCGAAGATCTCTTCGATACGTTGGCGCGCATGGAGCTGTCGGCGCAGCCGGAATTGGTCACCATGCTGGGCTTTCCGGCGGGCCGGCTGGACCCGCGCGAGAACATGGTGCTCGGCGACCGGTCACAGGCGGCGTTTGAGCGGCTGCGACTGCGGCGGATCGAAGTGCTGAAATATCAGGAGTCCACCCCCCTGGCGCCGGAGGGCAGCGCGTTGCGGCGCGATCAGGAAGCGGTATTGCGCACATATACCCATACCGTCGCGGTGGCCGAGTTCGGCCATGGCTGGATCGGCCTGGGCAACGCCTACCCCTACGTTCTTGATCATCGGCGCGGCGCCTGGATTGATGTCCCGGCGCTGTTGATGTCCCGGCAATCTGTCGACAGCCGTCTTGAGGCGTCGGAGTATATCTCAAGACTGACCGCCCTCGGCGGCGCCATTGATGACGAGAGATTGCGCCTTCTGGCCGACGCCGATGCGGGGATATTGCCGCCTGAGCCCATCCTGATCCGCTTATCCACCGCCCTGGAAGGCGTTTTGGAGACGGCGGACCCCGCCCAGCCCGTATTGATCGCGTTCGACAATCTTTTGACTGGCGTGGACGACCTGTCGTCTGAAGATCGCGCCGAGCTTAACCTTGAAGCCGAGCTCGCATTCGAAAAACGCGTCCGCCCCGCCTATGAACGCCTGGCAGACACCGTCGAACTTCTAAGCAACAGCGCAACCGAAATTCCCGGCGTTTGGTCTTTCCCGCGGGGGGATGGCTACTACGACGCTGTTCTGGCCATGCATGTTGGCGCTGGGACATCTGCTGAGAGCTTACATCGCCAGGCCCGCGCCCGCGTCGATACGTTGACTCAGGCGCTGAACGAGGAGTTGACCTTCCTCGGCTGGGCCCAAGGCTCGGTCGGCGCACGGCTTGAAGCATTGGCGCTCGATGCCTTTCAGGCCTTACCGGAAACCGACGAAGGGCGCGCTGAACTGGAAACTTTGCTGGCGACGCAGTTGGCGCAGGTCCAGCGCCTCGACGGCTGGATCGCGCGACAGCCGGATCTGCCGATTGCCCTTGAGACGATTGATGGACCGCCAGGTTTCGCCCGGTACTTTCCTCCGCCTGCCGACCGGAGCCGGCCGGCCCGGTTTCAGGTCGATACGTCTAACGTCTCGGCCTGGCCGAGATTTTCGCTGGCCGCACTCGTTTTGCATGAGTCTGTGCCGGGCCACCACACCGAGGCGTCGTTCGCCATGGAGACGGCAGGCCTGCCGCTGATCCGACAGTTGATCTGGAACACCGGCTATGGTGAGGGCTGGGCAAGTTATGCTGAGACGCTCGCGCTGGACGCCCGACTTTATGATGACGACCCCTATGCGCGTGTCGGCATCCTTCAGTCCCAGCTTTTCCATGCCGCCCGTGCCGTCGCCGATACCGGAATTCACCGTATGCGATGGACGCGCGAAGAGACCTTGGATTATCTCATTTCAACCACGGGTCTGGCGCCCAGTGCGATGGAAGAAACCGTTGACCGGATCATGGTCTGGCCCGGCCAGGCCACCAGTTATATGGCTGGCTCGGTCACGATCGAAGACCTTCGCGAGCGGGCCGAAGCTGTGATTGGGCCGAATTTCGACGTGGCGGCATTCCATTTTACGCTCTTGGAAGGTGGCCCGCGCCCCCTTGTCCAGGTCCGCGCCGATATAGAGCGTTGGTATGAAGCCCAGCTCGGCGCTGCAAATTAACTCTGCTGCCAGATGGCCCCAAACGGCATTCAATCGCCCCGGCCCCGCCCCATTGATGACAGATTGGACAGGCTTTCTCCCGAGCAATGGACCATGCTCCGGGGAGACCACCGATGAAACACCGTATCGCGTTTTTAATGGCCGGCGCCGCCAGCCTCGCCATCCTTGCCGCCTGCGAAGACCCGAATGAAGTCTATGAGGGCGAACCGGCGGAAGTGACCGATGTGACTGCGCCGCCCGCACCCCCACCGCCGCCGCCTCCTCCACCTCAGCCACTTGCTGCGCAGGAATCGGGCGCGATGGCCGATATGGCGTTTCGGGCTGCGCCGATGGTCGGCATGACCCCGCCGCAAATGGTGCCCCAGCCTATGCCCGGCGATATTGACCGTGAGCGATATGAGGACGTGGAGATCAACCCGGTCAAACTTGTCTCCGAAGAGCCGGTCAGCACCTTCTCTATCGATGTGGATACGGCCAGCTATGCTGTGGCGCGGCGTTATCTGAATAATGGGACCTTGCCGCCCAAGGATGCCGTACGGATCGAAGAGCTCATCAACTACTTTGATTACACCTATCCGATGCCGGACGGCGAGGATGAAACATTCTCCATGAACGTCAATATCGCGCCCAGCCCATGGGCAGAGGGCCGTGACCTGATGCAGATCGGCATCCAGGGCTATGACATTGAACTGGAAGATCGCCCGCCGCTGAACCTAACTCTGCTCATCGACGTTTCCGGCTCCATGCGCGCCGAGAACAAGCTGCCTCTGGCGAAAAAAGCCATTGGAATGCTGGTCGATCAGATGACGGAGCAGGACAGTGTTTCCATCGCTGTTTATGCTGGCGCGGCGGGAGAAGTGTTGTCGCCGACGCGGGCAACCTCTGAAAACAAGGGCAAGATACTGGCGGCGTTTGAAAACTTGAATGCCGGTGGCTCAACCGCCGGCGGCGAAGGTCTGCGCCTTGCCTACAGCCTGGCTGAGCAAAACTTCAACGAAAACGGCGTAAACCGCGTCATGTTGCTCACCGATGGTGATTTCAATGTCGGCATTTCCGATCCCGAACGGCTGGAGGATTTCGTCTCCCGCAAGCGTGACACGGGGATTTATCTCTCGGTGCTTGGCTTTGGTGAGGGCAATTACAATGACGCGCTGATGCAGAAAATCGCCCAAACTGGCAATGGCATGGCAAGCTATGTCGACACGCTGAATGAGGCACGGAAGATCCTCAATGATGATCTGACGGGCAATCTGTTTCCCATCGCCGATGATGTGAAAATCCAGGTTGAGTTCAACCCGGCCCGCGTCGCGGAATACCGCCTGATTGGATATGAGACCCGCATGCTGAACCGCGAGGATTTCAACAATGACGCCGTCGATGCCGGCGATATTGGTGCGGGCACATCGGTGACGGCGATCTATGAGATCGTGCAGGTCGGCTCCGATGCCGGACTGATCGATGAGAGCCGCTACACCCCCGTCGAGACGCCAGAGGGCATGAACGACGAGTTCGCCTTCCTGAAGCTGCGTGAAAAAGCGCCGGGCGCCGATGAGTCGACGCTGATCACCCGTCCGATTACCTTGTCAGATCAGGTTGAGAGCATAGGCGAAGCCCCATCGTGGGCGCGGTTCGCCACCGCCGTGGCGGGCTATGGCCAGCTCTTGCGCGGTGACCCGTATACGGCGTCAGACTACAATTTCGATGTGGTGATCGATCTGGCCCAATCAGCCAAGGGTGAGGATGAATTCGGCTACCGCGCAGAATTCATCACGCTTGCTCGATTGGCGAAAACCGCCGCTGACCAGGCCCGGCTGGAGCGTGAAGGTAGCGGCGCGCCGTATTAGCAGAGCGGATGACGCCGTCCATCTACTTCGCGGGGTTATGCCCGGGCAGGTGGTTCACGACGCACCAGCCGTCTCCGCATCAATGACAGCCTGCACCTTGCGATAGAACGCTTCCCTGTCGCCGCGTTCGCCGCCTTCAGCGCCCAGGGCTGTCGTCCAGTTGCTGTTCATGGCAACGACGAGGTTCCGCTCGCGGTCAATGAAGATGCCCTGGCCGAAAATGCCGCGCGCGGCGAACGTGCCATCATCATAGGTCCACCACTGGTAGCCATAGCCTTCGCCCCGGAACGGGGTCTCGATCTGGCTCAACGTGGCGGTGTCCAGCCACCCGTTGGGCACAACGGACTGACCGTCGATGATCGCGCCTTCCAGGATGAACTGGCCGAAACGGGCAAAGTCGCGCGTGGCCGCCTGGATACAACAACCGCTGATCTCGCGCCCGTCCGGGGTCAGCAGCCATGTCGCGTCCTGCTCCATGCCATAAGGGCCCCAAATGGTCTCAGCGAGATAGTCGGCCAGCGGTTTGCCCGTCGCCTCGCTGACCAGGATGCCGATGAGATTGGTTTCACCTGTGGAGTAATTCCAGACCTTGCCGGCCGGATGCGCGCGGCCGAGCTTTGACATATAGCTGACCACCGGTGGCAGGCCGTCATCGCTTTCATGGGTGCTAAACAGGGCCACATCCGATTGCGGGTCGGAATAGTCTTCATTCCACGCAACGCCGGAGCTCATTGACAGCAATTGCGCCACCGTGACACCGTCATAGGACGAACCTTTCAGCCCTTCGATATAGTCGGTGACATCGGCATCGAGGCTTTGGATATAGCCGTCCTTGATGGCCGCGCCGACCAGAGTGGAGGTCAGCGATTTTGCCACGGAAAAGCTGGTCCAGCGGCCGTCTTCTGTGAAATCCAGACCATAGGCTTCCAGGCGAAGATTGCCGTCCTGCAGGATCACCAGGGACGCATGGTTCTGCTCGGCCATGTAGGTATTGACATCCATACCGAGTTCGAGCGGCTGGCCAACGGTGAGCGGGGCCACAACATCGCCGGCAGGAATAGCGCGGGTTTGGACCATGAAGGGCAAGCGGTCCATCATTCGGAAGCCGGCTTCGCGCTGGGACTGGCTCCAGAACAGGACATCGCTGTCCGTGGGTGGGCTGGTCAGAAGTCGGCGCCAATCAGACCCGATGCTCCACCAAACCGCGCCAAAAATCAGGGCGAGCACGCCTGCGATCATCAATATGCGTTTCATTTGGCACCTCACAATCGCGCCACTCGCGGCGTCTCTTATTTCTCCGGCAGGCTATGCCATGGTAAAATGTTCGCGTCGATCAGATGGTGGGTACAAGATCATGACAGTGGCGGGCTGATCTCAGCGGAAGACTACGCCGCGCTGCTCGCCAACGGAGAGTCCTGGCCCGGGCAAAAGTGTCGCGGCAAACCTACTCCGCCGCAAGCTTCGCCGCGCGCAGCGCGTCCGCCTTGGCTTCCACCTGTTCAACGATGTGGTCGATCATATCGGCATTGGAGACTTTGTGGCTGGGGGCGCCGGCCATGTACATCATGCCGGCATCCTTGCCGCCGCCGGTGAAGCCCATATCGGTGAGGGACGCTTCACCGGGGCCGTTGACGACGCAGCCGATGATCGACAGCGAAATCGGCTCTGAAATGTGCGCAAGGCGATGCTCAAGCGTCTCGACCGTCTTGATCACGTCAAAGCCCTGGCGCGCACAGGACGGGCAGGCGACGATGTTGACGCCGCGGGTGCGTAGACCGAGCGATTTCAGCATCTCATAGCCGACCTTGATCTCCTCAACCGGGTCTGCCGACAGCGACACGCGGATCGTGTCGCCAATGCCCATCCACAACAGGTTGCCCATGCCGATGGAGGATTTCACCGTGCCGGTGCGCAGGCCGCCCGCTTCGGTGATGCCCAGGTGCAGAGGCGCGTCCGTCGCGTCTGCCAACTGTTGGTAGGCCGCCACGGTGAGGAACATGTCTGAGGCTTTGACGCTGATCTTATACTCGTGGAAATCGAGATCATCGAGGATGCGGGCATGGTCCAGCGCGCTTTCAACCATCGCATCGGGGCAGGGCTCGCCATACTTCTCAAGCAAGTGGCGCTCCAGGCTGCCACCGTTGACGCCGATACGGATTGAACACCCATTGTTGCGCGCTGCGCTGACGACGTCTTTGACGCGGTCTTGGCTGCCGATATTGCCTGGATTGATGCGGAGGCACGCCGCGCCAGCCTCAGCCGCCTCGATCCCGCGTTTATAGTGGAAATGGATGTCGGCCACGATGGGCACATTTGCCTCACGGCAAATGGTAGGCATCGCCGAGGTGGAGTCTTCCGTCGGGCATGACACGCGCACAATGTCGGCGCCGGCCTCTTCCAGAGCGCGGATCTGGTCCAGCGTGGCAGCGGCATCTTCGGTCGGCGTATTGGTCATCGACTGGACGGCGATGGGCGCATCCCCGCCCACCTCAACGTTGCCGACGCATATCTTGCGCGATTTGCGGCGCTCAATATTTCGCCAGGGACGGATCGGATTGTGGGTCATGGGCCCAAGCCTTTTTGCCGCGCTCACCTTCACCTACATGCGATTGGTTTGCGGCAAGGTAAAGACCCGCTGCACGGGCAAATCAGCGCGAAGGTTGTCCGTTTCCTGCCGCGGCCATTGCGGGTGCTGCCGTATCAGCGGCCTTGGCGGCGGCTGTATCAACGCTGGATGTGAAGACCGGCGTGCCATCGGGGCCAAGCGGTCCGACGCCGATATCGCCTAGATGCCACTCAAACGCGCCGCCATCGCGGGCCGAGACAGTCCATCCGGCGCCGAGGCGGGGAATGTAGGTTTCACCAGAGCGCATGACGCGCGAGCGAAAAATCGTGCCGTCTGCGCCGCGCACTTCAATCCAGCCATCGCGAACAGCATGGAGCGTGAGGGGCAGGCGTTCGATTTCAACGCGTTCCGGCAGTGATGTTTCGGCAAACAGGCTTTCGCGTGCGCCATTCAGCGGCGCACTGCGCGAGGCCACTTCAGCGACCGCCGGGTTGGGCTTGGTCATGACCATCACAGCGGTCGACAGCCCTCCCACCGCGACCAGCGCGGCGGCGGCAAAGGCCGGGACCACCCATTTGGCGCGTTTTGGCGTTTCAAGAAATGGGATCGTCTCCGGCGCGTTGATCGTGTCGACCGTGCCTGTGTCGCCGGTATAGGCGGGCACGACAATGTTGCGATCCAGGCCAATGCGGCCGCAATAAGCGCCCAAATACGGGCCTAAATAGCCAGATGGAAGCGTATTCGGTTCCATCCGTTCGATCGCCATGAGGTATTTCTCGCCGATCCGTATGTCTTTCGCGATCTCGGCCAGCTCCAGGCCGACTGTTTCGCGCACCTGGCGCAGGGCTTGGCCCACGACCAGGTCCGGATCGTTCTTCAACAGCGCTTCGAATTGAGCATCCGGAGACACCGGTGTTTTGCCGGATGTACGGTCGGTACCCTCAGCAATTTCAGGGGGCAGGTCCGGGCCACTAGGTGCCATTCTGGGCAGATGGGTCTCGTCAGACATGCGCCACGCTCTACCGCTACTGCGGTAACTTCCTCTGTCGACGCGGTATCTGCGTCACTTTAATGCCCTGAGCCCTATCGGCTTTTTAAACGATCAACCGACCATAATCAATTGAGTGTGGCATCTACTCCAAGATCGTCGAACAAGGCTAATATTTCCTTACGAAGGTCGGTGCCACGGCTTTCCAGACGTTTGCAAAGACCGTGCCTGAGTTTACCAATATGAACCGACCGTACGGCCTGTTTAACCGGGCCGATCTGGGAGGCGGGCATGGAAAGCTGCCGGAACCCAAGCGCTGCAAGACACAAAGCTTGCACCGGATCGCCGCTGGCTTCCCCGCAGACCGACAATGGCATCTCATGGACGCCGCAGGTTTCAGACACCTGCTTCAGGAATCTCAGGGCCGGACGAGAGACGATATCGTAGCGATCCGAGACAGCCGGCGTCATTCTGTCGGCGGCAAAAAAGAACTGCATCAGGTCATTGGTGCCGATTGAAATGAAGTCCGCCTGTCCTGTGAGCTCTGGAATCGCAAACCCCATGGAGGGGGCTTCCAGCATGGCGCCGACACTCAAGGTCGAGGGAGGCGTGTGGCCGCGCGCCGTGCTCCATTCCAGTTCGGCGTCGAGCATCGCCTTGGCCTGGAAGAACTCATCGGCCACCGTCACCATGGGAAACATGACAGACAAAGGCTGGCCGGACGCGGCGCGGATGAGCGCCCTCAACTGGCGCCGAAACAGGCCGCGCGTGTCCAGAGCAAACCGAAGCGAGCGCCAGCCAAGCGCCGGGTTTTCTTCGCGCTCGCGATTAAGATTTGGCAGCATCTTGTCGCCGCCCAGGTCCACCGTTCGGAAGATGACGGACTTGTCGCCCGCACGTTGAAGCACGTCCTCATAGAGCGAGATCTGTTCGCCCAGCCTTGGCAAGGTTTCCGACACAAGGAACTGAAACTCGGTGCGGAAGAGGCCAACCCCATCGGCGCCGGTCTCGCTGACCATGTCGAGATCGAGCGCGAGGCCCGCATTCACCATCAGGCGAATTTCCACCCCGTCCATGGATTTGGCTGGTAGGTCCCGTACGGCGCGATAGGCTTCGCGGCGTTCGCTGCGCAGGGCGATCCGTTGGCCGAATGCGCCGACCAGCTTATCGTCCGCGCGCAAATGGGCGTGTCCTTCTTCGGCATCGACGACGATCGAGTCGCCATCTTCAAGCGACGTGGTCAGGCCGGGCAAATTGCCGAGGGTTGGAATTTCCAGAGCGCGCGCCACGATGGCCGCATGGGATGACACCGACGCCTCCTCGATCAGGATGCCGACCAGGCCTCGGCCGCGATATTCGAGTAGATCAGCGGGCCCTAGACGGCGTGCAATAACCACACAGCCATCAACGTCGCTCTGGTCGCTGTCTCCGTCACCCGACAGGATGCGCAACAGGCGGTTGTCGAGATCTTCCAGGTCAAACAGGCGTTCACGCAGATAGGAGTCGGTCGCGCTTTCCAGACGAGCGCGGTGTTCGCGTCGCGCGCGATCAACGGCGGCTTCTGCCGTCAGGCCGGACTGGACGCCTTCGATCAGGCGATCGGCCCAGGCCGGGTCGTGGGCCAGAAGACGATAGGTTTCCAACACGTCCTGCGGCTCCCCCATCAGGGCGCCCGCATCGATCGATACCATGGCATCTGCCGACACACGCAGCTGCGTCAGCGCAGCGTCCAGGCGCACCAGCTCTGTCTCTGTGTTGGACGAAAAGAACTTGGCCGGCGAGACCACCGGGTCATGGAACCGTGCGGGACCAATGCCGATGCCGCCGCAGAGCACGCGGCCATGTAGCGTTGAAGGCGACGCGTTCGTGCCCGGCCCGCTGACCACGGCGGCGCGCTGGTCGGCCATGCTCGCCAGCAATTCCGCGATCACCATCGCGATGGTCTGCAGGGTCTCCACCTCGTCTTCGCCGTAAACGCGCGACGTGCGGTTCTGGACGGTCAACACTCCGGACACCCGACCGCTGCGCAGTACGGGCACGCCGAGAAAGGCGTGATAGGGGTCTTCGCCCGTTTCGGGGCGATAGGAAAAGGCCGGATGACGCGGCGCATCCTGGATCGATAGCGGCATGGCCGACATGGCAATCTGGCCCACCAGCCCCTCATCAAGGGCGAGTTTGGTGCGGTAGACGGCGTCGGGGCGCAGCCCTTCCGTTGCCACCAATTCCAGCGTGTTATCGGTGGTGCGCAGATAGATCGAGCACACATCGGCGACCATCGTATTGGCCACCAGTGTCACAATCCGGTCCAGACGTTCGCCAGCTTCTTCGCCCTGCGCCATCATCTGGCGCAGGCGGTTCATCAACAGGCGAGGGGTGGATGTATCTTCCATCTGCGTTTGATGTGGCGATCGACCCTAGGCAGCGTCAAGGCCGAAAGCCGTATGCAGGGCGCGCACGGCAAGTTCGGTGTAAGCTGCCTCGATCAGGACCGAGATCTTGATCTCTGATGTCGCGATCACGTCGATATTGATCCCTTTCTCATAAAGCGCGCGGAACATGGTTTCGGCCACGCCCGTATGACTTTTCATCCCGACGCCGATGATGGAGACCTTGGCCACATCCCGGCTGACATCGAGGCGTTCGTACCCGATGCTGTCGCGATGGGTGGTTAGTGTTTCCTCGGCGAACTGGCTTTCGCGGTCTGTACAGGTGAACACCATATTGGCGACACCTTCCCCGCGGGCCTTGGCCTGTACGATCATATCCACATTCACGCCGGCGCCTGCCAGCAGGGAGAAGATGCGGGCCGATACACCCGGCTCGTCCGTCACACCATAAAGGGTGACCTTTGCTTCATCGCGCGAATAAGCGACCCCGCTGACGACTTGTTTTTCCACGATCTCTTCCTCCGAACAGACAAGTGTTCCGGGATTGTCTTCCCCGGGTTCCAGGAAACTGGATAGGACGCGCACCGGCACGCTATGATTCATGGCCAGCTCGACCGAGCGGGTCTGCAGCACTTTTGCGCCCAGCGACGCCATTTCGAGCATCTCTTCGTATGAAATGCGTTCCAGACGCTGGGCTTTTGAAACAATGCGCGGGTCCGTGGTGTAGACCCCGTCTACGTCGGTGTAGATGTCACAGCTGCTGGCCGCAATGGCTGCAGCGACACCAACAGCGCTGGTATCAGAGCCACCCCGGCCCAGCGTTGCGATCCGCCGGTCATCGGTCATGCCCTGAAAGCCTGAGATCACCGCAATCTCGCCCGCATCGATGGAGTCGCGTAGCGCCGATCCCTCCATGCCCAGAATTCGGGCTTTGGAGTGGCTTTCATCGGTCATCAACTGCATTTGCCAGCCCAGCCAGCTGCGCGCTTTCAGGCCGAGCCGTCGCAGGGCCAGAGCCAAAAGCCCGGACGTGACCTGCTCGCCCGATGACACGATCACATCATACTCATCGTTGAAGCCATCGCCGGACAGCTCACCACCGACGATCTCATCGGCATATCCGACAAGCTTATTGGTTTCGCCCGCCATGGCCGATACGATCACCGCTAGACCGTCGCCATCCCTGGCGCGGTGGGCCACGATCCGGGCGACGCGTTCGATCCGCTCAATGTCGCCGACCGACGTTCCGCCAAACTTCAGAACTGTTCGCCGCATTGTCATGCGCGCATACCTCTCCACATGTGTTTTGTGAAATCCGTTGTCTCTTTAAGCTGACGGATCGCAGCGATCAAACAGGAACGCTCAAGCCATGGCTGATAACACCTATGCAGACCCACAAAAGCCCCACCGGCCAAGCATCGATCCCGATGAAGTGGCCAAGTTCACGGCCATGGCGGCCGACTGGTGGAACCCGAAGGGCAAGTTCCGCCCGCTACACAAGTTCAATCCGGTGCGGCTCGGCTTTATTCGTGACACGGCAGAAGCACATTTCGATCTCGACTCCACCGCGCGCAAACCGCTTGAGGGCAAAACGCTGCTCGATATTGGCTGCGGTGGTGGATTGGTCAGCGAGCCCATGGCCCGCCTCGGCGCGGCGGTCACGGGCATCGATGCAGCCGAGGCCAATATCAAAACCGCGCTGACCCATGCTGAGCAATCTGGTGTGGACTTGGATTACCGGGCCGGTACCGCCGAAGGCCTGATCGAGGCCGACGAAGGTCCCTATGATATCGTGCTGAACCTTGAAGTTGTGGAGCATGTGGCAAATCCGGAACAGTTCCTGCGCGACACAGCAAGCCTTGTGGCGCCGGGCGGCTTGATGATCGTCGCCACCTTGAACCGCACGCCCAAGGCCTGGGCGTTGGCGATTGTCGGCGCCGAATATGTGCTGGGATGGCTGCCGCGCGGCACCCACGAATTCGAGAAGTTCCTGAAACCCGGCGAGGTTTCCGCGCCCATGCGTGCGGCTGGGCTCGACCTGCGCCCGCCCCAGGGTGTGTCCTACAATCCGCTCGCCGATGCCTGGCGGCTGTCTGGCGATACTGGCGTCAACTATATGGTGGTCGGGACAAGAGGGGCATGACCGTCGCCTCTCCCCAGGATGTGCTCGACTACTGGATTGGCGATGTGGGCAATGATCCTGCGGGATTGGATGCTCGAAAGACATTCTGGTTTGCCAAGAAAGACAACACCGACCGCGACATTGCCGAGCGCTTTCTTGAAACGCTGCGCGTGTTGGCAGGTGGCAGAGCCTATGACTGGGCAGAACTGGGGCCACGCCAGCGCCTGGCGGCTATCATCGTTCTTGATCAGTTCAGCCGGAACCTCTTTCGCGGCCTGCCAGACGCCTTCTCCCAGGACCCCATGGCGCTCGGCCTGTGCAAGGATGCCCTGATGTCAGGGGAAGACGTCTCCTTGAATGAGGTTGAGCGGATGTTCCTGTATCTGCCGCTCGAGCATTCAGAGCGGCAGGCCGATCAGGCGCTTTGTGTGCAGCTGTTTGAAAACCTCGCCGCGACCTGCCGACCGCCCTTCAAGGCGATGGTCGTCGACAGCCTCGACTATGCTCACCGCCACAAGGTGGTCATCGACCGGTTTGGCCGCTTCCCCCATCGCAACGCTGCTCTTGGGCGCGCCAGCACGCCCGAGGAAGCGGAGTATCTGAAGCAGCCCGGTTCCGGGTTCTAGAGCATATTCTGCTCTAGGGGGTTTCACCCACATCTTCAGGTTCAGCATTGGCCGGATCATATTTTGCGAACCAGCCCATGATGTTGTCTGTCTTCGCGATCAGCCGGCTTGGTCGGCCCGCGATGTAGTGCGGCGAACCCGGCACGCGAACCAAAACCGTATCAACACCTTTCAGATGTAGCGCCGTGTAGAATTGCTCGGCCTCCCAGGCCGGCGTGCGCCAGTCTTCTTCGCCGACCATCACCATTGTGGGGGTCACGATACTGTCGATCAACATGATCGGGGAGCGGTCGAGGAAGGCATCGGGATCTTCCCAGGGATCAGCGCGTATCCAGTGGCGCCTTACATAGGCGGCAATATCGGCGGACAACGCCATGGTCATCCAGTTGATCACCGGTTTGATGGACGCCGCTGCCGCAAAACGATCAGTCTTGCCGACGATCCAGGCGGTGAGAATGCCACCGCCAGAACCGCCCGTGACAAACAGGCGATCTTCATCGACATAGTTTTTCGCAACAAGATGCTCTACCACGCTCATCAGATCATCATAGTCGTATCCGGGATAGGCCAGATCAATCTCTTCGGCGAAGGCGGCGCCATAGCCGGTGGACCCTCTAGGATTGGCATACACCGTCACATAGCCTTCGGCGGCATAGCGCTGGATTTCGGCGGCAAAGCTTGGCGCATACATTGTGAACGGTCCGCCATGGATCTCAAGGATCATCGGGTAGCTGCCATCGGCTGTGAACCCATGGGGCAGGGCCACCCAAGCCTCGATTTCCAGCCCATCATGGGTAGATGGCACCTGGATTTCTTCAATCGTGGCCATGTCCAGATAGGGCAGCAGATCCGCATTGAGCGACGTCAGCACCCGGTCGTCAACGGAGCGTCCGCTGATAGCAATGTCGGCCGGTTTGTCCGGCGAATTGGCGGTGTAGGCAAATATCGGGCGGCGGGTATCTGACACCGAGTACGCACCACTGGCATACGGGCGGCCAATGGAAAGCCCACCTACGCCGCGCACCAGAAATTCGACACTGCCATCCAGATCAACCTCGACAATCGCCACGTCACCGGCGTCCTCAACCAGCGCATAAAGGGCCTCGCTGTCGCGGCGCCAGGTGATGTCGGACATATCGTGGTCAAAGTCGGCGGCCAGTCTGCGCGGCGCGCTGCCATCGCTGGACATGACGAAGAGCCCGGTTTGCTGCCAGGATTTTATCTCGTCATCATAGCCGAGATAGGCGATCAGCGTGTTGTCGGGTGAGGCGACCGGGTTAGAATCCGGACCATCGCGGTCGGTCAGGCGGATCATCTCCAGGCTGGCCAGATCAACCCTGAAGATGTCGCTTTCGATGACATCGAGATGGCGATCCTCATTGGGGTTGCCTGAGACAAGCAAGGTGTCCGATCCCATCCATGCGGGCTGGGTGTAATCAACCTCGCCGAAGGTGACCTGTCGGGGTGATCCGCCCTCGGTCGGCAGCGTGAAGACCTGGGTCGCACCTTCCGGCAGGTACCCCGCGCCATCAAAGCGGAACGTCAGATCATCGAACACGCGAACCGGTGCCGACCAGTCTGCGCCGTCGGGCGCGCGCGGCGGCGTCGCAAAGCTGGGGCCTTTTGAGGACACAAACAGTGTGAACGCGACCTGCGCGCCGTCAGGAGACCAAACGGCTGCGCCCGGTGAGGTTTCGAACTGCGCCAGTGAGATGCTGCTGGTGGTATCCATGAACAACAGCCGCAGCTCAGGTTTGCCCTCATTGGAGGTGCTGTAAAGCAAACGCTGGCCATCGGGAGACCAGCGTGGGTTGCTGGCCGACTCGCCGCCTGTCACCAGAGGGCGGTGGTCGCCTGTGTCGACATCCAGGGTCCACAAATCGCCGCGCATTCGGTCGGTTTGGCGATCCATGGACCGGCGCACATACACAATCGTCTCGCCATCGGCAGAGATTTGCGGGTCGTCACCAAGCTCCAGGTCAAAGACCCGTTCGGCGGTGAATTTGCGCGCCTCATCGGGCGTTGTCTCAGCCGCTGCGCCGGTGGCGATCAGAGCCACGGTTGTTAAAAGGGTCAACCATCTGGGCTGCATGGGGTCTGCCTCATTTTTATTCTGCGAGGCCATTAAGGCATGCGCGCGGCGTGATGGAAATGCAAAGTTCGGCCTTGTCGTTCGACAAGACCTGTCCAGTTTGCCAACATTATCCTTTCACATCGGAGACACGCCATGGCCCAAGTGGACGCAGAGGTTGGCCCGCCGCGCCGGAATTTCTTCACGCGTTTCCTCGATGGGGTGGAATGGATGGGCAATCTGTTGCCTCATCCGGTCACCCTGTTTGCCTGGCTCGCCTTTCTGGTGATCCTGCTGTCGGGATTTTTCGGATATATCGGGCTGGCCGTGAATGATCCCCGCCCTGCAGGTGCTCCAGGGGTTGCCGAGGATGGCATGATCCGCGCGATCAGCCTGATGAATGGCGATGGTGTCCGGCGGATCTTCACGAATTTGACGACGAATTTCACCGGTTTTGCCCCGCTTGGCGTGGTTTTGGTGGCGATGCTGGGTGTGGGCGTGGCGGAGAAATCCGGTCTGCTTTCGGCAGCCGTGCGCAGCATGGTGCTGGGGGCGCCACGCCATGCGGTGACGGTGGCCATCGTCTTTGCGGGCATCGTGTCCAACACCGCATCGGAGGTCGGATATGTGGTGCTGATCCCGCTGGCCGCAGCGATCTTCTATGCGCTGGGGCGTCACCCGCTGGCAGGCATGGCGGCGGCCTTTGCCGGTGTTTCGGGTGGCTATAGCGCCAACTTGCTCATCGGCACGATTGACCCGCTATTGGCCGGCATCACGGAAGAAGCAGCCCGCTTGATCGATCCGGAATATGTCGTTGTAGCTACGGCCAATTGGTACTTCATGGTGGCCTCCACCTTCCTGATCACCATCATCGGCTCACTGGTCACGATCTTCATCGTTGAGCCGAAACTCGGTGAGTACAATCCGTCCGGCGCCGACGAAACCATTCTCGACAAATCGATGATGGATGAGGTCACCAAGGAAGAGAAAAAGGGCCTGTTATGGGCCGGCATCGCGCTGCTCGGCGTGCTGGCCTTTATGGCACTGACGCTGATCCCCGAATGGGGCGTCTTGCGAAATCCCGATACCGGCGACCGGATCAATTCGCCGTTCTTCCGCGGCTTTGTCGTCTGGATTCTGATCTTCTTCATCGCAACGGGGTACGCCTATGGCCGCGCTGCGGGAACCATGAAGGGCGACCGCGATGTGATCGACGCCATGGCCGGGGCATTGTCGTCCCTCGGGCTCTACATCGTGTTGGTGTTCTTTGCCGCCCAATTCGTTGCGTTCTTTGGCTGGACGAATATTGGCGCCATCAGCGCGGTGGCCGGCGCGGACTTTCTGCAAAGCACCGGCATGACCGGGCCAATGGTGTTTTTCTTCTTCATCCTGATGTGCGCGGTGATCAATTTGTCTTTGGGCTCGGCCTCGGCGCAATGGGCGGTGACCGCACCGATCTTCGTGCCCATGCTGATGCTGATCGGTTATTCGCCCGAAGTGATCCAGGCCGCCTACCGGATCGGGGACAGCTCGACCAATATCATCACGCCCATGATGAGCTATTTCGGCCTGATTCTGGCGTGGGCGGCGCGCTATGATCGCAATATCGGGGTCGGCACGCTGATCGCGATGATGCTGCCCTATACGATGTTCTTCCTGGTCTTCTGGTCAGGCTTTTTCGTGCTGTGGACGTTTGGTCTGGACCTTCCGGTTGGGCCCGGCTCGCCGACCTATTATGAGGTGGGCGGAGGTTAAGGCGCGTTGCCTTTCCAGTCGACGATCCAGTCGATCTGGTCTTCTTCCAGCACGGTGTCTTCAGACTTTGTGCGGCCTATGATGGAGTGGCCTTCGCGGTGAATGCGATCCCGGTCGCCGCAAACCAGATGGTGCCAGTCGGCCAAGTCCTGGCCTTCGGCGACCAGGCGATAGGCGCAGCTGCGCGGCATCCATTTGATCTCGTCGATCTTCTTCGGCGTCAGCTTCACGCAATCGGGCACGATGGCCTTGCGATTGGCATAGTCCGAACACTTGCAGGTGCCGGCATCGAGCAGCTTACAGTGCAGGCGCGTATAGGCGATTTCGCCGGTGTCCTCGTCTTCCAGCTTTAGGAGGCAGCATTTGGCGCAACCATCGCAAAGGGACTCCCATTCTTCCGTGCTCATCTCGGTGAGAGATTTGGTCTTCCAGAAAAGGAGATCGCTCACGCCAGCACGTCTCCCCAATCGGCATGCTTCTGCAGCTGATGTCGGGCAAAGCCGCAGACCGGGATCAGCTTGAAGCCATTGGCCCGCGCTTTGTCCACCAGTGCACCCACCAGCGCCGTGCCCAGGCCGCGCCCGCCGAGCGCTCGTGGCACTTCCACATGGTCAATGCGCATGACATCGTCGCGGGACCAGCCATAGCGGATGAACAGGGTCTCGCCGTCGAGGTCAGCGGTCAGGCGCGCCCCGTCATCGACCAGGGTGAGCTCGTTCACTGCACCACATCCTGCCATTCCGGCATTTTCTCCAACGTGGCTTTGGCAAAGGGGCAGAGCGGGATGATCTTGAAGCCCTCTGCACGCGCCGCCAGCACTGCGGCTTCGACCAGCTTTTTGCCCATGCCCATACCGGCCATGCTCTCTGCGACCGCGGTGTGGTCGATGATGATGCGCGTGGCGCCCGCCTTGGAATAGGTCATCTCGGCCTCGCCTTCGACGCCGTCGACACTGGCGACCCAGCGGCCATTCGTGTCGCGGTCTTCGCGGGTGATGGTTACGTCTGTCATAGCAGTCTCCTTATATGGGTAGTCCCAGTTCTGACAGCACAGATGGGATCTGTTTCTTGAGACCAAAGAACCCCTTTTTGGCATAAGTCCAATACGCCGTGTCCCAGTCGCGCTGAAGATAGAGCAATCTGATATCATGGGATTGGAGCGCGGTGCGGAGCCGGTCGAGGCGCGGCTTCACCCAGCCGGTTGGCGGAAAGCCTGTGATCACCGTCTTGGCGCCGCTGGTAACTGCCCAGTCCAGCGCAGCGGTTTCGAAATCTGCCCCGCTGGGTAGCCGTATGCCAGTCACACTGTGGATTTGGCTGAACCGCGCCAGGGCATCATCCATCGCACCCTCCACGAAGGCTCTGGCGGCCTCACCGGCTCCAAGTGGCGAGCGATCATCTGCAAAATGAACTCCCGCCAGCTTGGTGACGGTGGCGCCGACCGGTCGCAGCGTCTCGCCATTCATGTCCTCTTCGGTCAGCAGCAGCGCAACATCGCCGGTCGGCCAGTCATTGCCGGGCGTCAGCATGCCAATGTCCGGATTTTGAAAGCCTTCAAGCGGCGGCGCTTCGGTTGCCAGGCCTGGCGGGTCAAACCGATCTGCCGTGTATTTTCGGATGTTCGAGCGGCGTGCGAGGTAGGTTTTCCCCGGCGTGTGCAGCCCCGCCACCCAGCGCCAGCTGCAGGTGTTTGAGGCGGCATCGCCATCCATCAAATGGCGCAGGAAGAACTCTGCGCCGAGCTCCAGCGGCAGCTTCAAAGTGAACAGCCAGATCGAAGCGAACCACATGCGCGCATGATTGTGCAAATACCCCGTTTCGACCAATTCGCGCGCCCAGGCATCGAAACAATCGATTCCGGTGCGCCCTTCCACCGCCTCGCCATAAGCCAGGGCCAGTCCGGCATTTGTCTCCAGTGCGTCCAACTGCGTCTGCAGCTTCGTTTGATAGGCCGTCCAGACCGCGGGGCGATGCTCCAGCCAGCCTTTGAAATAGGTTCGCCAGCACACTTCCTGAACAAATTTTTCAGCGGTTGAAAGCGCGAATTTGTCCAGCGCGACCTGCACCAATTCCGCTTCCAGCAGCGTGCGTGTGCGCACCCAGGGCGACAGGGCAGAGACATTGGTGCGCTGGCCGGGGCCAAGGTCGCTGTTGCGCTCGCTGGCATAGGCGCGGCCCATTTT
This sequence comes from Pseudomonadota bacterium, assembly GCA_039815055.1. Lineage (GTDB taxonomy): Bacteria > Pseudomonadota > Alphaproteobacteria > Caulobacterales > Hyphomonadaceae > UBA5336. The sequence continues at coordinate 481 of JBCCAA010000017.1, read as the reverse complement.
GGGCTGGAAGGCGGTCAGGCGTTGCAGGCCCGCTGTGCGCGTTGGGGTGAAGTCGATGGTGTCGAGGTCGGCGAAAAGATCGTGCATGTCAGTAAACTGGCTTCAGTCGCTGTAGAGACCAGCGCCCATCGCGAGCAAAGTTAATGTATCGGCGCGGCGGGTTGACCCACATCCTTCGACTTCGCTGAGGATGAGCAGTACATGGCAACAATGAGACGTTTGCCGCCCTCGCCGGATTTGGTCTGGAAGCCTGATGGCACACCTGTCGCACGGGAGTTTGATGATGTGTATTTCTCAACATCTGACGGGCTGGAAGAGACACGCCATGTGTTTCTCGCCGGATGTGGGTTGCCGCAGGCATGGTCCGGGCGTGACCAGTTCACCGTCGCCGAGACCGGGTTTGGCACCGGGCTGAACTTTCTCGCGCTCTGGCAGATGTGGCGCCAGCACCGCGCGAACACGAAAGCATGGTTGCATTTCG
>JBCCAA010000043.1:0-25745 GCA_039815055.1 Pseudomonadota bacterium | reverse complement strand
GGTATTGGTCGCGAAATAGGCGTATTGCCCGTTCAGCATTCCGCCATTGCACTCGTCCAGCGTGCCGGAGCCTTGGACAAATTCGTAATCCTGCACATAAGTTCCGTCATGTGGGCCACCTGGTCCACTTTCGCGTTCGCCGCTTTTCAAGCGCCAGGATGGCTGTGCGTCGTCACCTACATAGTGGATTTCGAAACCATCGCCTGCATAGCCGAAAAGTGTACCATCAAGCGCACCAACGACCGCAGCAGGGATGCCGTGATAGTGGTACAGACCGCTGCCATCCACATGCGCATTCTGTGCGTCCATGATGAGCCCGCCCATGCCCTCGACACTCCATCCCGAAGACGTATCGCGCGAGTAACCACGCTCTGAAGTGGCGTCATAGTATTCGGCGGTGCCGGGACGAAGCGGGATACCCGTCAGTGTGATGCCTGAGATTCGGGCCCGGCGGGTAATTGTGTCCGCGATCTCTGGAGTCGCATCCATGCAAAATTCATGATCTTGCTCCTGCACAGTCGCGCCTTGTCGCCATGGGCCGGTTTCGTGATCGGGCACGCCATTGGAGATGATACAGCGCTGACCGGCGTCTACTGTTATCGTCACACCCTCCGCTGAGTCCGCCAAAGATCTGTCATCGACTTCCGGTGTCGTGCATGCAGCCAAAAGGGTTAAAGCGACCATGCTGTTGATTATTTTCATGCGTTTCTCCTCTTGCCCAACCCTCAACGCGTGAGGTGCAACATTCCGTCGTTCTTTATGTCGGCTGAGGTTCGGTCAAAAGACGGTGCATGTCGGGCGTTCATCGATCCGGCGAGAACTTCCGTTTTTGATTCGCACCAGACTTACAACAAGCGTCCTTTGTCGGGCGATTTAAGCCCCTCACGTAAGTTCGATTCGTCGCCGAAAGACGACGCAGCGCATCTGTGTGCCCCTAAATCTCGCCGAGGGCAGCCAGATAGGTGTCCAGGACCATCTCCTGTTCTTCGCGCTCGGCGCGGTCGACCTTGCGCAGGCGCACCACGGCGCGCAGGGCCTTGGTGTCGAATCCGAACGCCTTGGCTTCGCCGTAGACCTCTTTGATCTGTTCAGCGACTTCCTTCTTTTCCTCTTCCAGACGCTCGATCCGGTCGATGGTCTGTTTGAGTTTTTCTTTGGTAGCTTCTGTCAGATGGCTAAGGGGCGCGTCGTCCATGGCGGATCTTTCTAAAGTCTGGAAATGGCGAAGTCGCCCGCTCTAGCGCGGCTCGCCGCCCATGGCCAGCCGTGCAATCGCTTCGGCAATGTCTGCGCCCACTTCATGGTGGGGCATATGCCCGCCATTGGGCAATTCAATCAGCTCCAGATTGGGTGCCTCATCCTTCAACCGGCCCACGTGCAGCTCTGGCTTGATGACGGTGTCCTGAAGCCCGGAAAAGACAATGATTGGCATCGTCAGGTCGCCATAACGGGCCTGCTGCGCCTGCAATTCCTCGCGCACATTGACCACGTCATTGGCGTTGGCGCGGAAGTTCGGCGGGCGAAATAAAAGTCCTGTTCCAGACCTGTCGAAATAGCCCTCCGGCACGTCGGCCGGCGAAAAGGTTGAGGCCGCCCCGTCTTCGGCAAGACCGGGCCCGACAAGCGGGACAAGGTTTGAAAAGGCCGGCCCGATCAGCGGCGTGGTGGTGATCTGATTGTACCAGGTCTGCCCGCCACCGCCCCAATCGTGAGATACCGGCGCCAGCAGGACGAGGCCTGCCACCAGATCAGGGTGGTCGAGCGCAAGGCGCAGCGCCACCGCACCGCCAAACGAATGGCCAACCACGACGGCAGGTCTTCCACCAGTCTTCTGGCCGAGTGCCCCGGCGAGCTGTGCTGCCTGCACGTCCAGCCGGTCTGCATTCGGTGCACGGTCACTATAGCCGTGGCCTGGCCGGTCAGCGATCAATATCCGATGGTCGCTTTCCAGCCGTGGTCCAAGCGTCCAGGTGAATTCATTGGCATTTGCACTGGCGCCATGGATGAACAGGACGGGCGATCCGCTGGCCGGGCCTGTCTCGATGATGTGCACGTCGTGGCCATCGACCTCCAAAAGGTCGCCGCTCGCGGGATGGGCCGCCTCGACGCGGGATGTGTAAATCATGCTGTGGACGCACGCGCCAAGGGCGCTGCTGGCGAGCGCAATCAAAAGCAAGGACATGATAAATCTCAAAGCGCCGTGCCATCAGTGGCCTTGGACAGTCGGCTCACCCCACGGCGGGCCGCCTCGAGACGGGGATAAACGTCCAGTGCCTCACGATATGCCACCAAGGCTTCCTCAGTGGAGCCGAACCGTTCCAACATCAACGCAACCCCCAGCCAGGCGCCGAAATGGCGAGGTTCGTGGCGCAACGTTTCGTTGAAATCACGCAGGGCTTCATCATACTGCTCTCGTTCCATGAACAGGGTCGCGCGCCGGTGCCAGGCTTCGGCATATCCGGGCTTTATGTTGATGGCGCGGTCGTAAAGCGCGAACGCGGTGTCATCATCGCCGCGCGCCTGCGCCATCACCGCGCGCTCCATCACAATGTCGACGGTGGGCGAGCCGCTTTCCAGCCAGGCCGCCCAGATATCCAGCGCCACCTGCTCAGCCTCTTCATCGCTCGGCGCCTCAAGCAGGCGGTCGAACATCTGCTCCGGCGGCCCGAAATCAGGGCCGGACACCGTCAAAAACAAAGAGAGAGCAAGCGCTTTCAGCATGACGGAGAATGTATGGGGTGCGAGCGCTCACGGGCAAGCGGCAATTTCGTGATCAAAGGATTCCTTGTTGAACCAACGCCACTTCAAGACCTGCAGCGTTCTCGAACACGTGTCCACGCATGCCGATGGTTTCAGCGGCGCGGATATTGTCTTCTCGGTCGTCAATGAAGAACACATCGGCCGGGTCTGGTGAGCCCATGCGCTCCAGCGCGATTTCATAGATGCGCAGGTCCGGCTTCACCACGCCTTCTGCGCCAGACACCACCACATCTCGCAGCAATTTGATGATCGGATACGCATCAAACGTTTCCGCTGCGATTTCAGCAGACAGGTTCGACAAGCCGAACAGCGGCACACGGGCTTCCTCAAGCCGGGCCATCAGCGCCGGCACGCCCGCAACATAGCCATGGAACATGTCCAGCCACTGGGTGCGCCATGCCTGGATGTGGTCTTCATACTGGGGGTATTGGGCGATCAGGGGCGCTGCATTGTCAGAAAAGCTGACGCCGCGGTCGTGATGTGTGTGCCATTCAAGGGTGCAGACCTCACGGCAAAAGGCCTGCGCGTCGGCAGTGTTTTCAAATCGCGTGAGGTAAAGGCGCAACGGGTCCCAGTCGAGAACCACATTTCCGAGATCAAATAGAACGATACCGGCGGTCATTCAGATGCTGTTAACCGCACACCCGTTCACGTTCCGCTCAGCCCTGCTTTGCCTTAAAGCGAGGGTCGGTTTTGTTGATCACATACGTCTTGCCGCGACGGCGCACGACTTTACAGTCGCGGTGACGTGTCTTCAGGGCCTTCAGAGAGGATCTGACTTTCATGGGTCCGCCTCGGAGCTAAACGTGTAATATGCCTTTCGGCGAAAGGCGGGTGAGTAACGTAAAGGAGGCCGACGTGTCAACACTGACCGGGCCACAGATGGCACAGGGGATATTAAAGATGGCGCGTCATGCTGAAAAACCGCTACGGGTCGCTGCTTTGGCTGGAATTGCCGCGGTGCTTGGCGCGTGTGCGGCCGGGCCATATACGCCGCCAGCGTCACCCACGAACGGAACCACCGGCGAGGTTCCCGCCCCATCCGGCCCGGCGGTCAATCCGCTTGCCCCGTATGAAAGCTCCGGCCATGCGGCGATGGATGCGTGGCGGGTCAGTTTTGCAGGGCGCGCGTCCGCAGCTGGGCGAGACGGGGCCGCCATACGGTCTATTCTCGAGGGCATTGAGCCGCTGGACCTCTATCTCAGCACCAATGTCGGAATCGCCAGCACAGGCGTGTCTGACCAGGCTGAGTTTGCCAAGCCGATATGGGAATACTTGCGCACCGCCGTCAGTTCTGCACGGCGAACCCGCGGCGCTGAAGCCCTGGTCGACAATGCCGCGCTATTGACGCAGCTGGAGACCGAGTATGGCGTGGACCGCGAAACACTGGTTGCCATTTGGGGCATGGAAACCAATTACGGCTCCTATATCGGCACGTTCGATGCCGGCAACACGCTGGCCAACATGGCCGTGGAAGGGCGCCGTCGCGCCTTTGCCGAGGGCGAACTTATGGCGCTGATGAAGCTGCTGGAGCGCGATGAAGTCGTCCGCGATGAACTGATCAGCGGCTGGGCAGGCGCAATGGGCCAGACCCAGTTCATGCCGTCGACATTCTTGGCCCATGGCCGCGACGGCGATGGAGACGGGCGAAAGGATGTCTGGGAAAGCCGCGCCGATGCGCTCGCCTCGGCCGCCAACTATCTGTCCATTTCGGGTTTCGAATCCGGCGAACCATGGGGGCTGGAAGTCACCCTGCCTGCTGATTTCGACTATGCGCTGGCCGATGGTCAGGACCGCCGTTTATCGTCCTGGCAAGGCCTGGGCGTAGATTTTGTCGATGGTGCACGCGGGTCTGCGGTGACGTCAGGCAAGTTCGGCGAGCTTTGGGTTCCGGCAGGTCATACCGGACCGAAATTCCTGCTATTCAAGAACTTCAACGTCTTCAAAACCTATAACCGCGCTGACAGCTATGCTCTCGCGGTGGGTCTGCTTGGCGATGCCGCGGCAGGTCGACCGGGGCTGAGCACCGGCTGGCCAACGCACTTGCAACCTTTGTCGGTGTTTCAGATTCGCCAGCTGCAAGCGGCGCTGAATGATCTTGGCTTTGATGCCGGCCCCGTGGACGGGATTGCAGGGCGTGGCACAAAGGGCGCACTTCGCCAGTTCCAGGATGCCAATGGCTTTATCGCTGACGGGTTCCCAACGACAGAAATGCTGTCTTACGTTCTTGCCGCTGCGGGCAGCTAGCTGTCTGCCACCTGATCATCAGGCAGCGCGAAGCGGGCATAAACCGCCATCGCTGCCAACAGTCCGGTGCAAATCCAGAATGGCAGGGACACGTCGACATATTGGTAGAGGAACAGGCCAAAGAACGGCGTGATGATGAACCCCATTCCGTTAGCAGAAATGACCAACCCAGCCACATTGCCCTGAAGCGCGGGTGAAACCGCAAGAGATGCACCGCTGGAAAATCCAGGCCGTGCGAGCCCCTGTCCCATGCCGATCAGGAATTGCGCAAAGACAAGCGTTGCGAAATCGGTAGCGAAAACGAGGAGCAGCGCCCCACCAAGAAGCGGGCCGCAACCTGCAACCATCAAAGCCCGGCTCGACATTTTCAGCCGCGGGATCAAAACAAGCTGCGAGAGCAAGATCGCCATGGCGCCAACCATAAAGGCCGGTCCGGTGAACTGGGCAGCCTGACGGCCGGAAACACCCATCCGGTCCATCACGGTGAAAACAAAGACCTGAGTGAGAATGCCCGTTACAAGTGACAGCGTGACAGCATAAATCAGGAAAGGCAGCACGGCGCTTGAATGCCACAGACCCGAGGCGCCGGGGGCGTTTTCAATCTGCGCTGCGTCAGCTTTCGGCGCGCGGTTCTCCGGCAAATATCGCCAGATCACCACCGACATCGCCGCTGCAATCAGTGCAGTGAAACCGAGCGGCGTCAAAAGACCGAAGGCGCTAACGAGAACGGCCGCGAAGGCCGGTCCGATGACGGTGCCCATGCTGAAGCCGGACGTGATGAAGGCGATCTCCGATTGTCGCTCGGCCGGGCTGGTGCGGTCTGCCACATAGGCCTGGGCTGCCGGCGATGCCCCGGATCCGACCAGGCCAAACAGGGCGCGCGACAGCGCCAGCGTGATGAAAATCAGTACAGCCGATGTGATGACATTGGTTCGTGCCAGCACGGCAAACAATAGCAAAGCCAGCATCGAAACCGCATACCCGGCAAGCCCGATCGCAGCCACGCGACGGCGGCCCCAAAGGTTCGACTTCTTGCCCCATAATGGCGACGACATCGACCAGCACAAAGCGGACAGGGAAAAGATCGCCCCGGCGGTCCAGTCCGGCAGGGCCAGCTCGCGGGTCAGCGGTGGCAACACAGCGGCAATCAACATCGTGTTGCCTGCTCCGATGCTCATCAGGGCAAAGAACAGAACAAAGAATGCGCCGCGCCGGTCGGGTTGGATCTCGGTCGGGGGCGTGGGCTCAGCCATGGTGCTTACTGTGCCCGTACGTAACGGCAATCAAGGCGGCAAACGAAAACCGGACACGAAAACACCCGCCGACGGGGGCCAGCGGGTGTGTTCGAATGAGAGACGTGTATTGGTGTTAGCCGTTTTCGGATCCGACAGACGGATAGCAGGATCCGCTCCACGGCTCGATCGTGTTGTCGACCATGGACCGGTTGGAAAAGTCGATACAGGCGCGGCCATAGTCCATGATGGATTGGCTGATCTGATCCTGGGCCCATGAGTGCGCACAGGCGGCCTGATCCGGCGCCTTGGAATTCGCATCAGCGCCGGGACGGCGGTAAGAATTGATGAAAGATGTGACGCAATCGCCATAAGCCACAACAGCCGCGCTGAACACATCGCGCTCGGACTCTGCGGCGCGAAGCTCACCCAGGTTGTTGAAACCAGAGCTGGACAAACGCGGCGGCGTCAGCGCGCCACACTGTTGGCGAACGACATCAAGGCCTTCTGTGGTCTGCGCAGGCGGGCAGGTGCGATACCCATCCGCAGATGCAAATTGTTGAGCAATCGCGGTACCTGAACCCAAGGCCAGAACCAGCGTCGTGATGGCTATTTTCATGCGTCTCACTCCTTTCGGACCGTCTACAGGTTAAGGAATTTGTCCTTAACACGCAGTTACCCTACTGCGGTCCGTATCACTTTCACTCTTCTGAAGGCATGGCATCCGAAGCCGTCCTTCACCGACGCAACGACCGTAACAAAGTGGCTTTGAAGGCACAATCAGATAGCTGCGCTCAGGCGGTCTGGAAGGTGCAGTTTTCGCACCTGACGCGAAAATGGACCGTCGCAAGGGGGCTTTAACGCCTGACATGGTAAATGCGGCGTGACGTTCATTTGAAAGCGCCCATGACTCAGCTCCTCGGTTTCATCCTTATCCTCGGTCTTGTCATCGCCGGGCTGGCCGCCACCGGCGCGCAGGCGGTGCTGTCGGCACTGCCTTTTGAGCTGATGTTCATCGGCGGCACAGCGCTCGCGACCCTGTTGATCGCCAATGACAAGGCCACGGCCTGGGCCGCCATCAGTGGTCTCGGCCGGGCCGTGCGCGGCCCACAATGGACAAAAACGGACTATCAGGATTTGCTGGGCGTCCTGCACGAACTGTCGCGCCGCCTGCGCCGCGGCGGTCATGTGGCCATCGAAACCGATGTTGAAACGCCAGAGGACTCGCCGCTGATCCAGTCGGCTCCGAAATTGGCCGCTGACACCGATGCCTTGGCCGTTTTGAGCAGCGCGCTGCGTCTCATGGCAATTGACCTTTCCAATAGCCAGCGGGCCCGGGAGCAGATGGCGCGCGGTATCCAGCAGATCCTGGACCGGCGCATGCGCGCGGCCAGCGCTCTGCACACCCTCGCGGACGCCCTGCCAGCTTTGGGAATTGTGGCCGCCGTTCTGGGGATCGTAAAAACCATGACGGCCATCGACGAATCTACTGCTGTGATTGGCGTGATGATTGCCAGCGCCCTGCTCGGCACATTTCTCGGTGTGTTTCTGGCCTATGGCCTGGTGGGCCCTCTGGCGGCCCGGCTCTCCCAGATCATTGAAGAAGATGGCGCAGCTCTTGATGTGATCGAGGTGTTCCTCAACGCCCACAGCGATGGCGCGTTGCCGGGCGTTTGCGCCGAACTCGCCCTGAGTGCCATACCGCCCCACCTCGCCCCGGAGCCTGACCAGATAGGTCAGGCACAGGAACAGCGGCGCTTCCAATCGGCGGTCTCCGAAGCAGCTTAACCGAACGTAAAATCCAGCGGGTGGATTTGCCGCTCGCGCCTTACCGAACTTCAAGGCCCCGGTGATACACACGAGCTGTCGCGCCGACATCCCCTTACGGCGCCTGAGGGAGCAGAGTTATGGATCGTGAACTGGGCCAGCATATTGAGCGCAGCTATTGGATCCACGGCACCGCCCAGCGGGTCGCCACCGGTTTGACTGGACTGATCGCCGTCCTGGTGGCCTTGAAAGCGGCCGCCTGGTCACCCGGCGCTGAACTGTTCCCGCTACAAAACGAGATCCTTCGCCTGTCAGCCTTTGCATCGCTAACAGTCTGGGCGACGCTGACCATGGGCATTTCCCGTCGCGGCGCGGCTGCGATGCTGGTGATGGTGTTTGCCGCGTTCCTGGAACTGATCATCATGCCGCCAAGTCCGGAGACGTACCGTACACTGGCAGCCGGCGCTTCGGGCATTGTGCTCGCTTTCCTGGGCATGCAGTTTTACTGGTATCAGGTCTCTTTCGGTCGCAAAGTCCTGGCCTGATCTCCAGCCCATTCAGACATCGCGACTTGATTGCAGACCGCGCTCAGCCCTATTTGTCGTGATAGAACGGACCGGTTGGCGGGCCGTTTGAGACGCGAAAGAGCGCCCATGTCCCGCTTTGAACACCTCCTTACAACGGTTGAAACTTACCAATCGCTGGCCGCTGAAAACTATAATCGAATACGGCGCCTTGCGGAGGAACTACGTGAGGGCCTTTGCGCCTACATGGGCGCTCAGGATGGCGTGTGTGTGCACCTGGTGCCGCCTGCAGGCCCGTTTGAACCGCGCCCCTATGGCGATCAGGCGTTTTCCATCGCCCCTCAGGGCTTTCGTCCGCTTGGCCCAGTACAGTTTGGCCTCGCCATCCGGGTCACCAAGGGGACAGACTGGCTTCGCGTTTCAATGGAATGCCGCAAGCTTGGCGAGACGTTCAAAGTGCTGATCGAAGGCGGCGCAGAATACGAGTTCACACTTCCGCTCGCGGAAAACGACCCGAAGCCCTTTTTCGAACAAATCTACCAACATGTGCTCAGTTGGTTCGAAAAACGCATAGAACGCTACAATGAGGGCGATTTTGGCACCCGTGAGATCGGTTTCGACTTTGCAGACGGTGCGGATGCGGCCAAAGTCTGAGCATTACCAAAGGTTTTGGTCGGCCGGGGAAGGCACTGAAGATTGATTGACTTGCCACTTCTGCTGGCGGGCGCCCAAAGCTCACTGATCACCTCGGTCGCTCTCATCGGCGCCTTGGGACTGGGTGCGCAATGGCTCGCCTGGCGCCTCCAAGCCCCGGCGATTGTGCTTATGGCGCTTGCCGGATTGACGGTCGGGCCATTGTGGGCGGTTACGCTCGGCAATCCTGACAGCCTGATTTACATCGGCACGCCCGGCGCTTTCCTGAATCCGACCAAGGAATTCGGTGACTTGTTGCGCCCGATCATTTCACTGGCAGTGGCTGTGATCCTGTTTGAGGGTGGCCTCGTCCTGAAGTTCGAGAATTTGAAGGACGCCGGCGCAGCCGTGCGGCGCATGGTGTTCATAGGCGGGCCCATGGCCTGGGTTCTCGGCTCGCTTGCGGCTCACTTTGCAGGCGGATTGGACTGGGCGTCCTCCATTGTGTTTGCGGGCGTGATGGTTGTGACGGGCCCAACGGTGATCATGCCCCTGTTACGCCAGTCCAAACTGGGCGGGCGCACAGGCGCCGCGCTGAAATGGGAAGGCATTGTCAACGACCCCATCGGCGCCCTGTTTGCCGTTGCAGCCTATGAAATAGTCCGTGTGGCCTCGGCTGGCGAAGGCGTGGTGATGATCGCGTTCTGGATCCTGATGGCGGCCGCACTTGGCGTGGCGCTGGGCATCGCGTTCGGCTGGGTGATCGTGCGCGCGTTTCGGGCGGGCTGGACGCCGGAATATCTCAAGGCGCCGATCATCTTCGCCTCCATCATATTGTGTTACGCCTTGGCGGAACTGGTGGAAAAGGAAATCGGTCTGGTCGCCGTCACCGCCTATGGGATGTACCTGGCCAATTCGCGGTTGGCGGGCCTCGCAGAGCTTCGCAAGTTCAAAGAAGATATTGCGGTCCTGCTGGTCTCGGGCGTGTTTGTGATCCTGACCGCCAATCTCACGCCGGAGATCATCAGCCAGGCGTTGACGTGGAACACGCTCGCCTTCCTTGCGGTGATGCTGCTGGTGGTGCGTCCGCTGTCCATCTGGATATCGACCTATGGCACGCTGACGCGCAAAGAGGCCTTGCTTCTGGGGTGGATTGCGCCACGCGGGATTGTCGCCGTTGCAGTCTCGGGCCTGTTCGGCACCCTTTTGATCGACCTTAATCGAAATTCGGCCTTCGACATTTACGGCGCCGAACAGATCACGCCGCTGGCTTTTGCCATGGTGTTCACCACCGTGGTTCTGCACGGGTTCACCATCGGACCGTTGTCACGTTTCCTCGGCCTGGCCCGCAAGGAAAAGCCTGGCGTCCTGATGATCGGCGCAACGCCATGGTCCATCGATCTGGCCAAAACGCTAAAGGACAGCGGTGTGGACTCCATCATCGCCGACAGCAATTGGCGAAGGCTTCGCCCGGCCCGCGAAGCCAGTCTGGAAACTTTCTTCGGCGAAGTGCTGTCAGAAGATGCCGAGGTGCGGCTGGACCATACTCGCTTTGAAACTGCCCTCGCCCTGTCGGCGAATGAGCCTTACAACGCGCTGGTGTCTGGCCATTTCGCGCCAGAGCTTGGTCGCCACAAAGTGTTTCAGCTTTCGGCCCAGGAAAATGAACAGGAAGACCAGCGCAGCCTTGGCTCGTCTTCGCGGGGACGTACACTTATCCGCCGAGGACGCGGCTATGATCAGCTCATCCGAGACCACTATCGCGGCTGGACGTTCGCCAAGACGCAACTGACTGAAAAATACGGCCTGTCTGAAATGAAAGCCGACCGGCCTGACGCTGATTTCATTGCCGAAGTCCGCTCGGATGGAACCGTGAACTTTCTCGGGCCGAACCGCGAAGCGAAAGGCGGCGATGGCGCTACAATCATCTCTTACGGGCCGCAGATCACACAGACCGTTGCGGCGGTGGAAACCGCTGACGACGACAGCGATCCCCTTGGCGCAAAGCCTTCCACGGCGTAAGTCTCAGCCCATGCCCCGCGAGATTGACGAGCGCAAGAAACGCAAGGCCCTGCGCCAACTTCGCAAGGCGGCCGAACTGGCAGAAGCTGGCCTTGGCCCGCCCCTGTCAGACTGGGAACGCGAGTTCCTTGATGAGGTCGAGCAGCGAATTGAGACCTATGGCTCAGCCTTCGGCGACGCCTCAAAGGGCGATCTGGAAGAGCCCCTGTCAGCCTTGCAGAAGGTGAAGTTGAAGGAAATCGACAAGAAAGCGCGCGGTAAGGGGCTGAAACGTTCCGGTTTCAAATCAAGGCCTGCATCTCCGTGCGCAGACGAAGACATCGTGCCTGATGACGTGCCCGCCGAAGAGCCTCCGCCACCGCCGCGTCCATCTGGTCCACCTAAATTCCGCATCATTGATGGCGGCAAGACAGACTGAACCGCCTCCCGCCTTCTCGCGTATTCCCTCACAGCCACACCCACCCGTCAGGACCCGCCAATGAAAACCGTCGTGATCACCGGCGCCTCTTCCGGCATTGGCCGCGTCACAGCAAAGCGTCTTGCCCATCAAGGCTGGCAAGTGTTTGCCGGTGTTCGCAAACAGGCCGATGCTGACACGCTGAATGCAGACCATGACAACATCATCGCCCTGCACCTTGATGTCGCTGACCCAGCTACCATCGCAGCGAGTGTCGAAACCGTTGGCGCTGCCCTTGACGGCGCAAAACTGTCGGGCCTGATCAACAATGCCGGGATCGCTTTTATGGGGCCACTGGCGCTGCAACCCATGTCGGAGATAGAGGCGCATTTTCGGGTCAATATTCTGGGCGCGATTGCCTGCACGCAGGGCTTTGCGCCGCTTCTGGGTATGGACCGCGCCCGTACGGGCCCGCCCGGACGCATCGTCAATATTTCCAGTGCAGGCGGGCTGATCGCAGCCCCATTCGTTGGGGCCTACACAGCCACGAAACACGCTCTTGAAGGGGCAACTGACACGTTTCGGCGCGAACTGATGATCTATGGGATCGATGCCATTGTCGTCGGCCCCGGCGCGGTAAAAACACCCATCTGGGACAAAGCCGACAAACAGAATGAGGCCGGACCCTACAAGGACACAGAATGGGCAGAGGCTATGGAAGCCTACTCAGACACGCTGATGAAAGCCGGCGAGCAGGGATATGAGCCGGAGAAGATCGCCAAGGTCATCGAAACCGCTTTGACAGACCCCAGTCCAAAAGCGCGCTATGCGCCGGTGCCAAGCAAGCTGACCAATTTCACCATCGCCCGCCGGTTGCCCAAGCGCTGGCTGGACGGGATCTTTGCCAGCCGGTTGGGTCTCAAGCGTAGGAATTAGCGCCGGTCAGTCTGGCTTTGTGCCCACCAATGCCTTGTAGGCAGATGCGGCAAAAGAGATGTGCAGCAGGCTGAACACGGCCGACAACAGCGAATCCTGGACCACAGATGACAGCGCATCTGACAGGCCAATTGAGGCCGTTGCCGCGGCGATCCCACCTATGACAAGCCCGCCCAAACAGGCCAGCAGGAACAGAATATAACCGCCGACCATCGGTCCAATATTCCGACGTGTGATGTGCCAGCTTCCGAGAAACGACTGCACCACACCCGGGCGTTCAGCCATCACAATCACTGGCGCGAAGGTGAACAGGACGATCACGGCCAGGCCCGGCAAGATCAACATGGCTAACCCGAAAATGAAAGCCAGCCTGTAAATCACCAACACCAACAACATCATGGCAAAGGCGCGCGCTGCGACTTCCAGACACTCGCGAATCGTGGGTCGCCACGCCCAAAGCACCGCGTGAGCTGCTGCGGCAGTGAAAAATGCTGTGGGTACGATATCGAGCCCAAATACGCCCATCAGCGCCTGTGTCTCAGGTCCCAACAACACCGCCTGAATGGTCTTGGCAATGCCGCCCGCCACCCATGCCAGCCCCAAAAGGATCAGCAAAACCGACCATCGTGTCACGAGCGTCTCGATGAACGCCGAGGCAATCGCCATCAAAGACGCAAGCAGCCCCGGTTTCGGGTCGTTGGCCGGTGTTTCTTCCATCAGCGGAACGGGGGCTCATCGAAGGCGCGCATCTTGCGCGAGTGCAGTTTCACGCCGCCATCCAGTGCCAGCTGTTCCAGCGTTGAAATCCCGATTCGGATATGTTCGCCAATGGCGCGCTCATAAAACCGGTTGGCAGCTCCTGGCAGCTTTATCTCGCCATGCAGGGGCTTGTCGGACACGCACAGTAGCACGCCGTAAGGCACACGTAGTCGAAAGCCATTCGCCGCAATCGTTGCGCTTTCCATATCGATGGCAATGGCGCGGGACTTGTTGAACCGGCGTGCCGTTTCAGAAAAACGAAGCTCCCAGTTGCGGTCATCCGTTGTCACCACCGTGCCAGTTCGCAGCCGCTTCTTGAGCGCATCTCCGCTTTCACCGGTGATATCAGCGGCAGCGTCCTGAAGCGCGACTTGAACCTCGGCAATCGGTGGCACCGGAATCTCCGGCGGCAAGACACTGTCCAGCACGTGGTCTTCGCGAAGATAGGCGTGGGCGAGCACATAATCGCCAATCGCCTGACTGTGGCGCAGCCCCCCACAGTGTCCCACCATCAGCCAACATTGGGGCCGCAACACCGCGAGGTGATCGGTGATTGTCTTCGCATTGGATGGACCGACCCCGATGTTCACCAGTGTGATGCCTGGCCCGTCTTCCCGGATCAGATGATAAGCTGGCATCTGGAACCGACGCCAGGGCCCGGCATTGATCCGCTCCATGGCATCAGGCGCTTCGCTCTCGATGAGGATACCGCCCGGCGCGGATAGAGCCTTGTAGCCATTTGCAGCGCCGATCTGCTCAACCGCCCAGGCCACAAACGCATCAACATAGCGGTGATAGTTGGTGAACAGCACATAGGGCTGCATGTGGTCGGCCGGCGTGCCAGTATAGTGCTCCAGACGCTTCAGCGAAAAATCGGTGCGTTGCGCATCAAAAAGGGCGAGCGGGCGTTCCGCTCCCATTTCAAACAGCTCACCGTCGGCCACTTCATCGCCGATTTCACCGAGGCTGGGCGCAGGAAACCACCTCGCCAGCTCTGCCGGAGAAATCTGGTCGAGACCATCGGCCTCCGCTGCGTCCCAAACATAGGCATACGGGATTTCACTTTGTGACCTGCGGATTTCGATTTCCACGTCATAGTCTTGAAGGAGTGGGTTCAGTTGCTCTTCCAGATAGTGCCGGAAAAAATCTGGCCGGGTAATCGTCGTGGTGTACACGCCGGCCTCCGAGAGTTTCCCGAATGAGCGCGAAATCGGCGGCGGCGGCCCATCTGGGTCATACCGAACAACCAGTTCCGGATAGGTGAAATCACCGCGCAATCGCGCCTCAGGGTCCGGCGGTGTTCCGCTTTTCAGATAATCCTGAAGCGCCGTTTTCAGGTTTGAAACGGAGCGGGCATAGAGCGTTTCAAGCTCGTCTATCAGGGTGGTAATTCGGTCGGTGTGGTCCATGCCGTCACCTGAGCCGGATCAGCCAGATCGTCAAGGCAAAGCGGCGACCGGCATGGCATCAATAGCCAGGATCAGCGGGCCATTCTCACCAGATTTGAGCTTTGTAAACTCTGCCGGCAGTGTGCTTTCACGCAACGCTGCGGCAAACCCGTCAGGCGCGCGTTTGGCATACACGCCAACCTCGCTGAGGGCTGGACAGACATAGACATAATCCACCTCCAACGCCTTCAACCGATCCAGCGCCGCATCAGGCGAGGCTTCAAAAATATCGATGGTGTTGAGAATCGCACTGGCATTGCGATGGTACGGCGCAGAGAGGATCGAATGATCCGTGCCCGTGAGCACGGCGGTGCCAAGATCGATCGGCGTGAACACGCGCCCGCTTGGCAGTTTGGCGAGCTTGGCGAGGCCATCATCGCTTCGGCAAGATATCCGCGCGTCGCTGGCCTCTTTGCGTTCCGGATTCACATCTGGCGCCAACATACGCGCACCGAGGGCTTGATAACTGGTCGGCGCAAGCACGAGCAGCGCCGCTACGGCGAGCACCCGCTCTGTACCGTCGCGTTCGACAAACCGGCGGAATGCGTCCGACGCGGCCAGGCCAACGGCGATGGCCGCAAAAGCGTGGGCGAAGTTCACGCCTCGCACCTGCCAGGCCGTCACAAGCGTGGCCAGCACCAACAAGGCCAACACACCGACCGTGCCAATGCGGCGACGTGGACGAACGCGGGTCAGCATGTATCCGCCTGCGGCGATCCCCGCGAAGCAAAAGCCGAAGATTCCGAACGCAAACGCGCCATTGGAAGACGCAAGCACAAAGATGTTGCGCGCCTCACCAACGGACGCCATCCAGCCCGAAATGGCTTCGGCGTTCACGCTGGCATAGGGCGAGGCGAGGCAGGAGGGATCTACACTTGCCGCCAGCCCGCCTACCAACAGTGCAGCGCCGGCGCCAGCGCCGATACGCCACGTCTGATTGGGTATGTTGGGCGTTGCAAGCGAGAGCGCAATCAGGGCTGCGCCGCCGGCCGTCAAGGCTGCGAAATGGAAGTTGCCATAGGCATCACACACGGCGCGCACGCCCTCGAGCCCCGGGGCATCAGCTGCAAAAAAGAGCCCACCCGCGATCAGCATGGCTGCGCCTAGTCCGGCCAATTGGGGCGAGCGTCGGTTCGGACGCGCAATCCAGAAGGCGCCAACCAGGGCCACAAGCGCTGCGGCATAGGGCAGGCTTTCAATCGCCGTGCTGACGCTGGCGGCCACGCACACGCCCGTCAACACACCAGATTTCCAGCGCGCCTGAGGCGCAAGGGCGGCGGCCAGCCCAATCAGAATGAGCGCGAGCTGAAATCCGTGATGGTCAATCCGGCCGGGTTGGAACTGCACCATCGTTGCGGATGTGAGAAACGCCACCAGCGCGAACAACATGCCCGGTAGGCCACCACCGACACGTTGCACGCAGTAGCAGATGGAGACCAGAACACCGGCCAGCACAATGCGCGGCCACAACAGCAAGGCGGCATGTTCTGCCGCGTCCGGCCCCAGCATTGGCGACATCAGGATAATCAACGCGGCAGGTCCAAGGTCTGGCAGCCGAGACCAATGCATCGCCCCGCCAGCCTCTGTGAGAAACCGTGACTGGTTGACATCCAGCCAGGCCTGGCCGGCCAACAGGTCCCGGATCTGCGCAAGGCGCATATTGTCATCATTGCCGGGCAGCAGGCCATTCCAGTCGAGCGCGCCATAAATCGCCAGCGAAAACAAGATCAAGGCCAGCACAGCGCCCAGGATTTTGGTGTCACCAAAGGCGCGCAGGCGCTTTAGCCATTGTGGCGTTTGATCGATTGACGGCGTTCCTGGCACGCGAAACTCCTCATTAAGCCTAATGGCCTTATGACAAATGGAGGTTACCGAAAGGCTGATTAGCGATGGACATCGCCGCAACAACCCATTCGATGGCACGCAACGTCGGCGCAGAGCGCCCGATCAAGATCGCTGTCACGATTCCCTGTTATAACGAAGCCGCCACCATTGACGAGGTTGTGCGAAGCTTCCGCGCCGCCCTGCCCGGAGCCGACATCTACGTCTTCGACAACAATTCCAATGACGGCACAGCAGACATTGCCCGGCGCGCCGGCGCCATTGTGCGCACTGAGACACGCCAGGGCAAAGGCCATGTCGTGCGCCGCATCTTTTCAGATGTGGAAGCCGACATCTATGTGATGGCTGACGGCGATGCGACCTATGATTCGTCCATGGCGCCAACTCTGGTCGAGCTGATGCTGCGCAACCATGTCGATATGGTCGTCGGCACTCGCGCAGATGTCACCAATGATGCCGGCCGCGAAGGCCACGCCTTTGGCAACAAGATCTTCAACGGTCTTTACCACCGCATTTTCGGGCGCGATTTCACCGACATCTTCTCCGGCTACCGCGTGTTCTCGCGCCGGTTCGTGAAGTCTTTCCCGGCCGCCTCGGCAGGCTTTGAGATTGAAACGGAAATGTCGGTTCATGCCAGCCAGCTCGGCATCCCGGTTCTTGAGCGGCCAACGAAATACGGCGTGCGTCCGGACGATAGCGAATCCAAGCTGCGCACATTCCGGGATGGTTTTCGCATTCTCGGCATGTTCGCATTGTTGGCGAAGGAAACACGCCCGGCGTGGTTTTATGGCATCATCGGCAGCGGGCTTTTCGCTCTGGCGGGTCTGTTGTCGCTGCCTTTGTTGCTGACATATGTTCAGACCGGTGAAGTGCCACGCTTCCCGACGGCGATCCTGTCGACCGGTGTGGTGATTCTGGGCGCGATTTCCTGCGTTTGTGGCTTGATTCTAGATAGTCTCGCCCGCGCCCGGATCGAGGCGAAACGCGCAGTGTTCCTGTCCTATCGCGCTCTGGCCAACCGGGACTAACCGGCAAATTCCAGCGTGGCATGGGCAACTTCCCTGCCGCTTTCGGCATAGGTGACCCAGCATTCACCATAGTGCGATGAACGCCCGAACCGGACAACACGGGCGTCAATCAGCAGGTCCTGGCCTGCTGCTGGCCGCAGAAAATGCGTATGCTGATAGCTGGTGCCGCGAGAGAACTGCTCAGACGTGCCCATCGCCATGGACATGACCGTGTCGATGACCGCCATGATGGCCTGACCGCAAATGGCACCGGAAAAAAACTGCAAATCGGTGCTTTGCGGCAGACGGGCCCGCACGCGTCCCGGTTCGACCTGCCAATCGGTCAGCCCCATCTGCTTGATCCAGGGCGCGAAGATGAAATCGAAACGCTCCAGCACATTGTCCTGCGTCACGACGACATGAACATATTCCGAATTCGCCTGATCTGTGGCCATGACATCTTCCTTTTGCATGCATCCCACCTAAGCAATTGCGCATCAGCGCCGCAATTCAATTGACTGGCGCGCCGCTGTGGCCCATCGCGGTCTGGTGAGCGACGACACCTCTACCTCAACAAAAAATGGAAACCGGGGCTTCCTGTTCGTCATCGTCATGGTGACAGTTGATATGCTGGGTTTTGGGCTGATCATTCCCGTGATGCCAAGCCTGATCAAGGAATTGACAGGCCAATCCGTTGAGGACGCCGTCGTCTGGGGCGGCGTGTTGACCGCGACATATGCCTTTATGAATTTCATGGCCGGGCCGTTTCTGGGCAACCTGTCTGATCGATACGGACGGCGGCCCGTTTTGCTCTATTCGACCGCCATGTTGGGCGTGGATTTCCTGATCATGGCGCTTGCCGGCAACATCTGGCTGTTGTTCCTGGGCCGAGCACTGGCTGGAATTTCGTCTGCCACGTTCTCGACCGCCAACGCCTATATCGCTGATGTGACGCCACCTGAAAAACGTGGCGCGGCGTTTGGTATGATTGGGGCAGCTTTCGGGATCGGTTTTGTCATTGGCCCAGCTTTTGGCGGACTTTTGGGCATCATCGATGCACGTGCGCCGTTCTACGCCGCTGCCGCGCTGTGCTTCGCCAATGTCCTGTACGGTGTGTTCATTTTGCCGGAATCCCTGGCGCCAGAAGACCGCCGCCCCTTGGACCTGAAACGCGCCAACCCGGTGGGCACTTTCATCCACTTCTCGAAAGTGCCCCAGGTTGCGTGGTTCATCATCGCCGGCGGTCTGTTCACTCTGGCGAATTCGGTATTCCCATCGACATGGAATTTCCATGGCGAGATCCGCTTTGGCTGGGGACCAGCAGAAATCGGGGCTTCACTCGCCGCGGTGGGAGTCACAGCGGCCATTGTCCAGGCCGGCCTGATGGGGCGCATCATCAACGCGATTGGCGATATCAGAACCGTGCTCTTGGGCGCGTGTGTTACGATTGTGTGCCTGGTCGGCTATGCCTTCGCTGACATTGGCTGGATCACCTATCTGATCATCCCGATTTCGGCCCTCGGCGGCGTGGTGGGCCCGGGGTCGCAATCGATCATGAGCAATCTGACGCCGAAGGATCGACAAGGCGAGTTGCAGGGCGCGATTGCCAGTTTGAACAGCCTGTCCATCGCCATCGCCCCGATCCTGATGACGCAGACACTTCATCATTTCTCAAAAGCTGATGCCCCGATTTACTTTCCCGGCGCTGCGTTCCTGCTGGCAGCTGCACTGACCACCCTGGCGCTGGTGCCGTTCATGGCTGGCGTGCGAGCTAATCGCAAAGCGCTGCCAACGGCGGGCAAATAGTCACCGCCGCCGGGATTTACACAAGGTCTCTGGTCTGGTGAGCCAGGCCAACTGCCTTTATGGAACCGCCATGGTTCTGAAACCCGCGCTCTTTCTTGACCGTGACGGCGTGATCAATGTGGATCGCGGCTATGTCGCCAAGGTAGCAGACTTTGAATGGATCGATGGCGCCATAGCCTGCGTGAAAGCGTTCAAGGCGCGGGGCTGGCATGTCTTTGTCGTCACCAACCAGACCGGCATTGCCCATGGCCTTTATACAGAATCCGACATGGCGTCGGTGAACGCCCATATGCTGAAAGGCATGGCGGCGGGCGGGGCACATATCGACGCTGTCTACCATTGTCCCTTCGATCCGAAGGGAAGCGACCCGGCCTTTACCCGCGACAGCCGCGACCGCAAGCCCCATCCCGGCATGCTGCTCCAGGCCATGGCCGATTTTCCGGTCGACCGTGAGGCCAGTTTCCTGATTGGAGACAAGGACACTGACATCCAAGCCGCCCGCGCAGCCGGTATCGGTGGTTTTCTGTTCAGCGGTGGCAATCTGCAGACTTTCGCTGAATGGGCGCTGGCCGCATTTGAAGATGGGGCGCGTTAGGCACGGATCGGTATTCGCCACATCTGGTCATTGTGATCAATTTGGCCTAGGCGGAGTTCCATGAAAATCGCCACCTGGAACGTGAATTCGATCAAGGCCCGCTTGCCCACCGTGATGGAGGTGTTGGCCACCATCGAGTGTGACGTCGTTGCCTTGCAAGAATTGAAATGTGAGACCGACGCCTTCCCCTATATGGAACTGGAAGATGCCGGATGGACGTGCGCTGTGCACGGCCAGAAAAGCTATAATGGCGTCGCTTTGCTCTCGAAGTTCCAATTGGAAGACGTCGAATCCGGCTTGCCCGGTGACGATGATGACGACCAGGCACGCTTTATCGAAGCCACGGTACTCAGCGACACGCCAATCCGTGTCGCCTCGCTTTACCTGCCAAACGGCAACCCTGCGCCTGGCCCAAAATACGACTACAAGCTGGCCTGGATGGAACGGCTGGCGGCCCATGCCGAAGCGCAACTGGCTGCTGGCGAGGCCTATGTGCTGGCCGGCGACTATAATTGCATTCCGCGCAATGATGATTGCTGGGACTTCGATGTTTGGCGCGATGACGCGCTGGGCCTGCAAGCCACACGCGATGCCTTCCGCAAGATCCAGTGGCTTGGCTATACTGAAGCGTTTGAATCGCTCGATGGCCGCGCGCACCAATACTCGTTTTGGGATTATCAAGGCGGGGCCTGGCAGAAGGATCACGGCATTCGGATCGACCATTTGCTGTGTTCACCGGCCGCGGCCGATCGGCTGGAAGGTATCGAAATTTTCCGAAAAGCCCGGGCACTTACCAAACCGTCCGATCATGTGCCCGTGATCGGCACCTTCTCCGACTGATTGTTGCAGGCTTTTCCCTGTTTTGGGGCTGTGTACCGATCAACACCGATAAACACCCCCTAAAACACCGATCAACACGGTGGACAGGCGGCTTAGAATACGCCGGATATTCTCGACCAGAGACGCACCAGCAAGACCATGGCACCCGCCAGACTGGCGGCCGCGGCCAGGATCACAAGTCCGTCTCGAGACGTGAGACCAAGCCCGAACAGCATCACCGCCAGTCCCGGCAGGACGGGCCCGAACGGGATGAAACCGAGCGGGAAGCTCACCAGAGCTGCAGCGATACAGATCAGCGCCACCAGTTGCGCAAACGGGGGTTGAGTCAGGAATCCGAGACGCGGCTTGATGAACCAGTCGATCCGCTTCGCCCAGGGCGCGGCCACCTCGACACCACGCTCCAAGTGATCACGCTGAAACTCGAAATCGAGGGCTCTTCGCGGAATCCACGGGTATTTTCGCCCAAAAATGATCTGAACGGCCACCACAAGGATAACCAAGGCGACCAACCAGGTGGCGCCCGGAATGATCGTCAGCGGGCTGATCGCAATGAAGCCGAGCAAAAGCAGGATCGGTCCATAGGTGCGCCGCCCGACCGCGTCCAAAAGGTCGCGCACCGCGATCTGATCATTTCCAGGCTCGCTGCACGCTTCCTCAAGCAGCGAGTCCAGCAAGGTGGAAAGGTTTCGAACGCGGGCCATGAAGCCGCCTACACCCGCCGCCATGTAGAACCGCCGGCGCCATCCATCACTTCGATGCCTTCCGCGGCCAGCGCATCGCGGATGCGGTCAGCTTCCGCCCAGTTCTTGGCGGCGCGGGCATCGATGCGCGCCTGAACCAATGCGTCGATCCGTTCCTTCTCGCCGGCATCGCCGCGCTGTTCCCACTCGGCCGGCGTCTTCTGCAGCAATCCCAACAGATCACCAGCATCGAGAAGATCAGCCTTCGCCTTGGCCATGCCAGCGACATCATGTTGGTCCGATGCCGTATTTGCCTGCGTCGAGAGCCTCGCAAGCTCAGCCAGCGCATTGGGCGAGCCCAGATCATCAGCCAAGGCCCGGTAGACCCCATCATCGGTTGGCTCCACGTCGTCGGCCTCCCAAACCCGGCGCAAGGCGCCATAAAGCCGGTCCAATGTGGTTTTGGCCTGGATGAGCAGATCGTCCGTCCAGTCCAGCGGCGCGCGGTAATGGCCCGACAGCAGCGCAAAGCGGATCACTTCGCCCGGCCAGTCTTCCCGCAAATCCTTCAGCAGAACGACGTTGCCGAGCGACTTGCTCATCTTCTCCCCTGCCATATCCAGGAAGCCATTGTGCAGCCAGTAATTGGCCAGCGGCGCCCCATGGGCGCATTCAGATTGGGCAATCTCGTTCTCATGGTGGGGAAACTGGAGGTCGACGCCGCCACCGTGAATATCGATGGTTTCGCCAAGATGTTTCGCAGCCATAGCGGAACACTCAATGTGCCATCCCGGGCGCCCTCGGCCCCAGGGACTGTCCCAGATCGCATCCTCCGGCTCGCCCGCTTTAGCAAACTTCCAGAGCGCGAAATCGGCGGGATCGCGTTTGCCGGTGTCGATATCAACCCGCGCGCCCGCTTCATTGTCGTCCTGTTTGCGGCGCGAAAGGCGACCATACTCAGGCATGCTCGACACCTGAAAATAGACACCATCATCAGTGCTGTAGGCGTGGCCACGCTCCACAAGCTTACCGATAATGTCCAGCATCCCGTCAACATGCCCAGTGGCCCAGGGAATGATGGTCGGCGCGAGCACGTTCAGCGCCTCAAGATCGGTCTCGTAGGCCTTCGCATACCGGGTCGTTATCTCATCAATCGCAACACCTTCTTCGAGCGCGCGAGCAATGATCTTGTCCTCAATATCGGTGATGTTGCGGGCATATACGACCGCGTCATCGCCATATTGACGACGCAGTAGACGAAACAGCGTGTCGAACACAACGGGCGGGCGAAAATTGCCGATATGGGCATAGTTATAGACCGTTGGCCCACAGACGTACATCGTCACGCGAGTGTGATCGACGGGAACAAAGGCCTGCTTGGCCCGGGCCAAATTATTGAAAAGCTGGATGGTCATCGCGCTCCCTTAGAGCCATTTACCTCCAGCGAACAGGGCGGTTTTCAGGTTTTTCATCCGCCTGTTCATCCAAAATCAAACTGGACGCGTACCACCTATGACTGGTAAGCACACTCTCTATGGTTGCGCGCCAGACGACAGGGACAACCGGTTTTTCTCTCGAAAAGCTGGAAACCGGCATCACTCATGCTTATTTTGGGGGTGTCGCCCTGAGGGTAATAACTCGGGCGGGCGTTAAGTCCGGGCTCCGGGCGGCAATGAGGCCGCCGGTTCAGCCCCGGCTCGACCCTCGTCTCTCAGTTAAGGAAATGCCATATGGCCATGGACGCCATCACACCTAAAGAAAACATTTTGCGCGCAGACGACGTGAAACGGCCAACGCAAGAAGAAGCGGAAGACGCGGTGCGCACGCTCCTGGCCTGGGCCGGAGACGACCCCCAACGCGAAGGTTTGATTGATACACCGAAACGCGTCGCCAAAGCTTATCGCGAGTTCTTTGCCGGCTACGAAATGGATCCGGTCGCCGAGCTTAGCCGCACATTCGAGGATGTTCAGGGCTATGACGACATCGTCATGCTCAACGATATCGACGTCGAAAGCCACTGCGAGCACCACATGGTGCCGATTCTGGGCAAGGCGTACGTCGCCTATATGCCAACTGACGCTGTGGTTGGCATTTCCAAGATTGCCCGCGTTGTGGAGATTTTCTGCAAGCGATTGCAGACCCAGGAAACCATGACCCAGCAGATTTGTGACGCGATCTCTGAAAGCCTTGCGCCCATGGGCGTGGCGGTGCTGATCGATGCGAAACACCAGTGCATGACCACGCGCGGTGTTCACCATCCCAACGTGTCAACAATCACCACGCAATTCACTGGTGTGTTCAAGACCGACCAGGACCTGCGCAACCGTTTCCTGCGCCTTGCCGGAAAATAAGTCCGTTTCCTCCCGAAACGTTTGAAGGCCCGCCCCGTGCGGGTCTTTTTTTATGCCGAGTTGGTCATGGTAAACGCGTCAGCCGAATTTTAGGACTTCTGCGCCATACTCTCATGAAAATACGACACAAGTGACCGGGTGAGCCTTGCAGTATCGGCCAGAAATCGACGGACTCCGCGCGCTCGCCGTCGTGCCAGTCATATTGTACCACGCTGGCTATGGCGCCTTGTCGGGCGGCTTTGTCGGTGTGGATGTTTTCTTCGTAATTTCCGGCTATCTGATCACGTCAATCCTGGTGCGTGAGATGGACACCGGCACCTATTCGATCTCGAACTTCTATGCCCGCCGTGCACGTCGCTTGTTGCCTGCGCTCTTGATTGTATGCGCAGCGAGCATCCCAGCTGCGATATGGTTGATGCCACCCGGTGCCTTGGCCGGATTTGGGCGCGGCCTGTTGGCCACACTGCTGTTTGCAAGCAACATCCAGTTCTGGAGTGAGACTGGCTATTTCGCGGCGGCCTCGGATTTCAAGCCCTTACTGCACACCTGGTCGCTGGCCATTGAAGAACAATTCTACGTCCTGTTTCCATTGCTGTTACTGACCATGCAGCGTCTGAGTCGACGACAACTGATCTGGGTGTTGTTCATAGGCTGGTTGGCCAGCTTCATGATTGCCGGATGGGCAAGCCAAAACAAGCCGGACGCCAATTTCTACCTGCTGCCAAGCCGGGCCTGGGAGCTGTTGACCGGCTCCCTGATTGCGGTGGTGCCCGGCCTGGCGCCCAAAAGTCTGCGCCTGCGTACCCTTGGCGCAGTGGCCGGTGTCCTGGCCATTTGTCTGGCGGCGACCGTTTATACGGCGCGCACGCCTTTCCCCGGCACTTATGCTCTGCTTCCGGTTCTGGGCGCAGCGCTGATCATCGTCTGCAGTCAAGGCAGCGATCCTATGGCCCGCATCCTGGGCTGGGGCGGTTTCGTTCTGATCGGCAAGATTAGCTACAGCCTATATTTGTGGCACTGGCCAATTTTTGTGTTTGCGAAGCTTTGGTACTTCCAGGGTGGGCCGCAACCAAACTTCCCCATCCTTATCGCACTGACGGTCGCAGCAGCCTGGCTGAGCTACAAATACATCGAAACGCCGTTTAGAAGTCCGCGCACCTTGCCTGCGATGCCAGCCTATTCAATTCTCGGCGGCGCCAGCGCCGTGGCCGCCGGGTTTGCGCTGTTGGCGGTCATCATGCCGAGTGCTTTCGATCGCCATGACGGGCCTCAGCTCGCCGCGCTTGAGGCCACCGCCACCTACTCGCCGTATCGAGACACCTGCCACACCCGCGGACGAACCTACCGCCCGCCAAGCGAGGCCTGCACCTATCCTGGCGAAGACCCGACCTGGGCTGTGTTTGGCGACAGCCACACGGTTGAATTCGGCTATGCACTTTCTGAAGCGCTGGACGAGCGAGAGCTATCGCTGTCGCACCACTCGTTCAGTGGATGCGCGCCAATGGCCGGACGATCGGAAGGCTCTCGCCCGGGCTGCCCAGAATGGACCGAAGAGACGCTGACATGGCTTGCCAATAACCAGCATATCGAGACGATCGTCGTGGCTTATCGGCTCAATGCTTACCTGTTGGGCGACCACGCGGCGGGGTATCCGCGCCAGCCGGGCTTCTTCACCACTGAAGAGCAAGACGCAGTGTGGCAAAGCTATCTTGAAGCACTTCAGCGCCTGTCAGCCTCAGGAAAACAGGTCATTGCCCTGATGCAAGTGCCTGAAATTCCGGCCCCAGTTGAATACATGATGCGGCGAACACCAGATGAGAGCGGATACATTGCCGGCGTGCCGCGCAGATGGTGGGACACGCGCCAAAGCTGGGTTTACGGGCGTCTGGGTGACATTCC
>JBCCAA010000019.1:0-44485 GCA_039815055.1 Pseudomonadota bacterium | reverse complement strand
GCCAGCGCGCTGGTGGCCAAGAGTGCGACCAGACCCATGCCAGCGATGACGGTGCGGCGGTCCACGCGGTCAGAAATACGTCCGGCTGGCCACTGGCTGATCAACCCGCCGAGCCAGGCCGCCGCCATGGCAAGCGCGGCACCGCTAGCGGCGTCGGTGGTGGTCAGTGTCTCTTGCGCATACACGGGCAGTAACGCCAGCACACCGGAATTGATCATTCCGGCGAAAAACGCAGCGGAAAGCGCGGCAGGCGCTAATTTCAGCATCGTGACCGGTCCCATGGCGCGGTTTCCGTGGCGTTGGGGCTCGCCGCTTCGGGTCAAACACACCGGGACAAGGGCCAACACTGCAAAGACCGCGGCCCATACATAGGGCTGTGCTGACAAAGGCGCAGGGGCCACAAGCAGGAAGGGGCCGGTCAACAGCGCGGCCTTCGCAACCACATGATAAAGCCCCAGCACGCCGCCGCGCGAGTCTGCGGGTGTCGCGGCTGAAAGCCAGCTTTCCAGGCTGGCGAACATCCACGCAAAGGCCAGGCCCTGGACCAGGCGGATGCCACTCCACGCCGCCCAATGCGGTGCGAGAAACATCAATAGCGACCCGGCAGCCAACAAGGCGCTGGCGGCGGCGAATACACGAATGTTCCCGAACGCCAGAATGGCCTGGGGCGCAGACCACGCGCCGGCCATGAATCCCGCCGCAAACAAGGCCGCAACAACACCGATTTCGGCATTGTCCAGGCCCAGCGCCTCAAGCCCCAATGGCGCGGCAATACCCAGAATGCCACCGCATAGCTGTAGCAGCGCGACGGCAAAAATATGGATCGAGACGTTGCGATAGGCGCTCATGATCCGCCGTTGATCGCTTTCCGCTTCGAAATCAAGCGGGAAGTTTAGTCAGGGATCGCAAACCGTGTTCTGCGAACCATTTCGCCAGTCTCCGAGTGAATCGAGAGGTCAACTTGACGGCTATCCCAATTGATATTGATCGCGCCAAAATTTGTGAGGGAATAGCCCGACCCGATCTGGGCGCTGTCTATCTCTTCGGTCTCATCAAAGAATGATGCATTGATCGAAGACGCGGTGATCTCATGGACCGGATAGCTCACAGAATCGGTAGAGCGGTAAAGAAAGCTGGCATGGCGATCGCCGGAAACGAAGACCACGCCGTTTGCATCCGTGTCGTCGACAAGGTCGAACAAATGCTGGCGCTCATGGGGAAGGTTATTCCAGTGTTCCCAGCCATGGCCATCGGAGGTCAGCACTTGAATGGATGACACGACCAGGCGAAGGTCAGCCGGTTCCTGAAGCTGGTTTTCAAGCCACGTCCATTGTTCCGCGCCGAGCAGGTCCTGCTCACTGCCGGGCACGGCTGGCATGTAGCGTTCCTTGCCCTTGGCGCCCCACTCATCGGTTGGCGTCAGCGGCGATCGGAAATAGCGCGTGTCCAGCATGATCACCTGAACGCGCTGGCCGTCTGGCCCGAATGAGCGCGCATAATAGGTGCCCGGCCAGGCGCCAACATCTTCATCATCGAGGTGCCAGAAGGTCTCGTGCATCCGCTCGGCCAGACCCTTGAATGGAAACTCCCGGCCGGCATCATTGGCGCCATAATCATGGTCATCCCACGCAACCATCATCGGCGTGGCGGCGCGCACAGCCTGGAATCCTGGATCAGCGGCGAGATCAGAAAAGCTCTCTTTCAGCTCGTTGAGGTCCGCATCATTGTTTGTGTAGGCGCGGCCATCACGGTCGCCATACACATTGTCGCCCACCATCAGGAACAGGTCGGCCTCCAGGCCAGCAATCGTCGCCAGCGCAGGACTGGGCTTTTCTTCATCATTGCAGGAGCCAACCAGGATTGTGGTGACCACATCATCTGCGCCGGGCAGCGCCGGGCCGTCGGGTGCGCGCGGCAAGGAACTGGTGGGGATTGTGTCGTAATAGGCCTGTAGTGCTTCGAAGGCGGATGTCGGCGCAGGTGCGCTGGCGGTCTCTACCGCCGTGCAAGCAGATACCAGGGTGAGGGCGGAAAGCGAGGCGGCCAGGCGCATGGGACAGGTCTCCGGGAATCGTCTGTTTCCATGCTCCTAGCACGCAAATCATCACAACATCACGACGAAACAAACGCGCCGTGGAACCCAAGCGGCCATGAATAGTCTGCTGAAAAGCTTGCAAGCGGGCCCGACGAGATGTGCTTGGCATCGAAGATATGCACTTCGCTGGATTGGGTTCGTATGTTCAGCACCGTGCCGACCAGCCAGGCGTCATCTTCACCCGTTCGACCGGGCTTGGGCACCATCACATGCTCTTCCACCATGCGGTCTGGCCCGAAATTGAAGTTGTCGGCGGTCCCAGTATGCCAGTCAAAAACCGTTACCGTCGTGGCGATCGGGCGGCCCGGCGCGTGTCCACCCACAACGGCGGTCAAGCGGCAGTTCTGGCCCATATAGCCGGGATGAACGGCCGGAAACTCACCATCGACGCTGGTTCTGTCGATCCGCGTCTTGCCATCCGGGGAAACGGATATGCGAGACAGATACCCTTCATGTTGATCGACCGCCGGGTTGAAATGACCCGCCATAAGCCCCGTCGCTCCGCCTTCACCCAGGATCGGCTCGTCATAGAGCACAGCGTCAATATGCAGTGTGCCGTCAGCATCTTCACACGCCGTGCCGGTGTGGTAGAAGGAAAACGCGGGTGCCTCGACCCAGCGGCGGCTCGATAGATCGTCTTTGTCGATGATGAGAATCTGCAGCCCCTCTTCCGGGCGCCATTCCAGCGAATTTACAAAGGGTGGGAGGCTGCGAGTCTGAATCCATGGCTGCACGAGCAAGATCAGGTGGCGTTCGCTCATTGCCCAATCATGCAGGTAGGCGGTCTTGCCGATATCGACGATCTCGAATCGGTCGACTTTACCGCCAGGTGCAATGTCATAAATGCCGAGGATCTGACCGCTGCTGGCAATGTTCCAGATGCGTCCATTTGGCTCCACTTTCGGGTGCGCCAGGAACGGCATGCCTTTCAGGTCATCGCTCCAGGTTTTAGGGCCAATCGTTTCCAGCGTCGCCGGATCGATCTGCATGGCGGAACCGGCTTCCCACAGCGCGAACAGGTCTCCATTGGCTGACAGGATGGCCGTGTTGGCCGCATTCACATCATCGACGGCCATAATTGAATAGCTCGGGTCACCTGCCGTGCCGAAACCTGTGGCGAGGAATTTCTGAGCCTCTTGCTCCGCCTTGTGCTTGTGAGTCTGGACGAACTGGCCGGAATGGACTGCTTTTCCATTCCCAAAGGCGATGCGCTGGACCATGCCGTCGCCGTCAAACCAGTGACCAGTATAGTCGTCGCCGTATCGGAACCAGGCTGGCCCGTTGCGGTAAAGCGAGCCTTCGAATTCGTCCGGTAATGCGCCGGAGATCAGCCGCATCGGCGCCGGTGCGTACCCGCTCGCCGGTGCGTTGGTCCACCCCACCTGCCAGCCTGGCACGTCGGGCCCGGCGAATGCGCCTGGGGCCGCCAGAAGACCCGCCGTCGCGCCGGCGCCTGCAAGGAAAGTGCGTCGTGTGAAATCCATGGCGGGTCTCCTTTTGTGTTCAGAGGTCGACTAGTCGAAAGCGATGTCGTGGCTATTGTCGCCAGCGGTTACCTGAAAAGCGGCGCTGTCCCACTCGGCCGGCCCGAAGCGACCCTTTGCATTGTTGGAGAAGGCGTAGGGCTCAGTCGGCATGCCGAATGGGTTGGTGTCCATTTGGCCATTGCCATTGCTGTCATGGTACATTTTCAGGCCATAGGCGCCGGGCTCAAGGCCTTCTATGGTCACGGTGGCGGTATCAGCCGTGATTTCCACCGTTGCGCCGGTGATGCCGCCGCCATTCTCATAGTCGTCTTCACCAGCATAAACGCCAATCATCACCGCGCCGGTTTGCGGGGAAAGGCCGCTCAAGTTCACGGTCAGGCTGCTGGTTGACGGGGCGGTTTCGGCGAAACCGGCAAAGCTGATGACAGTGGCGGTTGCAAGAAGGCTAAGGATGCGGATCATTTTCGGTCTCCAGTCTGATGTTGTCCGGCGTCCTTGCCGGTGACGCCAGAATGGTGATCGCAGCGTGCTCTGCCATTCGATTTTCATGAGATCGCTGGAAACCTTCGCGAATGGCTGGCAAATTCACTTCGCGAAACGTGAAATGCGGGGATCACCATGGACTTTTTGCAGAGGCGCTATGTGCGCGGCGCGTTCATTGTCGTCGGAATGGCGCTCATTTTCGCGTTCCTGCGGGTCTACGACAATGGTAATCTGAATTTCCTCGAGCGCTTCACGATGTGGCTGACCACGATTGGCATC
Source organism: Pseudomonadota bacterium (assembly GCA_039815055.1). Taxonomy (GTDB): domain Bacteria; phylum Pseudomonadota; class Alphaproteobacteria; order Caulobacterales; family Hyphomonadaceae; genus UBA5336. Next base: position 40,141 of record JBCCAA010000019.1, on the reverse strand, counting down.
GGCGCCATATCTTCGCTTTGGCTCGGTCCTATGGTGTTTGACAAGCCACCCACCGCGAACTGGTCCCCCTGGCTTCAAGTCCCAATCGCCGCGGCCGTGATCGCGGTGCCGGTGACGTTGGCCATCATTTTGATGGAAGCCTCCGACGGGACGGTGCAGCCGATCATCTTCTGGCCAATCCAGTTTGTCTATGTGTTCGTTGTCTCGCTCGTGATCACGATCGGCGGGTACTTTCTGCGCGTCCATGATAAAGCCAGGGAAATCGAAGCGCTGTCTCCCATCGCTGCAGAAGCGGCGATGCTGGACGGGTTCATGGACCGGTTGCCACCCAAATACCGTCGCGCTGAACTGCATGCGATCACGTCTGAAGATCACTATTTGCGAATTTACACCTCGTTCGGGGAAGAGCTGATCCTCATGCGCCTGGCGGACGCTGTCCGCGAATTGTCTGGCGCCGATGGGATGCAGGTCCATCGGTCCTGGTGGGTGGCGCGAGGTGGCATCGATACGGTGGAGCGCGAAAACGGCAAGCCCGTGCTTGTGCTCCAGGGCGGCGTGCGGGTGCCCGTGTCGCGCACTTACCAACCTGCGGCCAAGGAGGCTGGGCTGGTTTAGGCCGTTAGTGGATCGACTTTTTGCTGAGGATCCAGATTGCCAAGAATCTGGTTCACAAAGGCAACATGGCTGCGCAGGCGGTAGAGGTCGTCATTATACGACAACGGCACTTCCAGCTTACCGATCTCTTCCTGGAGTTGGCTGAGATGTTTGCGGATCAGATCCCGGTCGGGCTCTGTCTTGGCGGCACGTCCGCGCGCTTCCAGCTGACGCAGGTCCTCATACCAGACGTAAATCTTGCGCCGTACGCGCCAGCGATAGATTGGCGGGGCCGCACGAACTAGCGGGATCAATAACGTCACCAGCGGAATAAGTAAGATCCAGGCGCGCTCGAGAAAGTTTGCTACGCCGAATGAAAAGTACCGCCGAAGCGCCGATGGTCCATCACGGTAATAGCGATCAGCTTGCTTCGACAGTGGCAGGTCTGTGGCGCCGCCATCGGGGAAACGTCCCGGCCGCGCCAGGAGCGACGCTTCGGAATGGATGCTCACCGCAGATTCCAGCAAGATCGATTGAATGGCGGGATGAAGATCCTCGCGAACGGTCAGCTGCGCCACGGGTGCGATCATCTGCACATCCTGGCCCGGTAAATCGCCGCCAATATCCACCACGCCGCGAAGCAGGGTCAGTTCACCCAGCGCCGGTGCGCGGCGGGCCAGGGCCGGGGCACGGGGAAAGCCCACCTGCACCACACGCTCGTCGCGCAGCAATTGGTCAACATAGGGCGCGCTGATCCCGGCCGCGAATACAGCCGCATCAACATCACCGGCCAGAAGTGCGTCGGCTGCAGGCTGGCCACTCAGCGGTATGGTGGTGTCCGGCGTCCACGTGCCGCCAAACTCGGCCTGAATGTGCTGGGCGAGCGCTCGTGTGCCAGATCCGTCGGGTCCAATCGCGAGACTGACCTCATGCAATTGGGAAAAATCAACCAGGCCCAAATCTGCGCGGGCAAACACCCAGAAGGGTTCATAGAACAAGCCGCCAAGGCTTAGCAGTTCTGCATCAACCACGGGGTCAGCGATGCCCCCTTGCACCAGCGCCACATCCACCTGGTCTTCGCCTTCTGACGTGAGCAGCCGCAAGTTTTCCAGGCTGCCCGCTGTGGTCAGGACTTCCACACTGACGCCGTGGTCTTCCAAAAGCGCGGCATAGCGGTTCGCATACTCTGTATAGGCGCCGCCGGAGGAGCCGGCTGCGAAAGTGATGGATTTCGGGGGCGGCGGTTCAACGAACCGCATGGCCAGAAAAATGCCCAGCACCGCAACCGCAATGAGTGGCCAGTAGAGTTTCAAGAAGTCTTTCATGTGCGGCCCTGCCTGCTTCGCACTCGTTCGCCTTTTGGCTAACCCCGCCTGCGAGACCGCGCAAGACGAAAGGCTGTCGGACGGTCAGGTTCCTCAAAATTGCCACATGCGCGCCGCGCATGGCGCTTATTCCACTTCCACAGTCGAACCCGGCAGCAGGCGAGACCACTTACCGGTCAACAAGTGCAAGGCTGACAAGGAGCCAAGGATGACCAACACAGCAAACCTCACCCGCCTCTTTTCCGTGACTGTCATCATGGTGCTGGCCGCTGCGACGCTGACCCTGGCACTGGCCCAACCCGCCTCGATCTTCGCCGGATAACGCTTGAGTCACGTATCCGCGAGCGACCTTGGAACCCATCGTCCGCGCACACATTTCATAGTCACGGCGGCAGTCCCCCTCCCCATCCGCGAAAGCGGTGCCGCCGCCCGCCCCGTTCGGTCTTTCCCCTCCCCTCCCCGCAGACCGAACGGGGCTTTAATCTTCGCGGTAAGCGCGTCTTAAGCTTGGCAATGCCACGCTGGGACCATGAGTGATGCCAACCGGATCAACGCCTTTCTTGAAATGATGAGCGCAGAGCGCGGCGCCGCGTTGAACACGCTGGACGCCTATCGCCGAGACCTTGATGACGCGTCGGCATTTCTAGGCTCCGGCTTGTGTGAGGCCGGGCCGCAAGACATCACCCGCTTTCTGAGATCTTTGAGCCAGGATGGGCTGGCCGCCAGCACCAGCGCGCGCAAGCTGTCTGCCTTGCGCCGGTTTTATCGCTTCCTGTTCGAAGAGGGAGAGCGCGCCGACAATCCCACCTCCCTGATTGATACGCCGCAATCGCGCCGCACGGTGCCCGATGTGCTGAGCCGCGATGAGCTTACCCACTTGATCGATGCGGGCGGCGAGGATGTTCGGCTCACCTGCCTTGTGGAACTGCTCTATGGCGCGGGCTTGCGGGCCAGTGAATTGTGCGCGCTGCCGCTTGGCGCTCTGCCGCGCCGAAAGGCGGGGCAGTGGGAAACACGGGCGCTGACGGTGCGCGGCAAAGGTGGCGCGGACCGGGTTTGCCCGCTTGGTGGTCCGGCCCTTGAGGCGATTTCGGACTGGCTCTGCGTGCGCGAAGATCATTTGCCAAAGGGCGAACCGGCTAAAACCCGCGCCTCCTCATTTCTGTTCCCGTCCAGGGGGAAGTCAGGACACCTCACGCGCCGGCGATTGGGCCAAATGCTGGATGATCTGGCCGTCAAGGCCGGTATTTCGCCGTCAAAAGTCCACCCCCACGCCCTGCGCCACGCCTATGCCACGCACCTTTTGCAAGGCGGGGCAGACTTGCGCAGCGTGCAAACCCTCCTCGGCCATGCCGACATCGCCACGACGCAAATCTATACCCACGTCATGACGGACGAGTTGGCAGAGCTGCTGGACGTGGCACATCCGCTGGCGCAGCAAGGCGGTCTTGCGACTTTGGAAGAGACAGGTTGAGCGGTTTTACAACGGCGCACAATCCTGCACTACATCAAGACTGCGACGAGCACGCCAAAACCAATCAGCGCGATAAAAATCAGAACAAGGCACAAGGCCGTAACTGCAGCAGCGGCAGGCGCGGAGTTTTGAAACGCATGTCTGGAAAAACTGAACAGTTGCCAAGGCAGAACAGCAAAAAAACCAACTAAAAAGACCACTAGCAGTACGCCGGTTCGAACGGTTTCAGAAGCAATCGTTTCCAGCGAAATTCCAAACGGAACGATCAGTAAGACAAGCGTTGAGAATACGTACAGCCCGATTCCAATCGCCTGAGCTATGTCAGTATGTTTTTGGGCAACCAGATGCGATACGTGTACGACAACTCCAAAAAACAATGCCATGAAATAGAAAGGCAGCGACAAAACGATTGAGCGCCAGAGATTGCCCTCAGCCACGGCTGACCGCATGCCTGATGAGTCTTCGCCTGGTTCAACGCCAACAAGTTCGGGACTGCCAATATTTCGAAAAAGAAAACCTACACCCAGCAAGACGAGGATCGTAAAGATGAACGTTATGCCGGGGCCAAGCCTGAGCCCCTGTCGTCCATCGATCGCTTCGCCGCGCAGAAGCGGAACCATCTTTCTCGGGCTAAAGATCAGATGGAAGTAGGTTGGAACGAGCGCAACAATCACGAGGCCAAAGTTGACGATCGAGCGGTCAATGCTCCCGACGACATTCTTCTCGTTGAGATCAAGATCATCGTCGTCCATTGGTCCTCCGTGACGCCTTATCGGGCCTCAATGGCCGCGCAGGTCTAACATGTGAGTTAGGATAGCGTCAGATGGCATATTTCGCTTGGGGACTCAGATTCGCCCATTTCCTCAACGAATATTGGTCGGTCTCTACCCTTCCAACGCCGCGCGCTGCATCTCGAAAAGCTCGCTGCAGCCTTTTTCGGCCAGTTCAAGCATCGTTGCCAGTTCAGCGCGGGTCATGGGGCGTTCTTCGCCGGTGCCCTGCACTTCGATAAATCCACCATCGGAGCTCATGACGACATTCATGTCGCCCTCTCCGCCGGAGTCTTCGGGATAATCCAGGTCCAGCACGGGGGTGTCCTTGAACAGACCCACGGAAATCGCGGCAGCTTGTTTCTGGATCGGGTTTTCGGTGATCACACCTTCGGTGATCAGATACCGGCACGCCATGGCCAGCGCCACATAGCCGCCTGTGATCGAGGCGGTACGCGTGCCGCCATCAGCCTGGATCACATCGCAATCAATGGTGATCTGGTTCTCACCCAGCGCTTCCAGATCCACGACAGAGCGAAGCGACCGTCCGATCAGGCGCTGGATCTCCTGGGTCCGGCCAGACTGTTTCCCGCGCGCCGCTTCGCGGTTGCCACGTGTGTGGGTGGCGCGCGGTAGCATGCCATATTCGCCGGTCACCCAGCCCTTGCCCGAGCCGCGCATCCAACCGGGCACTTTATCTGTCCAGCTGGCGGTGCACAGCACATGGGTGTGGCCGAACTTGGCCAGGCAGGAGCCCTCAGCATAGCGGGTGACATTGGTTTCCAAAGTGACGGTGCGCAAATCATTTACGGCGCGGCCGGACGGGCGGGCAAAAGCGGTCATGTGGGGTCTCTTGGGTGGGGACAGACAGGCCGCGTCGATGGCGGGTTTTCGCAGTGCTGTCCAGCAAGCAAAGAAAAAAGTCACGCGTACTCTTGTATTACGATATATCTAAATTATCTTGCATTCAGATATATCGAAACATTTCGATATGTTGGTCGGGGTAGATGAAGCGTGCGCCTTAGTGACAGCGCCGCTCCGCCCGGCACGGGGCAGGCTGCCCCAAAAGGAAGAAGACATGAGACACCATAGAAAAAGACACTGTCAGTCCCGCCGTGCGATGATGCGCGGACCCGGACCCCATCGGCGCGGGCGCGGGCGCCGCCCGCTCGGCCATGGCGATTTACGGCTTCTGCTGCTGGATCTGATCGCGGCAGAACCAACCCACGGCTACGGGTTGATTGGCCTCATCGAAACGCGGACCGGCGGGCTGTACGCCCCAAGCCCAGGCGTGATTTATCCCGCGTTGGAACTACTGCAGGATCAGGGCTTCGCCGAAGCGAAGGTCGAGGACGGCAAGAAAATCCTTTATATTACAGAGGAAGGCCGCGCCCATCTCGAGGATGAAGCGACGACGATCGCCGCGATCCAGGCGCGGCTTGATGAACTTGCCGGCAAGTCAGAGCCCGATCCCGACGACATTCGCGGTGCCATGCGTCAGCTGAGAAATACGGTGATGCGGGCTGCCGTGAAGGCGGGTGACAATGCCGAAGCGCGCGAGGCGCTAGCAGTTCGGATCAACGAATTGCGGGCAAGTATTGAAGGCGACTCCACCGCTTAGATCCGCGAAATCGCTGACGCTGGGGCGTCGAGCAAGTACAGATCGCCCCAGCGCTGAAGCGTCCCGCGCACCCGAACGGGATCGGCCACATAAGGCAAAATCGCATCGCTGTGGCCAAGGCCACTATCGGTCATGATCATCAGAGCCGATTGGTCTTGCGGCGCTTTCACATAGAAACCCGGCGGCAAGCCCCCGCGAATGCATAGCGACGCACAGGATTTGTGTACTTTGCCCTCGCTGGGTCGCATCGCGCCGAACCAACACTTCGTATCGAGAATTTCGCCGGAAAGGTCGACCTCGCCCAGGATTTCAATCTCAGGGAACACCAGGCTGGTTGACAGTGTTTCACCTGCCGGTGCGATCCAGTCCATGCCATCAATGACAGCAATCATGCCGTGGGGGCCGCGCTCAATGAGCGAACCTTTCACTGTCACGTGTTGGCCCTGATAGCTGTTGATTCTCGCTGCGACCCCGCATTTGTCGAGACAAGCAAGTTGAAGCGTGCGTGGGCGACCATCATCATCAAGCGTGCGCAACATGGCGTAGGGTTCAGCCGTCGCTACACCTGTCCATTCGCGAACATCGCCCATGGCCCAGGTGCCGTTGCCGGCCGGTCGCTGCCTCGACGCGAGAACGCCGGCGCCTATGGCTGCACCGCTTACAAGGGCAGCGCCAGTGGCCAGGAAGGCGCGTCGATCCCCTTTTGGCATGTCAGGCGACCAACCGATGAAGAAATCATCCTTGCTCATTGGGCGGGCTCCATGGCTGGGATCGAGGTGGACGCTTGCGGTGTTCCCGGCACATTCGGCTCTGGGTTCACATAAACGGCGCCATCGACAATTTTCGTGGCATATGTGCTGATCTTCTCAGTGAAGGGCGGCGGCGACTGTCCATCTTCAGGGCTGTACTGGAAGCCGTGCCAGGGGCAGGTGATACAGCCATCCACAATCTTGCCTTCGCCGAGCGGCCCGCCCTGGTGGCGGCAGACATTCGAGACCGCCGATATGGATTGGCCGCTGCGGAACACCGCGATCGCCTCACCCTCGGAAGGCCGCACAATCTTGGCGCGTGTGTCTTCCATGTCAACGAGGTCGGCGACCTTGAGCCATCCTTCCAGCGCCGTCCGATTGGCTGGCCGGAAACTGGCCATCCCTGTCACCACATGCAGGCCAATCACCGTTAGTGAACTGGCGCACAGCGCGGTGACATAGAGCGGGCTTTTCTCAAACTGAAGCGCGCCGAGCGCGATGTGCATTACCAATAGGCCATAGGCGATGTAGACGCCCATATGCAGCGCTTTCCAGGTGCCCGGACCGAGATTGGCGTTGTAGAAATCGTGGCTGGTGGCCGCCATCAGGAACATGATGATCAGGGCAATGAATCCAAGGCTCTCAAAGGGAAAGCCGGCCAGCGAGTCATAGTTCGGATTTGACGCGAACACCGAGGCGAGCGGGTTCACTTCTGAAAACCCGTGATACCAGAGCAGAACCAGCGCCGCATGCACCAGGGCGATCAAAAACGTCGAAACGCCAAGGTGGCGACGATTGTAAAGCAGCGGCAGGAACCGGCGGCTAAGTCTTGCCAGTGGGCCAATGCAAAGAATGAAGGTCAGCATCGCAAACGCCAGAGTGCCGGTCGCCCGCATCAGCGCCTGGATCGGCGTGAAACTTTCGCCCGGAGGCTGGGTTGTATAGCTGACGCCAACAAATGCGATCAGCCACAGCGCAATTCCCGCAAGGATCCAGCGATCATATCGCGCCTTGAAGGGGGTCCAGGTGATGGCCTTGTATCCGTGGGACATATCAGTCTGCCTCCCCGATCAACTCCACCGGTAGGACGTCATTCACAGGCTCGGCAGGGCGCACCATGATTGCGGCCAAAAGGCCAAGCACGAGAGCTGGCGCCAACAGGAACCAGATCAGAATATGGTTTCTCCGATGAGCACGCTTCATGAAACTGGCGGCTCCGATTGGTTGAAAAACTTGTGCAGCATCAGAGGCCAGATGCCGATAATCCCCGGCAGGATGATGAGGCGCGCCTGAAACGGCATTCCCGCCGCGCCCGGGTCAATCTTCTTGGCACCGCCAAATGCAAACATCAGCGCAACGATCAGGCCGACCACGAAGTAGGCCCCGATAAAGCTGACCAGTAGATTTGCCGCCTCAAGGGTCATGCGCCTATCCCCGCAAAAGCGACACCTGATAAATCAGCCATGTCCCGCTTGAAGGTGGTGAGGTCATTCGCGTTAAAATCGGACAGGCGTGAATGCCCGCAGGCGCGCGCCATCACTTGCATCAATTCCGTCGACGCCTCGAAGAAATTCTTCAAACGCTCCGCTGATTGGTCGATGATGATGCGTGAGGCCAGGTGCGGTTTCTGGCTGGCGATCCCGACCGGGCAGTTGTTGGTGTGGCAGGCGCGCATGGCGATGCAGCCAATCGCCTGCATCGCCGCATTCGACACGGCAATGGCCTCTGCGCCGAGTGCTAACGCTTTTACGAAATCAGCAGGTGTGCGCAACCCGCCCGTCACCACTAACGTCACACCGGGTGCGTTTGCATCCAGATGGCGCCGTGCGCGGGCCAGTGCTGGAATGGTTGGCACGGAGATATTGTCCCGGAAGATAGTGGGCGCTGCGCCCGTGCCGCCGCCGCGACCGTCCATTATGATATAATCGACCCCCACCTCAAGCGCCGCATCAATGTCTTTTTCAATGTGTTGGGCCGACAGTTTGTAGCCAATCGGAATGCCGCCGGTACGCGAACGCACCTCGTCGGCAAACTCTCGGATCTGAGACACCTCAGTCCAATCTGGGAAGCGCGGCGGTGAAATGGCCGGTGTACCGGGTTCCAAACCCCGCACTTCGGCGATCTTGCCCTCAACCTTTTCGCCCGGCAAGTGACCGCCGGTGCCGGTCTTGGCACCCTGGCCGCCTTTGAAGTGGAAGGCCTGGACCTTCTCCAGCTTATCCCAGGAAAAGCCGAACCGGCCCGATGCCAACTCATAGAAATAGGATGTACACTCTGCTTGTTCCTCGGGCAGCATGCCGCCTTCGCCTGAACATATGGCGGAACCAGCCAGTTCGGCACCGCGCGCGAGGGCCACTTTAGCGGGCTCGGACAGGGCACCGAAACTCATATCCGACACAAAGAGCGGGATTTTCAGTGTCATCGGTTTCTGGGCGTTCGGCCCGATCACCGTGGTCGTGTCCACCGGGTCATCATCCAGCAGCGGCATCTTCTGAAGCTGCGCGGTGAGAAGCTGAAGGTCATCCCAGTCGGGCAACTGGTCGCGCGGCACGCCCATCGCGTCCACCACGCCGTGATGGCCGGTCTTGGACAGGCCTTCACGGGCATATTTCTGGATCAGGTCATTGTGGGGCTCGGCGTGGCCAGCGTGGCTTGGGTCCTGGTAGAGCCCGAGGTACTCGTCCCGGTTGTATGGCTGTGGGTTGGCGCGCGCCCATTCGGCCACTTCGTCGGCATCCACCCAGACTTCTCCGTCTTCAATCCAGGCGGTGAACTTGTTCAGGACTTCAGAGTTTTCATATTCTGAAACGCCCGTATCAATGCGGTAATCCCAATTGTGGACGCCGCAGATCAGATTGTCGTTTGAATCCACAAAGCCATCGGACATCAGGGCGCCGCGGTGCAGGCAACGGCCATAGAAAACAGACACTTGGTCATCGAACCGGACAACCACCAGATCCACCTTTGCAACAAGGCCGTAACTGGGCTGTCGATCCTCTAGCTGCGCCCACTGCGCAACGCTGGTCTTTTGCATGTTTTAACCCCTCAAATCCTCGTTTCGGTCCGCCTTAAAACGAGGTTTCCCTTGCCACACCAATCACGAGCGTTAACAAAAAGCTGATCGCATTTGAAGTGTGGGCGGGGTCGTCTCACTGTATTCGGCGCCCATTCAAACAAGGGGGCGCAGCCATGTCCAATCACAACACAAATGAAGGCACCTGGTATAAGGTCGCCGAGCTTGATGAAGTCGCTGAGGGCCGTGTGAAATCGGCCACCGCAGGAACGCAGTCGCTCGCCATTGTCCACTTTGATGGCCAATACGCCGCCATGGACAATAAATGCCCCCACCAGGGCGGACCGCTTGGCGAGGGTAACATCGAAAAGGGTATCGAAGACAAGTGCTGGCTGCGCTGCCCCTGGCATGGCTGGGACTTTGACCCGCTCACCGGTAAGCCGCCAGGTGGGCATGAAGACAGCGGTCAGGCGATGTTCGATATTGATGTCCGCGATGACGGGATCTACGCCTTTATTCCCGCAGTGCCCGGCAAAGAGCGCACCCTGTCAGACGTCATGGCTGAAACCATGGTTAATTGGGGCGTGAAGAGCGTGTTTGGCATGGTCGGCCATTCCAATCTCGGCCTCGCTGACGCCCTTCGAAATCTCGAAGCCAACGGTATGCTGGCCTATTATGGTATCCGCCATGAAGGCGCCGCTGCATTTGCCATCTCCGGATATGGCAAGCTCACCGGTTCGCCCGCTGCGGCACTGACCATTGCTGGCCCCGGCGCCACCAACCTGCTCACGGGGTTGTGGGACGCAAAGGTTGATGGCGCGCCTGCCCTTGCCCTTACCGGGCAGGTGCAAGATCAGGTGATCGGCGTGCATGCCTTCCAGGACATCGACCTGGAGGCTGCGTTTCAGCCGGTCTCGGAGTTTTCGCAGACGGTCCATCTCACCTCCGACCATGCGCTGCTGATGACCCAGGCGATCAAGACCGCCATCCTTCAGCGCGGTGTCGGCCACCTGGTCTTCCCCGACAATGTGCAGACTGTCCCCGCCGGCGACGACACACCAGCGCAAGGCCCCGCCGGCCGCATGGCCAATCTTTGCGTCGGCCCACCGCCCTCCGCCCTGGAGGAGGCTGCAACGCTGCTGAAAGGCGCAAAACGGCCCATGGTCATTGTCGGTTATGGCGCGCTGGACGGCATGGGCAGCGTGACGGCCCTGGCCGAAACGCTCGGCGCGCCAGTGGCCACCACGTTTAAGGCCAAAGGCCAGATCGGCGATGCTCACCCGCTGGCCGCCGGCGTGATGGGTCGTTCTGGAACGCCCATCGCCAGCTGGTTCATGAACGAAGCAGACCTTTTGCTCGTGTTCGGGGCCAGCTTTTCAGATCATACCGGCGTCTATGAAGGTGCGCCGACCATTCAGGTCGACACCGATCCCATGCGTCTGGCCAAACGCCACCCCGTCACTGTGCCGGTTATGGGCGATGTGGCGGTGACTGCCGACCTTTTGAAAGGTGAGATGGACCGCGGTTCGCCCGCCGCTGAGGACCAGCGCGCCGAAGTTGCAGAACGCTGGGCCCTGTGGCGAACGGAAAAATCTCGCCGTGTCAGCGAAAACACTGGCAACGGCCTATCGGCAGCCGCACTCTTCGATTCCGTCACGCGCCATGCGCCTGAGAACGCGATTTTCGCCGTGGATGTGGGCAACAATACTTACAGCTTTGGGCGGTATTTCGAACCATCGGGCGGCCAGCGCGTTCTGATGTCGGGCTATCTCGGCTCCATCGGGTTCGCCTTCCCGGCGGGCATGGGGGCCTGGGCGGCCACGCAGGAAGACGGGCCCTATAAAGGCCGCAAGGTCATCTCTGTGTCTGGCGATGGCGGTTTTGGCCAATACGCCATGGAGATTACCACGGCGGTCAAATACGGCATGAACATCACGCATATTCTGATGAACAATTCCCAGCTGGGCAAAATCACCAAGGAACAGAAAGCGGCTGAACTGCCCGTCTGGCAAACCAGCCTGCACAATCCGAGCTTTGCCGGTTTTGCCCGCGCCTGCGGGGCGATGGGCGAGCGCGCGACGACGGTGGAAGAGCTGAATGCCGCGCTGGAAAAAGCACTCGCCCACGATGGCCCATCCCTGATCGAAGTGATGACAGATGCGGAGTTGGTCTGATGGCGGGCCATAGCACCGGTCACGTCATGGAGGGGATGACCGGGGGCACCTCGCTGGAGCATCTGCCGTTTGGCCTCGGTGGGCCGTTGATGGCCGGTCTGGAAGGCCTGGCGATCTGTATCGACCTGATCGGAATTGCGCTGATCCTGTTTGGCTTTCTAGTGGCGTTGGTGAAATTGCTCAGCGGCCTGCGCATGGGGCTCGGCCTGTTTCATGATCTTGGCAACCTCAATGCCGCGCGCACCGTTTTGGCGACCTACATCCTCACCGGCCTGGAATTCATGATCGCGTCGGACATCATCCACACAGTGATCACGCGGGAGCTGACCGACCTGATCTTTGTCGGCCTGCTTGTGCTCATCCGTACGGCGATCAGCTTTTTCCTAGGCAAGGAAGTGATGGAGTTGGAGCACAAGGCGGCGGAGGCCGACTAAACGCTTAGCCCGACACTTTCCAGTAGCCCGTAGCTTCCAGCGTCAGCTGTTCCGCCACATCACTGGCGCCGATCTGGGTCAGGCTGTCCAGAATGATCAGAAGGTCCGGCGTTGGCAGGCGGGTTGGGTCGCCGCGTGTCACGCCGAGTGTTGAAACCACGACTTCACCTGCCGCTTCCGCTTCCGCCGCCGCGCGAACCGCCAGCATTCGCCAGGCATTGCCCTGGGGCGCTGTCTCAGGCCGTGCGCCTGCCATAAGGCTCCGAGCCGCAGCGGGCGGCGCAACATACCGGGCAGTCCAAAGGGCAAACATCCGCGCGGCTTGTGCGCGTTTCATATTGTCTGCTGCACTTTCAACAAGGGCGGCCGCGGTGGCTGCGACCGTTTCATCGCTACGCTCGTGGCCGATCAGCACCATGGTGGCCCGCATCATCGCGACGTCGAAGGGGTCAAATTCCGGCGCGTCCTTGAAGCCGGTGGCATCCAGCCAATCATCGGCGCGGTCAAAGTCTCCTGTGGCAATTTCAGCGCGCGCAAAGGTGAGCGCATGGCGTGCGGACTCAGCGTTTCTACCTATGCGGGACAGATCTTCTTCGAACAACCGTGCAGCGGCCGCAAAGCGCGCGGCATTGCCCATGGACGAGCGCAGGGCCATGGCTAGCTTTCGGTCACGTTCCGCCGACGCCGTTCCCGGTGCATCAAGGGCCTGGATCGCAACTTCAACCGGCCGTGTGGGTTGGAAATTCTCTTGGCGGATCATTTCCCGATAGAGCTGGCGATGAGCCGGGCCATCAATGAGGCCGGCTTCAGCGGCCACGCCAGCGGCGACAATGCGCACATCAATGGGGATGGTTGTGCGCTCAGCCATCGCAGCTGCAAGGTCGGGCCTCGACGTGGTGATTGAATTGACCGGCGGTTCGAGCGCCAGTTTCGTTGACAGGGCGAGGTTCATGCCGGTGTCAAACCGCGCCACGAGGTCGCCAGTGTTCTCCAGCGTGCTGGCAAACACGGCGGATTTGAACCAATCGTCATTTACGCCCTGGGCCTCAGCTAGCTCAATCGCCAAAAGGGCGGCTTCGGTATCATTGCGCAGCACCGCGCAGACCGCCCGCAGCTTGGCCCAGAACGCGCCTTCACGCGTTTCACTGGTCAGCGAGGCGCAGGCCGAGGCTTCATTTCCAAGCGCAAGCTGAAGATCGACAGCCAGTTGCGCTGCGTCTAGCCCGCGCGGGTTTTCCGGAAGCCGGGAGAGCAAATCTGCGGCAGCATCGGCTTCACCAAGCTCGTAAAGGATGCGCGCGCGCTCAGCGAGCACTTCATTGGCGCGTTCACCTTCGGGGCGGGCGGCTGGTGACACCACAACGCGGCGCAGAAGCGTGCGTTCCGATGGTGTCAGCTGGCGGGTGCGGACCTGGCGCATCAGCGGCAACAAGTCTTCGGTGCGCGAAGCTTTCCACATATTTGTGGGCATCGCGGCCTCGCCATCTTCCAGATAGCCCCGGCCAAACGGATCAATCATCTCCAATGAGCGGATTTCAACCTGGGCGACAGACGGCACAGCGGCCAATACCGCGGCGACGACCAGAGCGGCATATTTCATCCTAGAAAACATCTTCGACCTCGATCCGAACTTCTCCGGGTTCCGGTTTCGCTGTCTGTCCTTTATCGGCCAGCCAGAACGCGATTGCGCCCAGCGCCAGTAAAAGCAGGATCAAAATGACCAGCCATTTTCTCATTGTCTGCCCCGACATCTCATTGAATTGCCCACGCCTCTATTATTGCGGGCCGACCTCGCACCATATAGGACAATGAGGTGACACGCGAAAAGACCATGGGCGCAGACATACATTCGCTAAAAAAACAGGGCAGCAATGAGGCGCCGTATGCATCGCGCACAATTGCCCTTGTCGGCCTGATGGGTGCAGGCAAGTCGACTGTGGGTCGCAGACTTGCCGATGCGCTGGGCCGCCAGTTCTTCGATAGCGACATAGAAATCGAAAAAGCTGCAGGACTTTCCATTGCAGATATTTTCTCGCTCCATGGTGAAGCCGAGTTCCGGCGCGGCGAACGCAGAGTGCTTGCGCGCTTGCTGGAAGGGCCGCCCCATGTGTTGGCGACCGGTGGCGGCGCCTATCTCGACCCGGATACGCGCGCAGTATTACGTGAGAAGGCGGTAACTGTCTGGCTGAACGCCGACCTGGAAACACTGTGGAAGCGGGTTTCAAGGCGCAACACGCGTCCACTGTTGAAATCGCCTGATCCGAAGGGCGTGCTCAGCAAGCTCTTCACCGAGCGTGAACCCTTTTACAGTCAGGCTGATCTGTCAGTCGCCAGTGTCGACGGACCTCACAACACGACCGTGAGAGCGATCCTGGAGGCCCTTGAGGGGTGGCAAACCGATGCCTGATTCGCAAAGTACTCTGTTGCGCACGGTAAAAGTCGGGCTTGGCGCGCGCAGTTATGATATCGTCATAGGCCCAGGCGCGTTGTCGAGCCTGGCATCGGTGCTCACCCCACTGTTGAAGGCGCCTCGCGTTTTCGTACTGACCGACCACACTGTGGATGGGCTGCATATGGCGGCGTTGAAAGCCGCGTTGGCAACGTCCGGCTTTGCGGTGGTCAGCCGTGCCATATCACCCGGCGAGGCATCGAAATCCTGGAGGGAACTGGAGTCCACGCTCGACTGGCTGCTTGAAGCCGGTGCGAGCCGCAGCGATGTACTGATCGCGCTCGGCGGCGGTGTTGTCGGCGACCTGGCGGGGTTCGCGGCCTCGACGATGAAACGCGGCATGGCGCTGATCCAGGTCCCAACCACGCTGTTGTCGCAGGTCGACAGTTCCGTCGGCGGCAAGACAGCGATCAACACACGCCAGGGCAAGAATTTGGTCGGCGCGTTTTACCAGCCCCGCCACGTCTTGATTGATACAGATCTGCTGTCCACGCTTCCCGAACGCGAACGCGCGGCAGGCTATGCCGAAGTGGTCAAATACGGCTTGCTGGGCGATGAGACGTTTTTTGATTGGCTTGAGACCCATGGCGCTGATGTCATGGCGCTGAAGCCCGAACCGCTTGGCGAGGCCATTGCGCGGTCCTGCCAGGCTAAAGCTGACATCGTCGCTGAGGATGAGCGCGAAGGCGGGATCCGGGCCTTGCTCAATCTTGGCCACACGTTTGGCCACGCGCTGGAAGCGGAAAATGGTTATGGGCCAAACCTTCTGCATGGCGAGGCGGTAGCCTGTGGCATGGCTCTGGCCCTGCGTTACTCTGCCCGGCTGGGCCTTATGGGCAACAATGAAGGCTGCCGCGCTGAAGCGGCGCTAAATACTGCTGGCCTGGCCACCCGTATTCCCGACCTTCGAGGTGGGCCGTATCCTGCTGCCCGTCTGGTTGAGCATATGAAGCAGGATAAAAAGGCTCGGGGCACGTCTGTGCCGCTGATCCTGGCGCGTGGCATTGGTCGCGCATTTATCCAACCGGACGCTGACCTGAAAGACGTTCACGATTTCCTCTCTCTGGAGACCCAAGACCGACCATGATCATCGGTACGGCGATTGCCATCATTTTCCTGTTGAGCCTTTCGGGCTTTTTCTCAGGCTCGGAAACCTCTCTGACCGCCGCTTCGCGCTCGCGAATGCATGCGCTTGAAAAAGAGGGCGATGCGCGTGCGGCGTCCGTTACAAAGCTGCTTGAAGACAAGGAAGGCCTGATCGGGGCGATCCTGCTGGGCAACAATCTGGTCAACATTCTCGCCTCGGCGCTGGCGACCAGCCTGTTTATTTCCATTTTCGGCCAAGGCGGCCTGGCGATGGTTCTGGCCACCTCGGTGATGACGATACTGGTGCTTGTTTTTGCAGAGGTTCTGCCGAAAACCTATGCGATCACGCGTCCCGATGACATGGCGATGTCTGTCGCGCGGCCAATTGGATGGCTGAAAGCGGCTGTCGGCTGGATTGTCGTCGGTATCCAGGCCATCGTGAACACGACGCTGCGTTTGCTCGGCATCAAGGAAGCGGGCGATGTCGTGCCCTTTGACGAGGAAATTCGCGGCGTGGTGGACTTTCACCATTCCGAAGGTGGCATGGACACGGCGGATCGGCATCGTCTGGTGGGTGCTTTGGACCTGAAAGACTTGTCGGTGGAAGACGTCATGATCCACCGCAAGAACATCAACATGCTGGACGCGGACCTGCCGCCGCGGGAACTGGTGATGCAGGCTCTGGCCAGTCCGCACACACGACTGCCGCTCTATCGCGGTGACCAGGAAGAGATTGTCGGCATACTCCATGCCAAGGATTTGCTGCGCGCCCTGGCGCCCCAGGGCGGTGATCTGGATCAGCTAGATATTTCCCAGATCCTTCGTGAGCCCTGGTTCATTCCGGAAACCACTCTGGTGCAGGACCAGCTTGACCAGTTCCTGTCCAAACGCAGCCACTTTTCTCTGGTGGTGGACGAGTATGGCGCCATTCAGGGTCTTGTGACCCTTGAAGACATTCTGGAAGAAATTGTTGGCGACATTCGCGACGAACACGATGTGCCCATGCAAGGAGTGCGGCCTCAGCCCGATGGCTCCGTGAATGTGGATGGCTGGGTGCCGATCCGCGATCTCAATCGTGCGCGCGGTTGGGCTTTGCCCGACGATGAAGCGGTAACGGTGGCGGGCTTGGTGATCCATGAGGCCCAGACCATCCCGGAATCTGGCCAGTGTTTTGTCTTTCACGGCTACCAGTTCGATATTTTGCGGCGCAAACGCAACCAGATCACAGGCCTGAAAGTTCGCGCTGTGGAAGAGATCGCAGAGGATGCGCCGGTTGGCGCCGGTTAGGCCTTGATCGGGGCGTCCTGATCAGGTACTAGCCGCGCTTTGGAAATTCTGTGCGGGGCGCCCCGCACCCGATCAGTTGAGACGAGCAGCGCCATGAAGACAGAAGGCCATCCCGATTATCATTTCATCACCGTGGTGATGAATGACGGCACCGAATACCAAACGCGCTCCACCTATGGCAAAGAAGGTGACCGCCTGGTGCTCGACATCGACCCGACCACCCACCCGGCATGGACCGGTGGATCGGCCCGCATCTCAGAGCGCGGCCGTGTGTCCAAGTTCAAGGACAAGTTCAAGGGCTTTATGTAAGCGCCCGACGTCTTTCAAAGATGACCAGAACCCCGGCCCGGCGCCGGGGTTTTTCGTTTCGGCACGCAATCACCTTTCCGGCGCCGCTTGCCCGCCGCATTTGAATGCGAACACCCGCTCACACCAACACGGGAGACGGGAACCATGTCCATGAAACGCATCTTCGCCGGGCTCGCCACATTGATACTGCCGGCAGCCGCCATCGCTTCACCCACGCCCACAGTCGCACCGGAGGACCTAAACGTGCACTCCTACATTCTTCTTGATCGCACCGGATCCATGTCCAGCCTCTGGGATGAGGCGCTGGTGTCTGTGAACACCTATGCCCGCTCCGTTGCCGAAGCTGAGCCGGAAGAAGGTCCCGATACGTTGAGCACGGATGTCACTTTGGCCGTGTTCGACAATCATGACGGCTTCCAGTTTGACGTGTTGCGCCGGGGCGTGAACGCCGACACCTGGGATGATGTCACCAATGACGAGGCCAATCCGCGGGGCATGACGCCCCTATTTGACGCAATTGGCCGGTTGGTCTCACTGGCTGAAACCGATGCGCCGGAGAAAGCCGTACTCGTGATCATGACGGACGGCCATGAAAACGCGTCGCGCGAAATTACCCGCGATGGTGCCAAGGCAGCGCTCGACCGGGCTCGCGAGCGCGGCTGGGAAGTGGTTTTCCTTGGCGCAGACTTTGGCCAGTTTGGTGACGCGCAGGGCGTTGGAATCTCTTCAGACAAAACCATGGCGATGAGCGCTGGAACGCTCAGCGAAAGCATGGACCGTCTGGCGAAAAAGTCCCGCGACTATGGCCGCGGCGAAGAAGCCGAGATTGTGTTTGACGAGGAAGACCGCGCCGTCGCCCGCGAGGACGATGTTCAGAAATAGTACCCGCCTTCACATGTCCAAACGCAATTGCCCCGGTCGGTTCCCCGTCCGGGGTTTTCGTTTGAAGGCGGTCAGGTTCTCAGCCCAACGACGTTTCGAAACGTCTGCAACAACATCAACTGGTCGGCGTTGGGCAGGCCGTCGGCTTCAGACACAGCCACCAGCATACTGTCGAGATCGACGATCTCCTTGGGCCCGATGGCGTTCTGGTTGAAAATCATCTTGCTCATTCGTGTCATCACTGCGTCGGCCACTGGGGCATCACGAAGCATGAAGGTCGCATGGGCCACTAACGCATCGGCATCTTCGGTCTCAAGCTCGAACTCATTTATGATGATTTCTTCGATCACTTCGCGAGTTTCCCGGCTGAATTCGCGCCCGGCGCGGCCAATTTCCACCATCATCAGCGTTGCAGCCTCGCGCGGATCATCGACCAGTTGAAGACCGGCTTTCCCCGTCTTGCGCTTGAAGGCGAGCTTGCGTGGCAGATTGGCGGCCGTTCTGGCGATGCCCTCGAGTTCACGCGCGGCTTCGGCGGCGCGTTGGGCGCGCCAACTCCATGCCGCTATTCCGCCGACAATCGCAATGAGTAGACCGACAATGGCCATGACAGGGTGCCTCTTTGTTGCGCGCTCAGTATAGCAAGCCATCCATCATTCGTCAGATGGAATTTCGTCGCCATCTTCAACGATCGGTTCAGCATCGGCCGCGGCCTGTGCGTGAGCCTGAGCGAGTACATAGGCGCGGATGGATTCCGCCTCGTCTTGCGACAACACATCATCGAACGCGACCATGCCATTGCTGGAGAGGGAACCGTCCAGCACCACCATGTCCCATATGGCCTCATCACCAGTGATGGCGGACCAGCGCAGGTCTGGCAGCACGCCGGAACTGATCGCCGAGACGCCGTGGCAGACCATACAGTTGCGAGCATAAGCCACGCGGCCGGTCTCCAGCACCGCCTCGGTTCCAAACGCTTTAGCCATCGGCATCCGTTCGATCTCGAAGACATCGGGGTCGGGAATGATCTGGTTTCCATCCAGCTTGAAGGTGACGACCTGGCCAAGCCGCGGATCGATCTTTTCATCGAATGCGTACCCCGACAGCAGCGTATAGATCGTGCCCCAGCCCGCAGCGATAGAGATGTACTGTTCGCCATCCACTTCATAGGTAACCGGGCCAGCATTCGCGCCGGCCTTCACATTCTGTTGCCACATCAGGTCGCCGGTTGCTGCGTCGTAGGCTGAAAAATCGCCATTCAGCTGGCCCTGGAAGACCAGTCCGCCTGCCGTGGACAGAACACCGCCATTCCATGGTCCTTGATGTTCAACGCTCCAGCGTGGTTGACGCGCTACGGGGTCCCAGGCGATCAGACGGCCTTTCAACGTGGCGCGAAGGGCCGCTTCTATCTCGGGCGTTAAGATGGGGGGAATTCCGGCGCTGAAGTCTGTGCCCGTGTTCCATTTCACGCCGTCGGTTCCCGATGGATCCTGGGAAAAAAGCGCAGGAATTTCCTGAGCAGGAATGTATGCCAAACGCGCGTGCGGATCATAGGCCATTGGATGCCAGTTATGGGCGCCCAGCGAGCCCGGGGCGATAAAGGCCGGGTTGCGCGTATAGTCGGCATCAGGGTTGCGAATGGGTCGCCCTGACTCATCCAGGCCCAACGCCCAGTTTTGCGGGACAAACGCGTCGCCGGAGATGAACGCGCCAGTTTGTGCGTCAAGCACGTAGAAAAACCCGTTCTTCGGTGCCTGCATGACCACCCTGCGCGCGGCGCCATCTTCGCCCAGTGGCAAGTCTGCCAGGATCAGGGTCTGGGTCGCGGTGTAATCGGTGCTGTCACGCGGTGTGGTCTGGAAATGCCATTTATATGCGCCGGTTTCCACTTCCACCGCGACGATGGACGACAGGAACAGATTGTCGCCGCCGTCTGGATCTCGAAGTTCAGGGTTCCAGGGTGAGCCATTGCCAACGCCAAAGATGATCTGGTCGTTGGCCTTGTCATGGATGATGGAGTCCCACACGGTGCCTCCGCCGCCATCGCTGATCCAGGCGCCATCATCGCCCCATGTGGCGTTGGCCAGTGTTGTGAGCGTGTCATCCGATGCTGCGTTGTCGGGGGTTTTGATTGGGTTTGGCGTGGTATAAAACCGCCAGTCGAGTTTGCCGGTCTGGGCATCATAGGCGGAAATGTACCCGCGTACGCCAAGCTCAGCGCCGCCATTGCCGATCAACACTTTGCCATCGATGATACGCGGGGCGCCGGTTATGGTGTAGGGCTTATCCTGATCCACCGTCACGGTTGACCAGATCAGTTTTCCCGTCTCGGCTTCCAAAGCTTCCAGTCGACCATCGATGACGCCGACATAGACCTTACCACCGGCAACGGCGACGCCGCGATTCACCACATCGCAACACGCTTTAATCGCTGTTTCGCCCGGTGCGTCTGGGTCGTAGACCCAGAGCTCTTCACCTGTGGCGGCATCTAGAGCGTGCACCACCGACCAGGCCGACGTTACATACATCACGCCGTCTTGCACGATCGGCGTGGCTTCAACACCGCGTGTGGTCGACAGATCATAGGTCCAGGCCACACCGAGCCGGTCGACCGTGTCGAGATTCACCTTCTGGAGGGGCGAGTGGCGATGCTCTTCGGCATTGCCGCCGTGCACGCGCCAGTCTGTGACAGTGTCGGAGTCGACTTCCATGGCAACCGCCACATCAGCCGCGTCGAGCGTTTCAGCGGTGTCTTGCGGTTCAAAACTCCCGCGCGGCGGACCGCAGGCGGTCAAAAACGATAATGCGACCAGCAAGCTCAAAGTACGCATTTATGGATCCTCCCGACACGGCGCGTGTTCCCGCGCTCATTCCAGTGGTAGATACAGTGCCAGACTCAGTGATTTGTCGAGGTCCCGTCGGTATCAATGTGCACCGGCAGCAGACTTTAAGTCGGCCTGGGCGTCTTCAATCGCGGTGATGATGGCGCGGTCCCATGCTGCAGCGGTGTCGGCACTCTCGGCTGCGCTGGGAAATGTGACGGCGCGCGAGGCATTGACCACACCGCCCTCCAGCACGCCTGTGGGTCCGGGAACAAATCCAGCCAAGGCGTCTTTTGCGCCGGCGCCTTGTGCGCCATAGCCGGGCACCAGGAAGGGACATTTCGGGGCGAGCTCGCGCATGCGGCGCGCTTCACCGGGGCCTGTGGCGCCGGCGACCAGCATCAGGCTGCTCCACCCGGACTTTCCAGCCAGGCGGGGCGACAATCGTGCAAGCGCGGATGTCACGTTTGCCCAAACTGGCGCGCCTCCACTCTCCAGCATTTGGAAGTCTGCCGATCCTGGGTTCGACGTACGAGCCAGTACGGCGACTCCTTTGCCGTGGGTTTCGGCGCGGGTCAGAAATGGCTCGAGTGTATCGAGCCCCATATACGGGTTCACCGTCACGCAATCTGACTCAAAAGGCGCGCCGGGGTTTAAATACGCCGCCGCATAGCCTTCTGCTGTAGACCCGATGTCGCCGCGCTTGGCATCCATGATCACAAGCAAGTCGTTCGCGCGGGCTTGGGCCGCCACCGTCTGCAGGGCGGCCATGCCGTCCGGTCCGTGGCGTTCAAACAGGCCGACCTGAGGTTTTACAGCGGCTACATTACCGGCGGCTAGAGTTACAAGGGCTTTGCCCCATACGGCCAATCCCTGCGGGGTGTCGCCGCCAAACAGAGCGGGAATCCGGCCCGCATGGGGGTCAATCCCAACACAAAGCGGTCCGAGCGTGCGTGTCCGCACGATCAGCTGGTCAGCGAACGGGTTCATGAGACGCGACAGGCGACCTTCACCACCTGTAGCGAGTTGCGAGCATCGTCGGCGCGGCTGCCATAGTCTTTCACGGTGAACGGTGTCGAGCGGCCTTCGCCAGCCTCAACGCCTTCCTGCTCCAGAAACGTGGTGATCGATGACGGCGCGGTGGTGTAAATCCGGCCGCGCCGCGGGCTTTCCGCGACAATGACTCCGCGGACGACGCCATTGGCGTCGAACACCGGGCCGCCACTCAGGCCGCCGAGACTTCCGTTCAGGCCGCGCGTGCGGCCAACTTCGGCCCAGGCGATTACGTCCTCTTCGCTGCGGCGCAGACCGCGGCTGAGCAGTTTCGACCGCGCCAGCAGCCGGGTGGCCGCTTCGCCCGGACGCCCGCCAGGATAGCCTACATGGAAGCCTTCCTCGCCCACATAAAGCGGTGTGGTCAGGTCCAGATCCACCGCGCGCGGTGACCGGCCCGTGGTCAACAGGGCCAGGTCTGAAGTGTCGGAGACTTTCACCGATTGGACCGGGACATAACGGCCTGGCGCCACCAACAGGGAGACCTGCCGGCAACCTTCCACCACGTGGCGCGCCGTTAGCCACTGGCCGTTCCTGTTTACTGCGAATGCGGTGCCGATCCCATCCTGGGGGTCGTCCACCATGACAAGGATGCGTTCGTCGAAGACCGATGGGTCGGGCAACATGGGCCCGTCGTTTTCGATGTGATCTGGCAAAGTCTCTGGCGAGTCGCCCGACTCCCCACCCGGGCCGGCAAGCGCCCAGAGGACCACCGCCAAAACCAGAGCGTAGAGAACGAAATCGAGTTGCCGCATCAGGCCGTACGCTCCCTCACACTTATAGTGCGTGGAGGTGCGGATCCCAAAGGCCCGCTGCCAGAAGTGCAGCCGAGGCCAGTTTCGCGCCGATCAGTACGATGGCCGGTCCGGCCTGGTCTTCTTCAATCCGCCGCGGCAGATCGCGCAGTAGAAGATCGGTAATGCGATAAGCGAGCAGCTGGAGTAGCAGCGAGACCACGCCCCAGATCACCAGTCCGAAGATGGAGATTGAATTGGCCAGGCATGCTGAAATTGGAATGGCGAGACCGACAATCGCACCAGACAATGCCAGCCCGGCTGCGCCGTTCTTGTCTTTTACCAGAGCCAACTCGCGCCAGGGCGTCAATTTGACGTAAATGGCCACCGCCAGAACCAGCATCACACCTGCAACGCCGGTGAACAAAAGAAAGTCCGGCAGTCCCGCTTGGAACGCCGCGAGTTCAGAACGCCAATCACCCATACCGACCTCGTTGTTTCGCAGCCGCAACACGGCTAAAAGCGTTCCCACCCTACCGATCCTTATAAGGGGACCGGCGCGCGCCTCAAGGAGATGAACACATGCTGAATGGAAAAACCGCCCTTGTGACGGGATCAACCAGTGGAATCGGCAAGGCCATCGCAGAGAAGTTTGCCGGTAATCGGGCAAATGTCATCCTCAATGGCTTGGGTAATGCCGATGAGATTGAAGAGACGCGCCGCGCCATGGAGCGGGAATACAGTTTGAAAGTCGGCTTTCACGGCGCCGACCTCACCAAATCCGAGGCCATCGAAGATTTGATGGACTACGCCAAGGAAGAATTCGGCGGGGTTGATATTCTGGTCAACAATGCCGGCGTCCAGCACGTAGCGCCGATCGACGAGTTCCCTAAATCGAAATGGGATTTCATCATTGCGCTGAACCTGACGGCCGCGTTTCACACGATCCGCCTGGCCATGCCGCATATGAAGGACAAGGGCTGGGGCCGGATCATCAACACCGCCAGCGCCCATGCTCTGGTCGCCTCACCCTACAAGTCTGCTTACGTCGCTGCCAAACACGGAATTGCCGGGCTGACAAAGGTCGTTGCTCTTGAAGGCGCCGAGCATGGCGTGCGCTGCAATGCCATTTGTCCGGGCTATGTGTTCACGCCTCTGGTGGAAGCCCAGATCGCCGACACCGCCAAATCGCGCGGCATTACCGAGGAAGAGGTCAAGCGCGATGTCTTGTTGGCCGCCCAGCCGACCAAGGAATTTGTGACAGCCGAGCAAGTGGCGGGCATGGCGTCCTTCCTGTGCTCAGATGACGCGGCGCAGATCAATGGCGCCATGATGCAGATGGATGGGGGCTGGGTCGCGCAGTAAGTTCAGGGCTTGTCGCCTTCCCCGGTTGCCAGTTTTTCCCATGCATCGCCTTTTTCCTGGGGCGGAAACGCCTTCCAAAGCCGCCAGAGAATACCGCCCAGGACGACGAGACCAACGCCGAAAACGGGCGCATAAGGGTGGCCAAATATGGCGGGTTGCCACCCGATCAGCCATAGAAACGCGAAGATCGCACCGACCCGGACCACGGTGAAAATCACACGGTTAGCTACCCACTGGAACAGGCCGAGGCCAAAGCCCTTGAGGAAGTCGCATATCGGAGACATGAGAGCACTTTACTCTCCCAGACTGAACACGAGCTTTTGCGCAGCGCAAAAATTTGCGCTTTATGCCGACAATGACCTTCCAAGCCTCCGTTCTCACCCTTTTTCCGGACGCCTTTCCGGGCGTTCTTGGCGTCTCCATCATCGAGCGTGCGCGCCAGGCTGGAATTTGGTCGCTTGAGACACTGGACATCCGGGATTTTTCACATCATAAGCACCGATCCGTTGACGACACCCCTTTCGGGGGCGGTGCTGGTATGGTGCTGAGACCCGATGTGGCGGCGGCAGCGGTAAGTGGTACGCCCCGTGGGGAACGGCCACTGATTTATCTGAGCCCGAGGGGCAAGCCGCTCACCCAGGCCCGCGTGCGAGAGATCGCCAGTGGACCAGGGTTGATTTTGTTTTGCGGCCGCTTTGAAGGTCTGGATCAGCGGGCGATTGACGCCTGTGACATGGAGGAAATCTCGCTGGGCGACTTTGTGCTTGCCGGCGGCGAGGTGGCGGCCCAGGCGCTGATAGAAGCGTGTGTGAGGCTCCTTCCCGGTGTTGCAGGCAACGAAGCCTCGCTGGAAGATGAGAGTTTTGAGACGGGGCTGCTCGAATATCCCCACTACACTCGGCCACGGGTGTGGGAGGGCCGGGAGGTTCCAGAGGTGCTGACATCAGGCGACCACGGCAAAGTGGAGACCTGGCGGCGCACAGAGGCGACAAAAATCACGCGGGAGAGGCGGCCTGACCTCCTCAAGCGCACCGAAAACGAAGCGTAACGCGTCCGGAGACTGGCGATGAATATCATTCAGGAACTTGAAGCCGAAGAGGCTGCCCGCCTCCATGATGGCAAATCCATGCCCGACTTCTCGCCGGGTGACACGCTGACGGTCAACGTTCGCATCAAAGAGGGCGAGCGCGAGCGGATCCAGCGCTTTGAAGGCGTCTGCATTGCCCGCTCCGGCGGCGGCATCAATGAGAACTTCACCGTTCGCAAGATCTCCTTCGGTGAAGGCGTCGAGCGTGTGTTCCCACTGTATTCGCCAAACGTTGATAGTGTGGAAGTGAAGCGCAAGGGCCGCGTGCGCCGCGCCAAACTGTACTACCTGCGCGATCGCCGCGGTAAGTCCGCCCGGATCGCTGAGCGGACGACCGGCCACGGCATCGAGCAAGTCGAGATCGCCGTTTCCAAGACCGAACGCAAACGCCAGCGCGCTGCTGACAAGCTGGCGCGCCAGGAAGCGGCAGCCAAAGAGCGTGAAGCCATGGCAAAGGCCAAGGCCGAGCAAGAAGCTGCAGCAGCCGCTGCCGCTGCGGCTGAAGCCGCCGCCGCAGAAGCTGAAGGCGGAGAGGCCGAAAACTAGGCTTTTCTGACCAAAAAATGTAAAAGCCTCGTCCGGGTCCGTTCCGGATGGGGCTTTTTTGTTTTTCAAGTCTGTTTCTTCGCGAATTCTTATCCAACTACTCAGCATTACTTCAAACGAAGAGTTCAAGAGATGCTGCGGTTTGTGTGGTTGCTTCCGACAGGTTTGATTGCGGCGTGTCTGGCGCCAGAGCCGCCTGTTGCTGAGCCGGTGTGTCGGCCCGAAACGATCAGTCCGGCCATGCTTGGCATTGGTCCGTTGGAATTCGCACCACAATCAGTGCAGGCCCAGGTCCAGGAAGATTCCGCGACCGGTCGGTTCGGGATTACGATCCAGTTGGATGAAGACGCGGCCTGGTCTGTCGCCACTCTGACACGCGAACAGTTGGGTCAGCCGATTGAGCTTCGATTGGACGAAGATGTGATCGCCTCCCCTGTTGTTCATACGCCCATATTGGATGGACGCATTTTGATTTCCGGCGACTTCACGCGGTTTGCAGCGACCGAGATCGTCGAACGTCTTGCGCCGCCTTGCTTACCTGATGCTGCGGCGCTGGTGGAATGATCGAGCCATCTGGCCTCACGGCCGATTTTCAGGCATAGAGCGCGCGATGACGGACCTAAAGAATACCGCCGCCAAGAAGCGGCTTTTCATCAAGACCTATGGCTGCCAGATGAATGTGTACGACAGCGAGCGTATGCGTGATGTATTGGCGCCGCTTGGCTATGCCCCGGTCGATGCGCCTGAGGGCGCCGATCTTGTGGTGCTGAACACATGCCACATTCGCGAGAAAGCCACCGAAAAGGTGTATTCCGAGCTCGGCAAGATCAAGAAAATGAAAGAGGCCGCCGGCGGCAAGATGACGGTCGCGGTCGCCGGCTGTGTGGCCCAGGCCGAAGGCGCTGAAATAATGCGCCGCCAACCTGCCGTCGATCTGGTGCTCGGCCCGCAGGCCTATCACAAGCTGCCAGAAATGGTGGCGCGGGTGAGCCGGGCGGCGGGTGATCGGCTTGAGACCGAATTCGACACGTTGGAGAAATTCGACGCCCTGCCAAAACAGCGCGATGCGGACGGCCCAAGCGCGTTTCTCAGCGTCCAGGAGGGCTGCGACAAGTTCTGCACCTTCTGCGTGGTGCCCTACACGCGCGGCGCTGAGGTGTCTCGGTCGGTCGATGATATCACACTGGAGGCGCGCTCGCTGGCGGCCCAGGGTGTTCGCGAGATCACATTACTCGGTCAGAATGTGAATGCCTGGCATGGCGCCGCGCCGGTTGTGGACGGCGGTGATGAGTGGACCCTTGGCGCGCTTTCGCGTCACCTGGCCAAAATCGGCGGGATTGATCGGATCCGCTACACAACAAGCCATCCGCGCGACATGGATGATGATCTGATCGCGGCCCATGGCGATACTGAAGCGATGATGCCGTACCTGCATCTTCCAGTGCAATCTGGTTCCGACGCGATCCTGAACGCCATGAATCGCGACCATACGGCGGCGCACTATCTCTCGACCATCGAAAAAGTGCGCGCGGCTCGTCCTGATATTGCGTTGGCGTCTGATTTCATCGTCGGCTTCCCTGGTGAGCATGACAGAGACTTCGAAGACACGATGGAACTGGTCCGGGCGGTGGGATACGCGTCGGCCTATTCATTCAAATACAGCCCGCGCCCTGGCACGCCTGCCGCCGATATGTTCGGCCAGGTGCCGGAAGATGTGAAGGATAAGCGACTTCAACGCTTGCAAGCGCTTATCCGCGAGCAGCAATCGGCGTTCAACGCTTCGAAGGTTGGTGAGACCCTGCCGATATTGGTCACGGGAAAAGGCCGTTTGCCCGGCCAGCTTCACGGTCGATCGCCCTATCTGCAATCCGTCCACTTCGAAGGCGCAGACGCGTTTCAAGGCAAGGTCGTCAATGTTGAGATTGTTGGGGCGAGCCTGAACTCCCTATCCGGCGTGCTGAAATCGGAAGCGGAGGTGGCCGCGTGAGTTTGGCGCCGCGTCCTCCAGCCTCACCGAACGCCCCGGTTAGCCGGATTTATGATGTCGCCTCGCCGGAGCGTTTGCGCGATCTTTGCGGTCCGCACCACGCGAATTTGCAGCGGATCGAGGCAAAACTTGCCGATTACGGCCTGAGGCTGGAAAGCCAGGGCGGCGGGATCATCATCTTCGGCACGTCCGAAGGCGTCTCGATTGCTGAAGCGGCGTTGGCTGAATTTGAGCGCCGTTTAAACGGCGGCGCCGATGCTACGGATCTGGAGCTGGATGGCGCAATCGCGTCTGCACAAGCTCCGGAAGCGTCATTTTCCAGTCTCACCGGGCTTAAACGACCTGTCACGCCTCAAACATCGGGGCAATCTGCATATCTCGACCGCCTGTCCAGCGCCCAGAACGGCCTTTGTTTTGGGGTCGGCCCCGCAGGAACAGGCAAAACCTATCTGGCCGTGGCAGTGGGTGTTGCCGAACTGCTTGCCGGTGTGCGCGAACGGTTGATTGTAACCCGCCCAGCGGTTGAGGCCGGTGAGAAGCTCGGATTCTTGCCCGGCACGCTGGAAGAAAAGGTCGATCCCTACATGCAACCGATCTGGGATTCACTCCGTGAGTTAATGGGCCAGGAGCAAATGGAACGGCGTTTGTCGCGCGGAGAAATCGAAGTCGCACCGCTCGCCTTCATGCGCGGACGAACGCTGAAAAAGGCGTTTGTCATTGTGGATGAAGCGCAGAACACGTCGATCCAGCAGATGAAGATGGTGCTGACCCGACTTGGCCGAAACTCCCGCATGGTCGTGACCGGCGATATCGAGCAAGTGGATCTTCCCGGCAGCCAGCCATCGGGGCTCATTCATGCCCTGTCGATCCTTGAAAACGTCGATGGAATATCAGTCTCTCGGCTCACATCAAAAGACGTGGTGCGCCATGCACTGGTGTCTCGCATTATCAATGCCTATGCGGCGGCGGGGGCAGGGTGAGCGCAATTCAATTGGATTTACGCTGCGCAGATGAGGCGTGGACAGTTCTGGGTGACACTGAAGCGATCGTAAACGCGGCTCTTGGCGCGGCGGCGTCGGTATTGGAATCGCCCGCAAAGGGCAGCGTATCAGTTTTGCTGACAGGTGATGGAGAAATGCAGGCGTTGAACGCGCAATGGCGTGAAAAGGACCTGCCGACCGATGTGTTGTCTTTTCCGGCCGGGCCTGAAACGCCTGATTTCCTCGGAGATATCGCGGTTGGTTACGGGGTTTGCGCGCGAGATGCCGCATCCGCCGGTCGCCCGCTGGCGGCCCATCTTACGCATATGCTGGTCCACGGCTTCCTTCATTTGGAGGGCCATGATCATCGCGAAGACACAGAGGCATCAGAAATGGAAGCGCTGGAAGTTAAAGCGCTTGCCAGACTTGGCCTCCCTGACCCATATTCCAAATAGGCTTAAGCCATGGCGATGACCGATTCTGACTCTTCTGATCCAAGTGATGCTGGCCGAAGTCGGCTGGGGCGCTTGTTTGCATTCGGTCGCCGTGACGAGACCGATGAAAACACGTCCCATTCCTTGAACGGTCATACGGCTGAAACGGATATGCGTCTGCGCGTCAGCGAGTTTGAGCGCGCGGCCGTTTCCGATGTCATGATCCCGCGTGCGGATATCGTTGCGATTGAGGCCGATACGCCGCTGTCAGAAGTGATTCGGTTCTTTGCTGATGTGGCGCACTCACGGCTACCCATATACCGGGAAACGCTCGATGACCCGATCGGATTCGTCCACATCAAGGATGTTGTGACGGAGATTGCGGCGTCGGGCGCCGAAGATGGAAAACCGCTGGCGCGGATGTGTCGGGAGGTGCTGTACGTGCCAGCGTCCATGCCGCTTGCGGATCTATTGGTGAAGATGCAATCGACGCGCATTCATATCGCCCTTGTGGTGGATGAGTATGGCGGCACCGATGGTCTGGTCACCCTTGAAGACCTGGTTGAAGAAATTGTCGGAGACATTGAAGACGAACACGATGAAGACACGGATCAGATTATCCGGCGTGGCCGGAACGTGTTTGAAGTGGATGCCCGCATGGAGATCGAAGACTTTCAGGAAGACACCGGGCTCGACCTGTCGTTGCCCGACCGTGACGATGAGATCGACACTCTGGGCGGTATTGCGTTCGCCCTCGCTGGCCGCATTCCGGTGCGTGGCGAGGTGTTAAGGCATCCGACCGGCGTCGATGTGGAAATCATGGATGGTGACAGCCGCCGCATCCGCAGGCTCCGTTTGCGAACAGCGCCCGCGACCCCGGCGACACCCGACGCAACATGACCGACCTGGCAACCGCAGGACACGGGGTCACGGCGCTGGGGCCGCTGCATGAGGCTTTGGCGCGTGCGCGTCGCTGGCGCGCCATGGGCATCTCAATCTTGCTCGGCGCGTTTTCGGCGCTTGCTTTTGCGCCGTTTCACGTCACAGCGGCACTGATTGTCAGTCTGACCGGTCTGGTTTGGATGATCGATGGCGCGCGGGGATTGAAACGGTGGGGCCGTGCTGTGTTTGCCCGCGGATGGGCTTTCGGTTTCGGCTTTTTCCTGGTCTCGCTTCACTGGACCGCATCGCCGTTCCTGGTGGAGCCGGAAAAACACGCCGTCTTCCTCTGGTTACCGCTCATTGTGTTGCCGGGCGGCATGGCGTTGATCTGGGGTGCGGTGATGACGATGGCGGGGGCGTTTTGGTCATCTTCACCGTCGAGAATTTTCATTTTTGCCCTGTTTTTCGGCCTTGGGGAGTGGATTCGCGGCGCCTTGTTTGGCGGTTTCCCCTGGAATCTGGCTGGGACAACCTTTTTGCCGGGTGGTGCGTTATCCCAGGCGGCCAGTCTTGGCGGCGTGTATTGGCTCACCCTGATTACGATCTTCGCCTGCGCAAGCCCGGCGGCCCTCGTCGATACCCGTGAAAAACGCGGACTTTCAGGACGATTGCTACCGGCTGTCGTATCTGTGGTTTTGATTGCTGGGCTATGGGCCTGGGGCGCACAAAAGCTCCAGGCGCCGACCGAGTTCACAGAGCATCAATTGGTCCTGATGGATGTCGGTGTGCCGCAGAGCGAAAAGTACGTTCCGCATCCCCGCGATGCGAGTTTTACCACAGCAAACCCGGCGGTGTTCCGGCGGTACTTGCAATGGCTGACCGATGGCACGGGTGAGGCCGGGGACATTATCTTGTGGCCCGAGGGCGCCACGGGTAGCAACTTGCTTGAAGCGCGGCAGCTTGAACCCACAGCAGCCTATCTTGGCGAGAGAAGCCTGATTGCGGGGACAACAAGGCGGGCAGCCGGGAGCAATGATTGGTTCAATGCGCTGGCGATTCTGTCGCAAGAAAGCGCGGTTACAGGCGCAGCAGGTCTCTACGACAAGCACAGGCTTGTTCCGGTCGGCGAGCTTCCCATTGCGGAAATCATTCCCTTCGGCCAGGCGATTTCAGGGATTCTGCCCGGCGCGATGCAGCAAATGGCGACCAATGGCTTCAAGCCCGGCGTTGGTCCTGCCGTGGTTTATGGTGATGGCGTACCGCCCTTTGTCGCCATGATCTGCTATGAGGCGCTCTATCCAAATGTCGCTTATGATGCGCAGCAAACGGCCGGTCATCGCGCGGACTGGATTGTGGTTGTTTCCAATGATGGTTGGTTTGGCGCGGTGGTCGGGCCGGCTCAGCATTACGCACAGAATCGCTACCGTGCGATTGAGTCGGGATTGCCGATGGCGCGCGTCGCCAGCCGGGGCGTGTCTGCCATTGTTGATGGGTACGGAAGAGAGACCCAGCGCACGGCGCTTGCGCAAGACAACCCGGACGGGTGGGCGGGGCAAACGCTTCGTGGACCGCTTCCCAGCCCGGTTGTGTCGCCCTTGTTCCAGTCCCGGACGGGGCAGATGTTGTTTCCGTTGACGCTTGTGCTGTTTTCTCTGCTTGCTTTTATGGCCTGGCGGCGCTGAGTAAGAAAAAGGAAACCAACGCTCACTTGAGGTTCACAACCATTGCGGGCCTTTCTATACCTAGACAATCCAAAGAGAGCGGCACAAAAGACAAAATGTCTGACAGTAAACTACCGAGCGATATTGATCGCATCGTCGGCCAGCGTGTACGGTGGCGGCGCCGAGAGCTTAAGTTGACCCAGGAAAAACTTGGGGAGCTTCTGGAGCTTACCTTTCAACAAGTTCAGAAATACGAAAAGGGCGTAAATCGTATTTCCGCCGGACGCCTATACGAAATGGCATCTGTGTTGAGCGTTCCGATTTCGTATTTCTACGATGGTGCTGAAGAGTATCTGGCCCAGGAGCGTGGTTTAGTGGCAGAGGGCGAATCTGGCAGTATTGCTCCTGTGATCAACGCCGAAACGCTGGAACTGATTGCGGCGTTTCAGAAGATTGAAAATGCGTCCTTGCGCAAATCGATTCTGTCGACCGTGCGGGCCGCCGTTCAGGCGATCGGTGAGGAAACCGGCGGCTAGTCAGCCTCGACCGGGCATATCCGCCAGGATATGTTCTCACTGTCCAGATTGGTCTTTAGCTCCAGGCATGGCGCATCCGTGCGGCGGAACCCGGCCGCCTCACCCAGATTCTCCAATACCACTTCGGCGGAATATGCATCGCGGATCGGTTCTGCGGGCGGTGCGCGTCGTATGACTTTTGGCCAGCAATGAACAAGATAGATCGGTCCGTCATGGCGCGCGATCGCCGCATCGATACGCGGGCGATACCCCAACAGGAAGGGCGCGCTCCATGCCTGTGCGTCGACATGGGCAATAGTGGCTTCGGGGAATGCAGCAGCGGTGAAACCTGCGGGAAATTGGCTGGCGGTCAGGATCAAAGCGCCGTCATATGAGAGGTCTGCCGGGCGCTCGATCTCGACATAGGCTTCGCTCCAACTGCTCCAGTCCACACGTCGATTGCTTTCCGGTGACGTGGTGATGAGCAGAGCCGCCGCTCCAGCGCCGCCATAGGTCCAGGCCTTGCGCGGCTCAAGCTGCAATTGGGGCCAACGCAGTTTGAAAGCAAACCAGGCCATGGCCGGTCCGATGAGCCAGATCGCCATGGCGTAACGCTGGATAGAAAACATCGAAACCCAAACCGAAAACAAAACCAGCGTGGCTGCCATTATGGCGATCGCGGCGCGCGGCAGCTTTTCGCTTTTGGCCAATTGGAGCAGGATCGATAGGGCGCCCAGGTAGGATAGCGCCAGTCGGAAATCGATCACCGCGAACTCATTGATCAACTTTCCAACAACCGACGCCGCCAGAGGAAGACCCAGCGCTTCGATCAAACCGTTTGGCAGATAGCGGGTGTCCCGATTGGCCTCGACCGGTATGTCGCTTGGGAACAGACCTGACATGTTGGGGAAGACGGGATTTCCGAACGTCTGCCACATCGTCCACATCCACGGCCCTGCCAACAGGGCAAAGGCGGTTGCTCCCGCCGCTGCGCAAATGGCGCCGCGCTGTAGCCGGTCTGTCCAGGTGCTGGCGGAAACCAGCACGAAAGCGGCAAATGACGCGACGTAGATGATATTGGTGAGCTTCATCCCAGCCGCTGCGCCTACAAGGGCCGCGCCTACGATGAGCCAGAGACGTTGCGGAGCTGTTTCGCCGCGCGCGGGAAGAGCAAGCGCCAGGCCAGTGACAATCGCCAGCGCGCCGAGATCATCATTTCGCACTGACGCCAGCATTGCAAAGCTCGGTGCAGCAACGAAGCCCAGGCCAGCCAACACAAGTGCGGTTCGCCAGCCCAGTTCCAGATCGCATGCGGCTGCAAGCCTGCGAATAAGCAAGTAAAGTGCTGGCAGCGTCAGAGCCTGCACGGCGCCAAGCACAAAGGCGACGCCTCGACCCGGCAGGTGTTCAATCAGCCACCAGACACCAAGATTGTAAGCTGGGTTGAGAAATGAATGCATTTCAGCCGGGGCCAGGTCTGTGCCGAGTCTGCCATAATAGGCGGACCAGCCATTGTGCAGCTGGTAGTGAAGCACATCAAAACCGGCATCGCGCGGCCAGATCGCAGAGAACAATCCGAATAGGGCAACCCATCCGGCCCAGGCGAGGCGCGCAACATCGTTTTCGCGCAACTCCAGTGCGGAGAATGATGGAGTGGTCGAAAGCGCCATGCGGAACCCTTAAGCTTGCGCGCGCGCTGGCTTGCGGTCAGAACGGCGCCACCGAATTTGGAGGCAAGTCGTTCGCCCATGGCCACAGAGGATCGAAAACCCCTACGCACATTTGGGCGCCGCGTGGGACGCCCGTTGAGACCCAAACAACACAGCTTGGTTGAGAACCTCTTGCCGAAGCTTCGCATAGGGTTAACGGCGCCGGGCGAATTGGCACCAAAGTCACAGTTTTTCGATGTCGATGAGGTGTGGCTCGAAATCGGCTTTGGTGGCGGCGAGCACATGGTGCAGCAGGCTCGCGGTCATCCGCGTGTCGGGTTTTTGGGCTGTGAGCCCTTTATTGATGGGGTGGCAAAGGTTCTCAGCGCCATTGATGAGTTTAGCGACAAGAATATTCGTCTCCATGATGATGATGCGCGCGAAGTGATGACGGCTTTGACGGCAAAATCCATCGCTCGCGCTTTCATACTTTTCCCTGATCCCTGGCCGAAGGTGCGCCATCAAAAGCGCCGGATTATCCAACCCGGTTTCCTTGATGAGCTCCACCGGATCATGGCGCCTGGTGGCCAACTGCGGTTTGCCACCGATGTGCGATCCTACGCCGATGAAGCCATGGTCCAGTTTGCGGCTCATCCCGGCTTTGAATGGACGGCGCAAAAAGCGAGCGATTGGACCCAGCCGCCGTCAGATCACATCACCACGCGGTATGAAGACAAACGTTTGGGGGACATTCGTCCGGTCTTCTACGATTTTGTGCGTAGCGCAATTGACGGCTGTTCCTCGGAGCATCACTCTTAAAACGTGGGAGCTTTTTGATACCGGGGGTGGGTGTGAAGCGATCAATACTCTGCGCAGTTTTTACGGCCTTGGTCTCGGCAGCCTCTGCTGAGGTTCCGAATGAAACGATTGCTGCGTTCAATGAAGCAAAATCCGGTGGAAATCTGGAAACGATCAAACAGGCCGCGTCCGACCTGGGCGCTGCCGCCGTCGCTGAGACCGACGACCCCAACCGAGCGCTTCTGGCGTTCGAGGCAGCCTGGACGCTCTGCCAGGTGGATGCGTGTGACATGGGACGCCCCTATGCGGCGCTGGCAGACAGTTTGCCGGTTCTTGATGATTACCCAAGCGCGGCTGAGCGGAACATGCTGCTGGCCTATATCGAT
Source organism: Pseudomonadota bacterium (assembly GCA_039815055.1). GTDB lineage: Bacteria > Pseudomonadota > Alphaproteobacteria > Caulobacterales > Hyphomonadaceae > UBA5336. Next base: position 5,075 of record JBCCAA010000019.1, on the reverse strand, counting down.
TGGACCACCGACAAGACTGGAAGAACGCGGGATGCCCTGGAGACGGCCCTTGAAGAGATCGCTCCGCTGGAGGTCAGCTTGATTTCGATCGCGGCCTTCAGTGATTTTGTCGGTGATGCCATCAATGAGGGCCGATGGTCACGTTTGGAAGACCGGGCCGGTCTCGCGGCGAAGCACTACGAAAAGCTGAAACCCGTTTTACCGCTCAATTGGGCAGAAATGGCGCTCGCAGAACAGATTGGTGCGTTCAATCATTCGCCAAAGCGGCACGTCGTGGGTGAGGTGTTGAAAGTCAGGGGAGAGTTGGCGGCTCTGCTCCGGGAGGCCGATAATGACACCATCGAGGCGGCCCAACCCTTCCGTTGGCGTCTCGAGGCGTGGGAAATGGCCATGAACGCCTACTTCGTGTCCAAGCCAGGTGAGCGGGCGATGTCCGACAGTGCGCTGGATAGCATCCGCGATGAGTATCCTGACTTTCCAACGCCCAATACGGATGAAAATTCCACTCTCACAGAAGACGATGACGAAACTGAACTTTGCGAAGGCGAATTGGATATGTCTCCCAAGTTGAGATATCCTGGAAGGGCCGCCTTTCGAGGTCAGTTCGGATCCGTGGTCGTGACGTTCGCGCTCAATGAGGGAAAGGTTGAAGATCTCGAAGTTCTGGCGGCCGTCCCGAGTGAAGGATTTGAAGACGTTGCGCTTCGGACCGTATCCCAGTGGACGTGGGTCAAAGATGAAAATAAGGCTTTGCCCGGGTGTAGCATGTCGCGGTCCAACATTGTGATGCCACTCGTGTTCCAGCTCGGCTGATCGCATGTTGTCATAAGCTCTTCACTTGACGTTTGGGTAAAGGCATGTGCAGGAAGCGTTATCGAATGCGGTCGGTCTGAATGCCAAGACCCCGTCGGACCGACGGCCCTGACTTGAATACCTCCCGTAATCGACATCTTCGCGACCGCTCGCAAAGGGCGAGACTTCGGCGCGGCACATACGGAAGGGCCAAGCATGGCAACCGGAAAAGTAAAATGGTTTAACGACCAAAAAGGATTTGGATTCATTAAGCCTGATGAGGGCGGCAATGACATCTTCGTCCACATCTCTGCAGTTGAGCGTTCGGGCCTGAAAACCCTCCAGGACGATCAGGCTGTCAGCTACGAGCTCTACACGGATGAGCGTCGCGGCAAGACGTCGGCTGTGGATCTGAAAATCCTCTAAGACATTTTCCGGGGGTGACAGTCCTCCGGATGCCGCCTATATAGGCGGCAAGTCGAAACATATCGGCGGCGGTTCCGGGAACGGGACCGCCGCTTTTGTTTATCCGGTTTCGGCGTGGACCTGACAAAACATGATTGCCCAGAGCGCACAGGAAAAACGTATTCTCGATCTCGCAGAGCCGCTGGCGGTTAGCCTGGGCCTTGAGATTGTGCGTTTGCGGATCACGGGTGGCCGGCGCCCTAGCCTCCAGATCATGATTGATAAGGCAGGCGGTGCGGCGAGCACAATTGAAGATTGTGAGCGAATGTCACGGAGCCTGTCTCCTGTTCTGGAGAGCGAAGATCCGATCGATGGCGCGTTCAGTCTTGAACTGTCGACGCCTGGTATAGACCGGCCCCTGACCCGGCCTGGCGATTTTGCCCGCTGGGAAGGCCATTATGCCAAAGTCGAGCTGGCCATGCCGATTGATGGCCAGCGGCGCTTCAAGGGCGTTATATTGGGCGAGGACGACTCGGGCGTGCACATTGGCCTGGACGATGAGACCGAGCTGACGGCCAAGGTCCATGAAATGACCAGGGCGAGCCTGGTGCTCACCGATGAATTGATTGAAGACGCCCGTGAACGCGGCGGTCTTCCACCCCAACCCGAAGATGATGGTTTCGATGCGCTGGAGCGCGATGATACCGAAGAACACGACAACACAGATGCAGATGGAGCTGCCACATGAGTACAGTGGGCGTTTCCGCCAACCGGCTTGAGATCCTTCAGATCGCCAAAGCCGTGGCCGAGGAAAAAGCGATCGACAAAGCGATCGTGATCGATGCGATGCAGGAGGCCATCGAGAAGGCCGCCAAGTCTCGTTATGGTCAGGAGCACGATATTCGCGCCCTGATTGACCCTGAAACGGGCGAGCAGTCCTTGTGGCGCATCCAAACCGTCGTTTCAGACGCCGATATCGAAGACGAAACCCAGCAGATCACGCTGACCGACGCCCAGAAGATCGACGAAGAGCTGGGCCTTGGCGACGAGATCAAGGAAGAGCTTCCGCCCTTTGATTTCGGACGGGTCGCCGCCCAGACCGCCAAGCAGGTGATCATGCAGAAAGTGCGTGATGCCGAGCGCGAGCGCCAGTTCGAAGAGTATAAAGACCGCGAAGGCGAGATCATCAACGGTATCGTCAAGCGCGTGGAATATGGCCATGTGATCGTCGATCTTGGCCGCGCCGAGGGCATCATTCGCCGCAATGACGGCATCCCGCGGGAGAACTTTCAGCCCAATGACCGCGTGCGCGCCTATCTCTACAAGGTGAGCAGGGAAATCAAAGGCCCGCAAATCTTCCTGTCGCGCGCGCACCCGGACTTCATGGTCCGTTTGTTCGCCCAGGAAGTACCTGAAGTGTACGAGGGGGTGATCGAAATTCGCGCCTGTGCACGCGATGCAGGCTCACGCGCCAAGATCGGCGTGTTGTCCAATGACAGTTCAATTGATCCGGTCGGCGCTTGTGTGGGTATGCGCGGTGCACGTGTTCAGGCCGTTGTATCGGAGCTGTCGGGTGAAAAGATCGACATCATTCCGTGGAGCCAGGACGATGCGACCTTCATCGTGAACGGTCTGCAGCCAGCCGAAGTGTCGAAAGTGGTGCTGGACGAGGAAGAACAGCGCGTGGAAGTCGTGGTCGCCGATGATCAGTTCCCGCTGGCAATTGGCCGCCGCGGCCAGAATGTGCGTCTCGCCAGTCAATTGACCGGCTGGCAGATCGACCTCGTGACCGAAAGCGCCGATAGCGAGCGTTATCAACGTGAATTCGCAGAGCGCACCGCTCTGTTCATGAAAGCGCTCGATGCCGATGAAACGCTGGCACAGTTACTGGCCTCTGAAGGCTTCGAGACGGTCGAAGAAATCGCCTATGTGTCCGCCGAAGACTTCATCCAGATCGAAGGCTTTGATGAAGATGTGGCGTCTGAGCTTCAGGAGCGGGCCCGGGAGTATCTGGACCGTCTTGCCGTCGAGCAGGATGCCCGCCGCCGCGAGCTCGGCGTTGAAGATGATGTCATGGAACTGGTTGGTATGACACCGGCCTTCGCCGTGAAACTCGGTGAGAATGACGTGAAGTCTGTGGATGATGTGGCGGGTCTGGTGCCCGATGATATCACCGGGTATCGCGAGCCAGGCCCTGACGGGAAACCGGTTTGGGTGGATGGCGTCCTGAAGAAGGGCGAAATGCGCAAGGATGACGCCCAGCTGTTTGTGATGCGTGCTCGCGTTGTGGCCGGTTGGATTGAGCCCGAAGCCCTTCAGGAGCTTGAAGCGCAGATGGCCGCCGATCAACTTGGCGAAGAAATGGACCTTACCGAAGAAGAGAAGGCGCTTCTGGCGCTGGGTGAGCTTGGTAGCGGCGACGATGATGCGACGCCGAATGCGGCAGATGTGTTCGCCGACATGCCGACCGAATCTGCGGAAACCGGTGAAGACGGCGCCGCGGATCTTGACGACATGGACTTCGATCTCGACGCCTTGGCAGAGCTTGGGGGGGCGGACGATACCGACCCGGCCCAATGATGCGGCCAGCGCGGGCAACCGCGACGCAGGGCCAGAGCGCGAATGCGCTGTTACGCGTGAGGTGCGCCCAAAATCGGAGCTGATCCGGTTTGTGCGCGGCCCCGCTGGCGAGGTTGTGCCTGATATCCGGGAAAAACTCCCGGGCCGCGGCGTTTGGGTCACAGCCAGCCGGGACAAGGTGGATGAAGCGGTCGCGAAAGATGCACTTTCGCGCCGGTTCAAAGCCAAGACATCGGCGCCGCCCGACCTGTCAAATCAGGTCGAGCGGCTTTTGGCGGACCAGGCACTTGGACTGCTGGGCATGGCCCAAAAGGCCGGACTGATCACCACGGGCTTCGACAAGGTGCGCGACGCAGTGCGTAAATCTCGGCCGGCGTGGTTAATAGAAGCGGCCGATGGCGCAGAAGATGGCCGGCGAAAGGTGTATTCCCTCGCAAAAGCGTTATATACAGAGATGGAAATCGCAGGCGGGTTCACGTCTGCAGAATTGGGCATGGCCTTGGGGCGTTCGGGTGTGATACACGCTCTGCTCCGGTCCGGACCCCTGGCGCAGAGCTTTTCTGTGGCCTATGGGCGGCTTTCCGGATTTAGGTCCCTGCCTGAAGATCACTGGTTCTCGACTGGCGATCCTTGATGGCAATCCGGCGCGCGCGGTGCGGGCCGGTCAATTTGGTTATTTGGTGCGGATGAGCGACACGAAAGACAGAAACGGGCGCAACCCCAGTTCAACTGGCGGGCGAGGTTCGGGCACGGTGAAGCAGAGCTTCAGCCATGGCCGTTCAAGGCAGGTCGTCGTTGAGAAGAAAAAGAAAAAAATCGTTGGTGCGCCCGGCGGCGCTGGCGGTGGCGGCGGTGGTCGTCCCGGTGTGGCGTCGGCTGGTGGCAAAGGCGAGTCCAAGATTGCGGCAGCAGCGCGGAAACTCGGCATAACGGAAGCCGAACTGATCGAGCGCCAGAAAGCGCTATTGAAGCGCCGCGAACAGGAAGCCAACCGCGAAGTTGAGAAGCAGAAACAGGCGGCCGCTCAATCTCGCCTGCGCGATGAGCAAGAGCGCAAGGTCCAGGCTGCGAAAGAACGCGAAGAGGCTGAAGCACGTCGAAAGGCCGAAGAAGAACAACGAAAAATCGACGAAGCGGCTGCCAAGCAGAAAGATGCTGACAAGCCACGGAGTGGTGGTGCTCGCGCTAAACCTGCAGAACAAGCCGAGGCTCCGCCAGACCCTTCTGCTCTTGAGGCAGCCGGCGGACGCGTTAAGCGCGGCAAAGGCGGCGGTCGAAGTGATGACCGTGATCGTGGC
>JBCCAA010000031.1:0-36763 GCA_039815055.1 Pseudomonadota bacterium | reverse complement strand
CTCGATCACGCTGCCAAGCGGGCGCTCAGCGCCACTGGACTGGCTGGATGAAAAAGCACCGCTGGCCACTGCGCGGGTACAGGAAGTGTACGGAACAACAGACCATCCAGGTATTGGCCGATCCCGCACGCCGGTGACGCTTTCGCTCACTTCTCCAGCCGGGCGGCCGGTGGCCATAACTCAAGACCTTTCAGGCTTCTGGTCAGGCGGGTATCGCGACATGGCCAAGGATATGCGCGCGCGATACCCCAAGCATGACTGGCCCGATACCCCCGCCACCGCCAAGCCCCATGAAGGACGCACAAAAGCTCGGCTGGGCCGCTAACACTCCTTCGTGATCTTCAAAAGATAACTTATACGTACCAAAACGTTACTGATCGAAAGCGGATTTGATTACAAAATGAACCAAGCAATGCCAGATCAGATCGAGGTGTTCATTTCTTATAATCGGTCTCAGAAAAACACAGCAGAGATCATAAACGGTCACTTGGAAACTTACGCCGTTTCAACGTTTTTCGACCAATCTGATATTTCGATTGGAGACGACTTTGCTGATCGAATTGATGGGGCTCTCCGTTCGTGCGACGTGGTGCTAAGCCTTTGGTCTGAAACCTACTTTGAAAGTAAATGGTGCGTGTCAGAGTGCAGATTTGCGATGAACGCCAATAAGATTATTCCTGTAGCGATCGAGAACATTTCAGCATTTCTTCCGCCTTTCGATCTGCAGATTTTAAATTACCACCATTTAGCAGGATGGGACGGTTCTAGTGATCATCGAGAGTGGATGAAAGTCCTAAGCGAATTAGAACAACACTTAGGGCGTTCGATTTTACCAGAAAAATTCTCTAGTTATCTTGAACGAATTTCAAGCAACAACATACCCGATGTTATACAAGCGGGCAATATACAAATAAACACAAATGATAAAACAGTTTATAGCAACAAAGGACGCTTAGCGCTTACCGGAAAAGAGTATCAAATGCTATATTTACTGATGTGTATGATGGGAAAGACTGTCACAAAATCACAGTTTCTGAACTATCTATATGGGGACTTTGATGAGCCGGAACTTAAGATTATTGACGTGTTCATCGCAAAACTCAGAAAGAAAATTGCCCCTCACAACGATGGCAATCCAATGATTGAAACCGTTTGGGGTAGAGGGTACACGATCCCTGTCAATGAAAGAAAAATGAAGCTTTTTCGTAGATTTTAAGTCTGCAATTCATAGTAAGGGTGCAGACTGGTACTGGTGCAAGGCCGCACCAATGGGTGACTCGCCTCGAACAGCGAGCTTTAATCACAAGTCTTTGAACGCTCGCTCAATTCGATCTAGCGGCGCGATGAACTGATCAGAGTTTCCGCGGTGGGTAGCCGGCCGCTTGAAGTGCGTCGACGACGTCCTGGGTGTGCTGGCCGTCTCGGGTTTCGATCAGGATATCGAACTCCGCGCCTTTAGCCGGCACGTCCAGGGCCAACCGATTATGCGCGACATCAATGATGTTGGCACCTTGATCGCCAATGGTCTTGGAGACATGGGCCAGCAAGCCGGGCCGGTCATCACCAATGATGCGAATGTTTGCCAGACGCTTCTCGCGCACCAGCCCCCGGTTCAGCACCGATGAAAGCAACCTGAGATCAATGTTGCCGCCGCACAGCACCAGGCCAACCTTGCGGCCCGCGAATTTACCGGGATGGGCAAGTAGCGCAGCCAGCGCGGCGGCGCCGGCGCCTTCGGCCACGGTTTTCTCAACGTCCAGAAACAAAGTGATGGCGCGTTCCAAGTGTTCTTCCTGAACCATCACGATTTCATCGACGAGTGCGTCCACCACGATACGCGTCAAGCGTCCCGGCTCTTTCACCGCAATGCCTTCGGCAATCGACGCGCCGCCTACCGGTTTTTCACCCTTCGACAGCACTGAAATCATGCCGGCATACATCGCCGCCTGAACGCCAATGATGCGGATTTCCGGGTTGATCGCCTTGGCCGCGACCGCGATACCGGAAATCTGGCCGCCGCCACCGATGGGCACCACAAGCGTGTCGAGGGAGGGCTCATCAGCCAGCATTTCGAGGCCGATCGTGCCCTGGCCCGCCATGATCATCGGGTCATCAAACGGGTGAATCCAGGTCAGATTTTCATCATCGGCGAGCCGGTCTGCAAAGGCCTTGGCTTCGTCAAATGTTTGACCTTCCAACATCACGCGAGCGCCAAAGGCCCGCGTATGTTCGACCTTGTTGAATGGCGTTGTCTCGGGCATCACAATGGTCGCGGGAATGCCGAGCCGTTTGGCATGATAAGCCACACCTTGAGCATGGTTTCCTGCGGACGCGGCGATCACCCCCTGCTCTTTTTCCACTTCGCTGAGGTGGGTGAGTTTGTTCAGAGCACCGCGCTCTTTGAAGCTGGCGGTGAACTGCAAATTCTCAAATTTCACCCAAACCTGCGCGCCGGTTACATCAGACAGGGTCCGTGAGGCCCGCAGGGGCGTGCGCTCAACCTGGCCTTCAATAACGCCTGCTGCGGCCTCAATATCCTTGAGTGATATGGGCAGCGTGATGGTGGCAGAATCGGCCATGTCAGATCCTCAAATGACAGGCGCCGGACCCTACTGTTCCGGCGCCGTCTGAGCAAGTTGTGTGAGTGCGCCAGCTTAGGCTGGTTCAACCACTTTCGGACCTGCGGCTTGAACATCAGCATCCACATGGGCCTCATAGATGCGGAAATTCTCCCGGAACATATCGGCCAGCTTTGCAGCCTGTCTGTCATAATCGGCAGGTTTTGCCCAGGTTCCGCGTGGATCGAGGATCGCACGATCAACGCCTGGCACCGCCGTGGGCACCTCAAAGCCAAACGTCTCGTCGATGCGGAACGGCACGGAATTCAGCGATCCGTCCATGGCAGCGTTCAGCAGCGCGCGGGTGGCCTTGATAGGCATCCGTTCGCCCTGGCCATACGCCCCGCCAGTCCAGCCGGTCGACACCAGCCAGCAAGACACGTCATATTTACCGATCAGTTTACGGAGCAAGTTGCCGTATACGGAGGGATGACGCGGCATAAATGGCCCACCAAAACAGGTCGAGAACGTCGCTTCTGGCTCTTTCACGCCTTTTTCGGTGCCAGCCACTTTAGCAGTATAGCCCGACAGGAAATGATACATGGCCTGGGCCGGGGTGAGCCGCGCAATCGGCGGCATCACGCCAAAGGCGTCACAGGTAAGCATAACCAGTGTTTTTGGCTGGCCACAGCGACCGGTTTCAGACGCGTTTGGAATGGCAGAGATCGGATAGGCGCCGCGAGAATTTTCCGCCAGCGTGTTGTCATCGAAATCCAGTTCGCGGGTCACCGGGTCCATGACCACATTCTCGATCACGGTGCCCCACATCTTCGTGGTGGCGTAAATCTCAGGTTCCGCTTCCGGCGACAGGCGGATCATCTTCGCGTAGCAGCCGCCTTCAAAGTTGAAGAGACCGTTTTCCGACCAGCCGTGCTCATCATCGCCCACTAATTCGCGGCTGGCGTCGGCCGACAGCGTGGTCTTGCCCGTACCGGACAGGCCGAAGAAGATCGTCGCATCGTCCTTGCCCGACGTGTTCACCGAACAATGCATCGGCATGACGTTTTTTTGCGGCAGCAGATAGTTCAGGATGGTGAAAACCGACTTCTTTGTCTCCCCGGCATAAGACGTACCACCGATCAGCACCATACGCTTGGCAAGATTGACCGCGATGACGGTTTCACTACGGGTGCCGTGGCGCGCTGGGTCTGCCTTGAAGCTTGGCAGGTTGATGATGGTGAACTCGGACTCAAAGCCGTCATACTCAGCGGCGGTCGGAATACGAAGGAGATGGCGGATAAACAGCGAGTGCCAAGCGAACTCATTGACGATTCGCACGGGTAGACGATGGGTCAAGTCCGCGCCGCCAAACAGCTCTTGAACAAACACTTCTTTCGTCGCCAGGTGCGCCTGGAAGTCTTCCCAGAGCGCATCAAACTGTGCCGGCGTCATCGATGCATTGTTGTCCCACCAGACCGTGTCTTCGGTGGTTTCGTCGCGAACGGTGAACTTGTCCTTCGCGGAACGGCCGGTGTGCAACCCGGTCTCAACGACCAGCGGGCCACCTGCGGCTACCCGCGATTCACCGCGCTGAAGCGACGTTTCATATAGTCGCGTTTCATTCCAATTTAGAAAAACGGCCTTCGTCTCGACACCCAGGTCTCCCAGGGCGTGCGTCTCATCTGCCATGTGTATTCCCCAACTCAATTGTCCGGCTACTGCCGGTTTTGCTACTCAAAAAACCACCAGGGGCCTCCACCCCAATGGGTATCCCAATGCAAAGATTGGACCCAAGCGGGACCTTGGGCAACGGCGATATGCAAATTTTGCAGTCGCCGCATAAGTGTTACTCACCGGAAATTGAGGTGGCTCAACCAGAATGAGATCCACCCTGAATATCTTTCAACCGATAGAGGGTATCCAGCGCGTCGCGCGGCGAAAGCGCATCCGGGTCCACCTCTTCCAGGGCCTGTTCCAACGGGCCGGGTCCCTCATCCGCTATGGCCATGTCGGTCGGTGTGGCAGCAAAAAGGGGCAGGTCGCCGGCCGTTCCGCCAGCTTCCAACTGGTTCAGGATCTGCCTGGCCCGGCTGACCGCGCGCTTGGGCAATCCAGCCAGCTTGGCAACTTGAACACCATAGGACTGATCGGCCGGCCCGGCATGCACTTCGTGCAGGAAGATCAGCTCATCATTCCACTCGCGGGCCCGCAGGCTAGCGTTGGATGCCGATTTCAGACGCGCCGCCACATCGGTCAACTCGTGATAATGGGTGGCAAACAAGGCCCGACAACCATTCACGTCATGCAGGTGCTCCACCGACGACCAGGCAATGGCCAGCCCATCGAAGGTGGATGTGCCGCGGCCCACCTCGTCCAGAATGACAAAGCTGCGCGGCGTTGCCTGGCTGAGGATGGTGGCGGTCTCAACCATTTCCACCATGAAGGTGGACCGGCCACGGGCCAGGTCATCGGCGGCGCCAACGCGGGAAAACACGCGGTCCACCAGTCCAAGCGTCAGTGACGCGGCCGGCACGAAACTGCCAGCCTGGGCCAGTATGGCCGCCAGCGCGCCGGCGCGAAGATAGGTCGACTTACCTGCCATATTGGGGCCAGTGATCAGCAACAGCCGCGAGCTTTGGGCACCGTCTGCGTCCAGTTTCAGGTCATTGGCGGTAAAGCCCTGGCCAGCCTTGCGCAGCGCCGCTTCAACAACGGGATGTCGCAAACGCTCCGCCTCGAAGACGGGCGCATCCACCAGGATCGGGCGCACCGCCGAGACGTCATCGGCCCATTCGGCAAACGCCAGAGCCAGATCGATCTCGGCCAACGCATCTGCCGCAGCTGACAGAGCGTCGGACTGGGCTTCCACTCGTCGTGAAAACGTAGCAAAGGCTTCGGCTTCCATGGCAAGCGCCGCCTCATCTGCCCGCGAAATCCGCCCCGCAAGACCGGCAAGTTCCTCGGTTGAAAACCGCACAACTTTGGCAAGGGTCTGACGATGGATGAAGGTTTCGCTGAGCGGCGCGCGCATCATTGCCTCGCCATGCCGGGCGGGCACTTCGATAAAGTAGCCCAGCATGTTGTTGTATTTGATCTTCAGGCCCGAAATACCGACTTTATCCGCATACTGCGTTTCCAGACCAGCGATGACCTTGCGGCTGTCATCTTTCAGGGCGCGAATCTCATCGAGCGCGGCGTCCCATCCGGGCGCAATAAAGCCGCCATCGCGCGCCAGCAACGGCGGGCTGTCGACCAGCGCGCGCTGCAGGTCGGCGACAAGATTGGACAAGTCCGGGCGCCCGCTCAAAGTCAGATCACGCAGGACAGTCTCGATCAGCGCTGGCGGCGCCATAGACCGCGCAATCGCCGCGGCAATCGCCTCGCCCAGCCGCAAGGCGTTAGCAATGGCTGAAAGATCCCTCGGGCCACCGCGCCCCAATACCAGCCGCGTCCGCGCCCGGGCCAGATCCGGCACACCGGACAAGTGAAGGCGAAGGGCCTCGCGCAAATCGCGCGCCTCCAGCGCCCAGGCCACAGCATCATGGCGCGCGGCAATATCATCTTCCTGGCAACTGGGACGTGACAGCCGCGCGGCCAACAGTCTCGCGCCAGCCGGAGTCAATGTGCGGTCAACCGTATCGATGAGTGAGCCAGACCGCTCTCCCGACAAGGTCTGGTGGATTTCCAGGCTCGCCCGCGTGGTAGGGTCGATCGTCAGCTCGCCCTGAACGACGGCGCGCGCGGGCCGGTCAAGGCGCGCCTCTTCGCCCGCCTGGGTCAGACGCAGATAGTCAATCAACACAGAAATGGCAGAGCATTCCAGCCGGCTAAAATCACCCAGGGCATCAATCGCGGAAACGTCGAACACATCTTTCAGCGCCGCCTCGCCGCGATCTGCAGAGGCCAGGCGTTTTGGCCGCAGTGTAACAGCACAACCCAGCACCTGTTCAATCTCGCCAGCAAACGCCGCCCCAGCCTCGCTATCGGGTAGCAAGACTTCACCGATGGGCCGGGCCGACAGTTCTGCCAAAACATCATCGCGCGTGGTCGGCAGCACTTCAAACCGCCCAGTCGCGACATCAGCAACGGCCAAGCCAGCATCGCCGGCTGCTGTGAACGCAACCGCGGCAAGCGCCTGCCCGCCACGGCTTGGCAAAAGGGAGTCTTCCGTCAACGTGCCCGGCGTGATGATACGCACCACTTCACGGTTTACCACCGCCTTAGAACCGCGCTTTTTGGCCTCTTCCGGGCTCTCGGTCTGCTCACATACAGCCACCCGCCGGCCGGATTTGATCAGCCGAGCCAGATAGGCCTCGGCGGCGTGATAGGGCACCCCTGCCATAGGGATCGGCTCTCCCTCATGTTCGCCACGTGCGGTGAGCGTTATGTCCAGAATAGCGGCTGCGTCCTTCGCATCATCGAAGAACAGTTCGTAGAAATCGCCCATCCGGAAGAACAGCAGTGCATCGCCCAGCTGCGCTTTGATTCCAAGATACTGCGCCATGAAAGGCGTCGGCGGTTTGGACCGCAAAGGCGTGGCCGAGTCGGGCATGACTGAACTGGTAAACGCTCGCGCCGGAGGGTGAAAGCCCGTTGTCAAGCAAGGCGCACCAGAGCGAGATAAAACACTGCAGTATTTGCGATTGGAATTCGCGGCGCACGGGCATAGGGTGCACGCTTCTCAACCGACCAATCAGCGAGTGTCCATGACCCGCCAACGCCCCAGCTTCACCGATCAGGAAGCCCTCGATTTCCACTCGCAACCCAAGCCTGGAAAGCTGGCGGTCATCCCGACCAAGCCCATGGCGACCCAGCGTGACCTGTCACTAGCCTACAGCCCCGGCGTCGCGGTTCCGGTGAAAGCCATCGCCGAAGACCCGGATGCGGCCTACGATTATACGTCAAAAGGTAACATGGTCGCGGTGATTTCCAACGGCACAGCCATTCTCGGTCTCGGTGATCTGGGCGCGATGGCGTCCAAGCCGGTGATGGAAGGCAAGTCGGTCCTGTTCAAACGGTTTGCCGATGTGGACTCCATCGATATCGAGGTGGAAACCCGCGATGTCGATGAGTTCTGCACGACAGTGCGCGCCATCGGCCACACGTTTGGCGGCATCAATCTGGAAGACATCGGCTCTCCAGACTGCTTTCTGATCGAACAGCGCCTGCGCGAAGAGCTGGACGTGCCAGTATTCCATGACGACCAGCACGGCACCGCGATCATAGCAGCTGCAGGTGTGATCAATGCCTGTCATGTGACGGGCCGTAAAATGGAAGACCTAAAGGTTGTCTTCTCAGGCGCAGGCGCGGCCGGCTTGTCCTGTGCCGGACTACTTGTCCATATGGGGGTGCGGTCTGAAAACCTGATGATGTGCGACCGCGAAGGCGTGATCTATCAGGGTCGCCAAACCGGCATGGATCAGTTCAAATCGACCTTCGCTGTAAAAACCGAATGCCGAACTCTGGCTGACGCCATGGTAGGGGCCGACTGCGTGCTCGGCCTGTCAGTGAAAGGGGCGATATCCCAGGACATGGTGGCGTCCATGGCTGACAATCCGATTATTTTTGCCATGGCCAATCCCGATCCCGAGATCACGCCAGAAGATATCAAAGCCGTACGCGGTGATGCGATCATCGCCACAGGACGCTCGGATTATCCAAACCAGGTCAACAATGTGCTGGGCTTTCCGTACATTTTCCGTGGCGCGCTGGATGTGCGCGCCCGCGGGATCAATGAAGAAATGAAAGTGGCATGCGCCCAGGCGCTGGCTGAGCTTGCGCGCGAGGACGTGCCCGATGAAGTGGCCGCTGCCTATCACGGCACGCGCCCGCAATTTGGCCCAGAGTACATTATCCCCACGCCATTCGACCCTCGCCTTGTCACCTTCGTGCCGCCCTATGTGGCCCAGGCCGCCATGGACACAGGTGTTGCACGCCGCCCCATTGAAGACATGGAAGGCTACCGCCAAGCCCTCGCGCAGCGCCAGGACCCGACCGCGTCATTCATGCAGGCCCTGCAGAGCGCCTGCCGTCGCAACCAAAAGAAGATCGTGTTTGCCGAAGGCGAAGAACCCTCCGTTGTGCGCGCGGCCTTCAGCTTCAAAAACCAGGGCCTTGGCCACCCCATACTCATTGGCCGCGAGGCGCAGGTGAAACGGACGATGAGCCAGATGGGCGTGCCAGAGGATGCGCTTGAAATCATCAATGCCCGCTTGTCAGACCGCAATCCCGACTACACCGACTATCTCTATGCCCGCCTGAACCGGCAGGGCTATCTCAAGCGTGACGTCCAGCGACTGGTGAATCAGGACAGGAACATTTTTGGCAGCTGCATGCTCGCACTCGGCGACGCAGACGGCATGGTGACCGGTGTCACCCGCAACTATAATGTGGCGCTGGAAGATGCCCGCATGGTGCTCGATCCGATTCCCGGCCAGCCGGTTATCGGCATGTCATTGGTAATCGGACGTGGCATGACCGTGTTCATCGCCGACACCAGCGTTGTAGAACTGCCCGACGGCCCGGGCATTGCCGCCATCGCCAAGGAAGCGGCCCGTAGCGTGCGCTCCCTTGGCTTCCAGCCGCGCGTGGCTCTGTTGTCCTATTCCACCTTCGGCAACCCCATGGGTGAGCGGATCGAAAAGGTCCGCGAAGCTGTGGCCCTCCTCGATGCCGATCCATCTGTCGATTTCGAGTATGAAGGCGATATTGCCGCCGATGTAGCGCTGAACCCCAACCACCACATCACCTATCCGTTCTCGCGCCTGTCCGGCCCGGCGAATGTGTTGGTGATGCCTGCAATCCACTCGGCCTCGATTTCGACCAAGCTGCTGGACGCCATGGGGGGCGCCACCGTGATCGGGCCAATGTTGTTGGGACTGGAAAAGCCGGTGCAGATCGCCAGCCTTGGATCTACGGTGTCGGATATCGTCACATTGGCGACAATCGCGGCCTATGAAGTGGATGTGACCTGCGAGGCCGAGAGCTAGGCTGTCTCGTCAGTTTCAGCCGCCCGCTGCGGGGCATCATCACGGATGCCCCTGGCATGGTTTGGTCCTGCCATCATCACCCAGATGATCAGAAGGATCGCCGGCAGGCCAAAGCCCGCTGTGACAATGAAAAAGTTTGCCCAACCAACTGTCTCCGCCAAGGGCCCCGAAGTCGAGGACGCCACCAACTTCGCGAAAAACGAATAGAGCGACGACATCACAGCGTATTGTGTTGCCGCGAACCGGCGGTCCACGAGCGATGAGAGATAGGCGATGAACACCGCGCCGACATATCCGGCCGCCAGATTGTCTGCCACGATAACACCTAGCAAGGCTGACGTTGGCGGCGTATTCACGACAGCCCCTGCCACGCCTGAGGCGGCAGCATCCAGCTCTGGCCCGGCCATATAGGCCAGCGACGCAAACGCGGCGTTGGTCAGCACGGTGATGACCCCTCCCACCAGCAACGCGGGCATCAGCTTGAACCGGATCGCCACAAAACCACCCAGAAAGCCTCCAACCACCACGGGCCAGGGACCGAACAGTCCGGTGATCGCACCCACGGTTTCCCGGCTATAACCAAGGTCGACGTAGAACGGGCTGGCCATCACACCCATCGTAAAATCGCTGATTCGGTACAGCGCCACGATCGCCAAAACCGGAACGACCCATTTGCCGAACCGCGCCACGATTTGCCAGAACGGCTCGATGATCGCATCGCGTATAATGGCGAATACGCCCCGCCCCTCGACGGTATCCTTGACGACGCGGACCGGTTCACGAACGAATAGAACAACGACGCCAATCAACACCATCACCAGGGCCATCAAACCATAGGCAATGAAGAAATTCGTCCAGCCGGCCACCACCAGGCCAAACCCGGCAAACATGATGGCGAAGCGGTATCCAAGGATGTAAACGGCCGCCATATTCGCCTGTTCGTCATCCGGGGCGCTCTCAATCCTCCAGGCATCCACGGCGATATCGAGCGTGGCGCCGGAATATGCCAGGATCAGGGCTCCCGCGATTGTGGGGTAGATATTGTTGGCGGGATCTGACGCGCCAATCAGGAACAGGCCCAGCGCCGTTCCGGCCAGCGCCAGAAGCATCCAGCTACGCCGCTGACCCAGGCGCGAAAGACCCGGCAAACGCACGCTGTCGACGGCCGGTGACCACAGCCATTTGATCGAATAAGCCAGCGTTACGGCGTAAAAACCGCCAATTTCGGCGCGATCGAGGCCAACTTCGCGCAACCAGAAGGACAGTTTGGAAAACACCATCATCAAGGGCAGCCCAGAGGCGAACCCAAGCACCAGCATCGCGATGATCTGCCACTTCAGATAGGGCCGGATGGTGTCCATCCAGTCAGAACGTTGCGTTGGGGACGCCTCGCTCACGCAGCGCCTGCGCGGCGTGAGATCCGCGACCATTTTCGTGCCAGGCGGCGCAGCGTTTCAGCATCAATCGGTTTGGCGGCAACAAGATCGGCGCCCGCTTGAAGGGCGGTGCGTTCAATCTCAGGGTTCACTTCGGCCGAAATGGCGATGATCGCGCGGTCAAAACCAGAGCCCCGCAAGCGCCGCATTGCTTCAAAACCATCCATGACGGGCATGCGCAAATCCATGAAAACCAAGTCCGCCGATTGATGATCGAGCGATTCGAGCGCCTCGACACCCGTTGCCGCAACGCTGACCCGAAATCCTGTCGATTCCAAGGCACGGCGTGCAATCAAGGCATTCACCGGATTGTCGTCAGCGATCAGAACATGTCCGCTTCCATCCCCGGACTCGTCCTGGTCAATCGTGTCTGCACCCTGGCGCGCCAGAAAGACCCGCTCGATCAAGGACGTGGTTCGCAAAGGCCGGACAAGCCAGCCCGCACAGCCAAGGTCGCGAAACCGGCCAATTGCGCCGCGGTCTTCCGGACGCAACACCACAAGACTGGTGGTTTGGGAGGCGTGGGCGGCAATCTCGCTGGCGGGAAGGTCCGCTCCAAGCAGGAGAACGTCGCAACCGTGAACGCCGCGGCCAAATGGGCCTGATATCATGACAGGAGTCACGCCGGCGCCTTCAAGGCCTGCCACAATTGCCAGCGTGGTGGCGGGCGGCAGGCCGATCAAACCCACACGGCCACCAAGATGGGGCAGGTCATGGGTTGGTTTGTCGTTGGTCGCCGAAAGCGGAAGGCGCAGTGTGAAGGCCGTGCCGAGTCCTGGTCCGCCCTCAATGCTGACATCGCCGCCCAGTAGCGAAACCAGTCGCCGTACAATAGAAAGACCGAGGCCAACACCACCATCGCGCTTGGCATCAGCAGAGCTGGATTGTCGGAAGGCTTCAAACAGGGCCGCTCGATCCTGCGGCGCGATGCCGGGGCCGGTGTCGATAACGCGGTAGATGACAGCGTCATCCCGCTGGGCGATATCGAGCAGGACGCCCCCGGATTCCGCAAATTTGAGAGCGTTGCCGATGAGATTGAACAGGATCTGGCGAATACGCCCGGCATCCCCGCGACGTGTGACCATGGGTAAGTCTGCTGCCCGCGCGGCGATGTCGAGCCCGGCCGCATGGGCGCGCGGGCTAAGCAATTCCACGACCTCGCGGCCAAGGCGCACGGGGCAGAACACTTCAGACTCCAGCTCCATAGCGCCGGCATCGAGCCGCGCGTGGTCGAGAACATTGTTCAACAGGTCGAGCAAGCGCGCACCGGATGAGCGAATCGCCTCGGCATATTCACGTTGCGCCGGATCCAGCTCGGTTTCCAGAAGCAGGGAGACCGTGCCGAGAATCCCGTTCAGCGGCGTGCGGATTTCGTGGCTCGCCGTGGCCAGAAACGTTTTTTCCGCCAGCGTGTCGTCGTTTGAGTGGTCCATGGCCTGATGCTTAGACCGAAATTGTGGAAACCCGCTTAATGAACGAGGCTACCGATTTGACCTTCGCTATTGGCATCACCGGGCACGCGGCGGCGATAGGACAGCGCCTCAGCCACATGGACGCGGCGCACACCTGCCGCGCCTTCGAGATCGGCAATAGTGCGCGCCACCTTCAGCGTGCGGTGATAGGCACGTGCAGTCAGTGCCAATTGCTCCGCAGCCTTGGAAAGCAGCGCCGCGCCATCACGATCGGGCGCGGCAATGCGATCAAGCTCGCTGGCTGGCGCATCGGCATTGATCGGCCGGGCGCCCGACGAGGTGGCGCCATAGCGGCCGGCTTGGCACGTACGGGCCTCTCCTACTCGGGCGGCGGCCTCTTTCGTGCCTTCCGAGGGAGGTGGAAGCGTCAGATCCATGGCGGTGACCGGTGCCACATCGTAGAAAAGATCGATCCGATCGAGAAACGGACCAGACAACCGCGCCTGGTATTGTTCGGCGCAGCGCGCGCCGCGTCGGCATGCTGCAGCCCCGGGACCGCCACCGCATTTGCACGGGTTCATCGCCCCGATGAGCTGGAACCGAGCGGGATACTTCACGTGGCGGTTGGCGCGCGCCACCACCGCTTCGCCGCTTTCCAAAGGCTGGCGAAGACTATCCAGCACCTGGCTGGTAAATTCGGGCAACTCGTCCAGAAACAGAACGCCATGGTGAGCCAGCGACACTTCACCGGGTTTCGCCTTGATCCCGCCGCCGACCAGTGCCGCCATGGAGGCAGAGTGATGGGGCGCGCGAAACGGCCGCTGGCGCGACAGGCGCCCTCGCTCCAACAGACCGGAAATCGATTGGATCTGACTGACTTCCAGCAGTTCTTCGGCCGAAAGCGGTGGCAAAAGACCTGAAAGTCTTTGCGCAAGCATGGATTTGCCGGACCCGGGAGGCCCGCAAAAAATCAGATTGTGGCCACCTGCCGCAGCAATCTCGAGCACGCGTTTGGCCCCGTCCTGACCTTTTACATCTCGCAAATCTGGCCCCGGTGGCAATTCGCTGAGCCGGCCGGCTTCAGGCGCGGTCAGCACAGCGCGACCGGAGAAATGATTGACCAGAGCGATCAGGCTGGGTGCAGCAATCGCCTCGCCGCCCGCCCATGCGGCCTCTGCGCCACCTGCAGCGGGACAAATGAACCGCATATCCATGCCATTGGCCGCCATCGCGCCCGGGAGAACGCCGATGGTTTCCGCCACCTGACCATCCAGCCCCAACTCTCCCATCGCCGCATAGCCATCCAGCGCATCGGGCGCGATCACGCCCATCGCGGCCAGCATGGCCAGCGCTATGGCGAGATCATAATGACTGCCTTCCTTGGGCAGGTCGGCAGGCGCCAAATTCACGATGATTCGTTTGGGCGGCAGGGCCAGTCCCATGGACGCAAAGGCGCAGCGCACGCGCTCGCGGCTTTCTGCCACAGCTTTATCCGGTAACCCGACAATTCCGATATAGGGTTGGTTCGAGCCGGTGATCTGCACCTGCACATCGACGGGTTTGGCCTCAATGCCCTCAAACGCAAATGTCGTAATACGGCTGACCATGTCGCCCCCTCCCTCAGCGAGGAAACCGTTAACACATCACATCGAACAAAGAAAGAACAGATTTAGCTGTTTGCCCGTTCGGTAAGCCGCCGATCCACTGCATCCCAGAACAACTGGGCGGCATCGACGCCGGAAAACCGCTTCATTTCCTGCACGCCGGTGGGCGAGGTGACATTCACTTCTGTCAGTTTGCCGCCAATGACATCAATGCCCACAAGCACCTGCCCACGGCGCTTAAGTTCCGGTCCTATGGCGCGGCAGATCGCAAGATCCGCCTCAGACAGTTCGGTGGGCTCAGCGGTGCCGCCCACATGCATGTTTGAGCGCGTTTCACCCGGTTGCGGGCGACGATTGATGCCGCCAACCGCCTCGCCATCGATCAGGATGACGCGCTTGTCGCCCTCGCTTACCGCCGGCAGAAAGGCTTGTGCCATCACGGGCTCGCGGGAGACGGCGAAGAACATCTCCAAAAGTGACGAAAAATTGCCGTCACCGGGCTTCAGCCGGAAAATTCCAGCTCCGCCATTCCCATAGAGTGGCTTGATGATGATGTCGCTATGCTGGTCGCGAAAGGCGGTGATCGCCGCCACATCGCGCGACACCAGGGTGGGCGGCATCAGCTCTGGAAACCGGAGCGGGAACAGTTTTTCCGGGCTTGAGCGCACATTTTCCGGGTCATTCAGCACCAACGTTTGATGAGAAATCAGCTCCAACAGGTGACATGCGGTGATGTAGGACATGTCAAAGGGCGGGTCCTGACGCATCAAAACCACGTCTGACTCTGTGGCGAGATCGACAACGCACTCTTCGCCAAACACGCCGGGCGTCGTGGCAACCCGCTGAACCACGGCCGGACGAACTCGCGCCAGAACGCGGCCGCCATTAAATGTCAGATGCTGCGGCCCAAACACATAAAGTTCCGCGCCGCGGGCCTGAGCGGCCTCGGCCAGCGCAAATGTCGTATCGCCATCGATATCGACGGTTTCCAGCGGATCCATCTGGATCGCAACGCGAAGCCCCATGCGCTCACTCCATCATTGGCGGCGCAAGCGACGGCTGCGCCCTAGAAACTTCCGCCGCGAAGCTCGCCCTGTGCCGCAGCGTTTGACCCGGCCGACTGGGCGGCTGGGGCGACCTCGCGAACCTGCACATAAGAGACGACCTGTTGGACGCCTCCCACATAGGAAGCCTCTTCGGCGGCTGCCACCAATTCTTCCTGGCTAGTGGCGATCCCCATCAAATAAACCACGCCATCATAGGTTTCGATGTTGAAATTGAAGCTGCGCACACTTTGCGATGCGATAAGCGCACGGCGCACCCGCGCGGTGATCAATTCGTCGTTGACGTTGGCGAAAAAGCCGCCCGGCCGCTCAATCGTGATCTCATTGGCCACATCGCGCGTGTTCACTGAACTCCACGCCACATTCTCTGCCAGAGTGCGCCGGTCTGGTGACGCAACACGGCCCGACAAAAGCACCAGTCCGTCAACCACTTCGACGTCGACTTCCAACATGCCATCTTCGCGCAAAAGGCGTGTTTTCACGTCGTTTGATGTGACGGCATCATCCACGGCCTGGCCGGCACTGCGTTCTTGAACAGCGGCAACGCCAACCGCGCCGGCGGTTCCAACAGCGGCGGCAACACATCCGGTACAGGACAAAGCGAGAAGGCCGACAGCGGCGGCGGCGGGAAGTTTGATCATGTTTTTCTCCAGCAGCGGGAGTTTTCACGGAATTTCCCGTTAGCGCTAGCCCCTTCTTTTGGCAAAATCTGGGCGCCAGACATCACGAAGGTGAATTGGCCACCGCCCAGGACAGATCGCAACCACGTCATAACGCCAGGAAAATTCCACCTCGCCAAACCTTTGGCGCGCCCAAAGTTCGGCAGCGGCAGAGATACGGTTCCAGGCCCGGGCGGAGACGGCTTCCAGTGCATCTTCGACGTTTGGGCGCGCTTTCACTTCGACAAAGGCCAACAGATTTCCCCTGCGGGCGATCAGATCTACCTCGCCGCGCGGCGTTCGCACCCGTCGCGCCAGAATGCGATACCCCTTGATCAGCAGAGCCAGGGCGGCCAGCCACTCTCCGCGCCGGCCTTTTCTCTCTGCGCGCTGGCGGTCAACTCTCGCCATTTGTCTTTGCCTTCAAAGCAAGTGCGCGTTGATAGGCTGTGCGGCGCGGCACGCCCAATGCCTCAGCGACGGCTTGAGCGGCCTGCTTGGTGGGCATGGTAGCCAGCGCGTCGGCCAATGCGGCGTCGAGATCATACGCGCTGGCGGCTTTCTCGGTGGGCGGGCCGATCAACACGACGATTTCACCTTTAGGCGCTGGCTCATCTGCATATTCGCTCGCCAGATCTGCCAGTGTTCCGCGCCGGGCCTGTTCAAACAGTTTGGTCAGTTCGCGGGCAACGCAGGCGCCCCGCGCCGGGCCCAGAACCTTGGCCATATCCGCCAGACTTGCGGCCAGTCGCGGCCCGGTCTCATAGAATACCAGGGTCGCCGGCACATAGGCGACCTCTTCCAGCGCGCTACGCCTTTGACCAGATTTGGCGGGCAAGAACCCGGCAAACATGAACCGGTCACTGGGCAGGCCCGCCACTACAAGCCCGGCTAGCATGGCCGACGCCCCCGGCACGGGAACAACCGCCACGCCGGCCTGCGCCGCCTCTGCTACCAGCTTGTATCCCGGGTCCGACACCAGGGGAGTGCCAGCGTCGCTGACCAAGGCCAACACGGCCCCATCAGACAGTTTCCTGATCAGATCTGGTCGTCGGTCGGCCCCATTATGGTCATGATAGGGGGTCAGTTTCGCGCTAAGGCCATGGGCGGTGAGCAGCTTTTGAGCGGTTCGGGTATCTTCGGCCAACACTTCCTCCGCGCCGGCCAGCACATCGAGGGCGCGCAGTGTAATGTCGCGCAGATTGCCTATGGGTGTGGAGACAATATAGAGACCCGGCGACAGGCTGGATTTCACCGGTTGCTCCGCTTCGCGGTGCGGCCTAGGTTCGCCCGATATGGGCAGAGACGGCCCTGTCTTGGGTGCTTTGGAGGACATTCGTGAAGGTGTTACGCATTCTGGCTCTGGCGCCAAGCCTCGCCCTGATTTCGCTGATCGTTGCTGGCTGCGCCAGCGCGCCCGCCAGGCCGCCTGCGCCCATATCCACAGGCGATCCACGGGTTGACCCTCAACCCCAGCTCCCTGGCAGCGAAACCGCGGACAAGGATAAGGATGGCAAGACCAAGGAAGAACTGGATAAAGAGCGTGAGTTGGCCGAAGGTGGCCTGACACCGCCACACATGCTGGGCCGTGATATCACCCGCGCGGCAGTGCTGCTGCCCTTCTCTCATCCCAATGCCCGCGTACGCGAGGAAGCGCAGGGCATGCTGGCCGGCGCCGAACTGGCGCTTTTTGACCGCGCCGATGGCGAGTTTCTGCTGATCCCAAAAGACACCGCCGGCACAACGTCTGGCGCAACGGCGGCCTATTCCGACGCCATTGAAGACGGCGCGGATGTTATTCTTGGCCCGCTTTTCGCTGAAAATGTGCGCACCCTTGCCGGCGAAGCGCGCGAGGCTGAGCTTCCCATGATCGCGTTCTCAAACGATCCCACCGCGGCAGGTAATGGCGCTTATCTGGCATCTTTCACTGTCGAGGAAGAGGTTGCCCGTGTGGTGGCGTTCGCCCTTCAGAACGGCATCGACACGTTCGCATTCCTCGGTCCGCGCAGCGCCTATGGCCAGCGTGTCGAGCGCGCCTTGCGGTTTGAGGCGACACGTGGCGGCGCCTTTGTGATTGCCAGCGCGGCCTATGACCCATCCAATGACGCCCCGGTCGACGAGGCCGAGATGCTGGCCAACTCCATCGCTGGCTTTGTGGAAGAACAGCCTGGTCGGCTTGGCGTCATCGTGCCCGAAACGGGAGACAAGCTGCGCTCGGTTGCGCCCTTGCTTGCTTACTACGGTGTCGATTTTCGCGGCTTAACCATGCTTGGCACAAGCCAGTGGAATGATCCCGGCATCTGGCGGGAGCCAACGCTCAATCGCGCCCTGTTTCCGGTTCCGCCAGCCGATGCCGCTGGGCGCTTTAATGCCAATTATACGCGCCTCTATGGCCGCGCGCCCACCAACCTGGCAGGTCTCGGCTATGACGCAGCGACAGTCGCAATCGAACTGACCGGGGACGATCAACTGGACACATCCGGCCTGATCCGTGGCGAAGGCTTTGACGGGGTCACGGGCCTCTTCCGCTTCCGCCCCGACGGCACGCCGGAGCGCGGCCTGGCTGTGATGCAGATCAAGACCGGCGAAGGCGCTGTGGAAGTGTCTCCAGCCCCGCAGAGCTTTTTCCCCTCAGTGGGCTAACCCCGCGCGCGGTGACATTGGCGCGGAACCCGCATAGCAATCTACCATGGCTGAGGTTCTGCTCTCTGCATCGAATTTAACCGCTGTGCGCGGTGAACGGCTGTTGTTTTCAGGCGTATCGCTGGAGGTGCATTCAGGCGATGCGCTGGTGCTGCGCGGCGCAAATGGTTCGGGCAAAACCACGCTGTTGCGGATACTGGCCGGGCTGACTCAGGCCGGAGCGGGTGATGTGAACCGCCTTTCCCCATTTCACTGGATCGCCCACCGGGCTGGTCTGAAACCCCATGAGACCCCTCGCCAGCATTTGTCTCTCTGGGCCAAGGCCTGGGGCGCGGACGCCGATGTGGACGCCGCGCTGAAGACTGTCGGTCTGGCCCGTCCTGCAGATGTGCCGGCGCGGTTGCTGTCGGCTGGCCAACGCCAGCGCACGGCTTTGGCACGTCTGAAACTGCAGGTTCGCCCGGTCTGGCTGATGGATGAACCGTTTTCAGCCCTCGATGTGGATGCGCGCGCCGCGCTGGAAGCTGATATCGTGGCGCACAGAGCAATTGGCGGGGCGGTGATCACAGCGATCCATGGCGCGCCGGGCTTTGAGCCCAGCGGGGAGGTGTCGCTCTGATGGCTGCGCCCCGCTTGCGATACTATGGCACGCCTCTCGGCATCGCCCTGATCACAGCCTTGGTGGGGTATCGCATCGCCCGTCATTTCGCACGCGATTGGGGGATCTGGGCGCTAGTGCTGGGCACTGCCATCCTGCTCGGCGGGCTCATCGCGGCTATCTGGCTCTGGCGGCGGGGGCGGGGATGAAGTGGATTGCCTTATCTCTCTGGACGATCCTAGCCGTGATCGTGGCGTTTCCCGTCATGTATATTGTTGCCTGGAGCAACTGGTCCGACGGCTGGGAGGGCGGGATACCTGCATTCCTTCTGGTCTTTGGACTTGGCCTCGTTCATTGGCGGAAACTGCGGAAGTATGACTAACCCCGCCCCCCTCTTCTCTGCCTTCAAGCAGGCATTGTCCGAAGCCTGGGCGGGCGGTGCGGGCGCCATGCTTCCGGTGGGCTTCTTCGCGGGCGCGGCAATGCTTGTCCCGTTTGGGATTGGCCATGGCAATGAACAGCTCGCCGCCATCGGGCCCGGCATTCTCTGGGTCGCGCTGGCGCTTTCGTCCCTTGTCTCCATGGAGCGGTTGTTCCAGGCCGATCTGGAGGACGGCGCGCTGGACCTCTGGCTCCAGACAGACGCGCCGCTCAGCGCTATCGCTGCGGCCAAGACCCTGGCGCACTGGATCGCGGCGGGCCTGCCGCTGGCGCTCATCACGCCGCTGCTCGGCCTGATGTTACAAGTGCCCCCTGCGGATTTGCTGCCCGCTGCCGCAGCCTATGCCATTGGCGGGTTGGCTTTCTTCATGTGGGGCGGGGTCGGTGCAGCGCTAACCGCCACGGTAAGGCGCGGGGGGCTGCTGATCGCTCTGATCGCTTTGCCGCTTTATGTGCCCACGGCGATTTTCGGCGCGTTGGCGCTGCAATCTGACGCTGCCGGCATTCCGCCAGAAGCGCTATATCTGATCGCTGCAACACTGTTTGCGCTGGCCACTGCGCCGTTCGCGATGGCGGCTGCGCTTCGGCTGGCGGCGGATTAGGAGGCCACACTTGATATGATCCAGGTTTTCGCGAATCCGCACCGCTTCATGGCGTTCAGCAAGGCTGCCCAGCCCTGGCTCTATGGCGCGAGCGCGCTGATGGTCGCCTACAGCATTTGGCAAGCATTTTACGTTGTCGCGCCGGAGCTTTATCAGGGCGACAGTGCGCGCATCATGTTTATCCACGTGCCGGCGGCATGGCTTGGCATGGCGTGTTATGCTGGCATGGCGATAGCGAGCTTTGTCTGGTTCATCTGGCGACATGAGTTGGCAGATACAGCCGCCAAAGCACTCGCCCCAATTGGCGCGGCCTATACCGCGATCTGTCTCGCAAGCGGCGCAATCTGGGGCAAGCCCACATGGGGCACCTGGTGGCAGTGGGATGATGTGCGCATGGTTTCCATGTTGGTGCTGCTGTTCCTGTATCTCGGCTACATGGCCATCCGCGCGGCGATGGACACGCGCCAGAAATCAGCGCGCGCCGGGGCAATTCTAGCCATGGTCGGGGTGATCAATGTGCCCATCATCAAGTTCAGTGTTGATATCTGGGCCAGCCTCCACCAGCCTGCCAGTGTTGTGCGCCTGGATGGTCCAAGTATGGATGCCAGCTATCTGATCCCACTTCTGGTGGGCGCTATCGGCCATACATTGCTGATGGCGGCGCTCGTGTTCACGGCCATGCGCACCGATGTTCGGATGCGCCGGGCCAAAGCGCTGGTGCTGCGCCAGGCCATGGCGTAAGGGCAAGGCGATGCCCCAATTTGCCGAACACGCCGCCTTTATCTGGAGCGCCTATGGCATCGCCGCGCTTTTGCTGGGCGCGGTGATCATCACGACAATTATGCGCGCCCGCGCCGCAAAAGCGAAACTTGAGCGGCTGGAACGCCAGACGAAGGAGCAAGATTGATGCGCTGGCTGTTTGCGGTCCCGCTGGTGTTGCTAATCGGGTTTGGAGGGCTCGGCCTTGTCCAACTGTTCGACGGCAGCAAGCCAACCTTTGAGCGCGCCAGCCGCGCAGCGCCGACAATGGAATTTGCAAGCCTTGATGGCCCGCCGATCAATTTCGCCGAAGCGGCCACCGACAAACCGATCATCGTCAATCTCTGGGCCAGCTGGTGCACACCGTGCGTTGCCGAACACCCCTTGCTGGTCGAGCTGGGCGCGAAACACCCCGGCCAGCTTTGGGGCGTGGTGTATGACGATACAGAGGAAAATGCGCGCGATTTC
The DNA here is from genome assembly GCA_039815055.1 of Pseudomonadota bacterium. Taxonomy (GTDB): domain Bacteria; phylum Pseudomonadota; class Alphaproteobacteria; order Caulobacterales; family Hyphomonadaceae; genus UBA5336. The sequence goes on along the minus strand of JBCCAA010000031.1, from coordinate 15,530 downwards.
CTGGCACGGCTCGGCAATCCGTTCCACCGTATCGCCCATGACCCAAGCGGCCAGGGCGGGCTGGAGTTTGGCCTGACGGGCGTTCCGGAAACCTTTGTGATCACGCCGGACGGTGAGATCATCTATCACCTGCGCGGGCAGTTGACCTATGATGATGTACAGGGTCTGGAAGCCGCGTTGGGCTCTGGGGGCTGATGATCCCATTCCGACTGTATTTCGTTGAATGAGTTTGGATTGCCCGTGCTATGAGGCGTTCCCGAATAGAAGAGCGCCAATGCGGAGACACCAAGTCCCAGTACAAGAGTGGCGCGCAAGACGATCAGCTCTGTCCACTTCAAGATCACGAGCTTACGATCGAGTAGCATTTGGATGGAACGCCTTACGGCAAAACAAGGCGTCATATTGTACAAAGAGTGTGAATAAACCCCTGCTACCCCGCGCCGCGCCTTTGGTCTGATTGCAGGTTTGGCCCCATCCGGTTAGAAGGGCGGCAACTCTTCACATTCGGAAAACAGCGAGGTCCTTCCATGGCGTCTCTCGACAGCTTCAACGCCAAGCAAACACTCAACGTCGACGGCAAGGACTATACGTATTATTCCCTCGCCGCGGCCGCCGAAAATGGCCTGGGCGATGTGTCCAAATTGCCCGCATCACTTAAGGTGCTCTTGGAAAACCTGTTACGCTTTGAAGACGGCAAGTCCGTGACAAAAGCCGACATCGAAGCGGTCGCCGCCTGGCAGAATGACAAGGGCTCAGCCCAGCACGAGATCGCCTATCGCCCGGCCCGCGTCCTGATGCAGGATTTCACAGGCGTTCCGGCTGTTGTCGACCTGGCCGCCATGCGCGATGCCGCACAGGCGTTGGGCGCGGATGCCGAAGCGATCAATCCGCAAGTGCCGGTGGATCTGGTGATCGACCACTCGGTGATGGTCGATTATTTCGCTGGCCCCGATAGCTTCAAGAAGAATGTGGAAAAGGAATATGAGCGCAATGGCGAGCGCTATGAGTTCCTGCGCTGGGGTCAGTCTGCGTTTGAAAACTTCCGCGTTGTCCCGCCCGGCACCGGCATTTGCCACCAGGTGAACCTCGAATATCTGGGCCAGACCGTCTGGACGAAGGAAGAAGACGGCGAAACCATCGCCTATTTCGACACATGCGTCGGCACCGACAGCCATACCACAATGATCAATGGCCTTTCGGTTCTCGGTTGGGGCGTTGGCGGCATTGAGGCCGAAGCAGCCATGCTGGGCCAGCCCGTTTCCATGCTGATCCCGGAAGTGATCGGGTTCAAACTCACTGGCAAACTGTCTGAAGGCGTCACCGCCACAGACCTGGTGCTGGTCGTTGTGGACATGCTTCGCCAAAAAGGCGTGGTCGGAAAGTTCGTGGAGTTCTACGGCCCGGGCCTGGCCAATCTCACACTGGAAGACGAAGCCACCATCGCCAATATGGCGCCGGAATATGGCGCGACCTGCGGCTTCTTCCCGGTCGACAATGAGACGCTGTCATATCTGAGAGAAACCGGCCGCGACAGCGACCGCGTCGCACTGGTCGAAGCTTATGCGAAGGCGCAAGGCTATTGGCGCCCGGACATGGCCGACCCGGTCTACACCGACACGCTGGAGCTGGACCTTGGCGCGGTGGAACCCTCCATAGCTGGCCCGAAACGCCCGCAAGACCGCGTGTTGCTGTCCGAAGCGGCACCGGCGTTTGGCAAAGCAGCTGAGCAGATTCGCGCGTCGACCACCAAGAAAGTCACAGAAACCGCGAAAGCGCGCTTTGATGGCGAAGGCGGCGAGCAGCTGGACCCATATCCGTTCTGCTCGGTCGAAGGCGAAGACTACGAGATTCATGACGGCTCGATCGTGATCGCGGCGATTACCTCGTGCACCAACACGTCCAACCCATCTGTGATGCTGGCCGCGGGCCTGGTGGCCCGCAACGCCCGCGCCAAGGGACTTTCGGTGAAGCCATGGGTGAAAACCTCCCTCGCGCCGGGCTCTCAGGTTGTGACCGACTATCTGGAACGGGCCAACCTGCAGGATGACCTGAACGCCATGGGCTTCAACCTGGTGGGCTATGGCTGCACGACCTGCATCGGTAATTCCGGCCCGCTGCCGGCCAACATCTCCAAGGCAATCAATGACAATGATCTGATTGCCGCTTCGGTGCTGTCCGGCAACCGCAACTTTGAAGGCCGGATCAGCCAGGACGTTCAAGCCAACTACCTTGCCAGCCCGCCACTCGTTGTCGCCTATGCCATTGCCGGTGACATGCACATCGACATCACCCAGGAATCCCTTGGCGACGACCAGGATGGCAACCCGGTCTACCTGAAAGACATCTGGCCAAGCAGCCAGGAAATCGCCGAAGTGATGCGCTCGGCCGTTACGCCTGAAATGTTCGAAGCACGCTATGGCGACGTCTTCAAAGGCGATGAGCGCTGGCAGGGTATCCAGGTGTCCGGCGGCAAGACATATGATTGGCCAATCTCGTCGACATACGTTCAGAACCCACCTTACTTTGAAGGCATGACGCTGGACGTTGATCCGCCAAAGGACGTTGTGGGTGCTCGCGTCATGGGCTTGTTCGCGGACTCCATCACGACCGACCACATCTCGCCAGCCGGCGCGATCAAGGCCGACAGCCCTGCCGGGCGCTACTTGCAAGACCGCCAGGTCAATCCACTGGACTTCAACTCCTATGGCTCTCGCCGCGGCAACCATGAAGTGATGATGCGCGGCACCTTCGCCAACATCCGCATCAAGAACCAGATGCTGCCCGGCACCGAAGGCGGTGTCACCACGCACCAGCCGACCGGCGAAACGATGGACATCTTTGACGCCGCCATGCGCTACAAAGGCGACGATGTTCCATTGGTGGTCTTTGCGGGTGACCAATATGGCACCGGCTCATCGCGTGACTGGGCCGCCAAGGGTACCATTCTGCTGGGTGTGCAAGCCGTCGTCGCCGGCAGTTTTGAGCGTATTCACCGATCAAACCTCATCGGCATGGGCGTTCTGCCGCTGCAGTTTGCAGACGGCGAAAGCTGGACCAGCCATGGTCTCACCGGTGATGAGATCGTCTCCATTTCGGGCATCGACAGCATAGAGCCGCGTCAGACGCTGACCGTGGATATAGTCCGCGCCAATGGTGAGACTGTGAAGGTCAACACCGTGGTGCGCATCGATACCGACAATGAACTGGACTATTACCGCAATGGCGGCATCCTCCACTATGTGCTGCGTAATCTGGCGCGGGCAGCCCACTGATCAAAGCGTGCTCACAGCCGTTTGATTATCGCGTTAGCCGCGGGCAGTGTAGACAGGCGTGATGAAACGTCTATCTGCCCTTCTCGCGGCCACCGCCGCCACATGCCTGCCAGTCACGGCAGAGCCGATCCTTGTAGAACTGTTTGCGTCGCACAATTGCCAAGCCTGCCCAAAGGCCCATGATACGCTGGCCGAAGTGAACAGTGTGCGCGACGATGTTCTCATCCTCACCTGGTCGGTCGACTATTGGGATTATCTTGGCGAAGCTGACCCGATGGCCATGCCTGTTTCGGCAGAGCGCCAGTCGGCCTATGTGGACGCATTCGAACTGCGTGGGCCTTACACGCCGCAAACGGTCTATGATGGTCGCCAACAATGCCCCGGCAACAAGCCGCGCCAAGTGAACCGCGCCCTTGAAGACGCGTCCGGCTCGACTGCCTCGTCCGGGGCAATCATCACCAAAAGCGAAGAAATCGGCTGGAGCGTGCGCGCACCTGACACCGGACCGGCCGATGTGTTTCTCGTTCAGTTCGTTGCCGATGCCGAAGCGCGTATGGGCATGACCAATCCTGTCACCAAGCTCGACCTTTTGGCGGAACTGCCGGGCGGCGGTCGCCTTCTGGCCCAACCTGATTGTGATAGTGGGTGCGCCCTTATCATCCAGGCGCCAGGCCATGGCGAAGTGTTCGCCACCCAGCGCGTGCATTAGGCCTTACCGGCAAGTTACCTCGGCCTTATCAATGGCACTGGCCGATCCCGACAGAGAGAAATGGTAGGCGACCGATGTGCCGCGCTCGGACACGCTTTCAATCCGCAGTTCCAGGCCCCGCTCAACGGCGCGGACGAGGCGTGGATCGTCCTCATCATCGGCGAACGCTTCCTGGCCGACATTGAACAATTGCCAGGCTGAGCGCCCAACACGCGCCGTTGACGGCAAATCGCTGCGCAGAGGGTAGCCGACACGTAAGCTTGGCTGATTGCGTGCGCGGCCCGACTGCCAGTTCGTCACAAAGAACCAGACATCACCATGGTCGGCTTCGCGCGGAGCCTTATCCGTGGCCGGTGTTGCGGCGTAACAGATTGTCTCGCCGCCAATATCATCGGTGAAGACCTGCCAGTCCTTGTAACGTGCCACCGCCGCCGGCTCAGCCACTATCGGCAAGGCCATTGCCATGGCTGCGCCTGTTACCGCTGCTATTTTCAACATCTGACGAAACGTCGCTGTCACTGCGCCACCTGCTTTCAGAACCCTAGAGTGAGTGCCTATATGTATTGATCACCCTGCAACAGGGTTAAGGCATTTTTTTGGTCGGCCACCATTGCGTGTGATAAAAAGCAGTTACAATCGTTTTGGTTGCTATTCGAACCCGCTTTAGTAGAGTGCACCCCAGCCAGATGAAGGGCGAGATGTGCGTTTGAAAGCCGCTTCTGCCATGCCGCAACCACAGCGACAGCGATTTTCGGAAGAAATGACCCGCATTGCCGAAACGCAGTGCCGGACGTCGTTTGCCACCCTGTTTGAATTTTTCGCGCCCCGCATCAAAGCTTATATGCAGCAGCTGGGCTCGGATGCATCCCAGGCGGAAGAGTTGGCACAGGAAGTCATGGTCACAGTCTGGCGCAAGGCCGGCCAGTATGACGCCACCAAAGCGTCGGTTTCGACGTGGATTTTCCGCATTGCACGCAACCGGCGGATCGACCTGCACCGGCGCACCAACAAACCAGAGCTTGACCCGGAAGACCCGATGCTACGCCCGCCGGAACCGGAAACGCCCGACGCGACGTTTGATCGCGCACAGTTGGAAGAAACCGTGCGCGACAAGCTGGCAACTCTGCCGCCGGATCAACTGGAATTGTTGCGGGCTGCCTTCTATCAAGGCCTTTCCCACAGTGAGATCGCCAAGGCTTTCGATTTGCCGCTGGGCACTGTAAAGTCGAGAATTCGCCTCGCCTTCAACAAACTGCGCGGACAATTGGAAGGCGACCCTTAACCAACCATCGTCCAATCTAAAGATGTACCTGCTTGACCCAGTCAAGTATCGACCAATACTCTCGGTTAGAGTTCAATAGTCGGAGCGTTTTTCGTGAAGGATCAGAATACAGGAGCCGCATTCAGTGAGCTCTACAGCGCTTACGCTGCTGGTTGCCTCGACCCCGCCTACGCCCTGCTAGTCGAAACGCAGGCGGCGTTGCGCGCCGATATCCAACAGTCGATTGTTGTCAGCGAGATCCTCGCCGGTGCTCTTCTTGAGGACACCGATCCAGATGGCATGGCTGCAGATGCCGTCGATCAGGCCATGGCCGCGATTGATGTTCTGGAGGCAGGATCATCGCCGCCGAAAGCGGCCCTGAACAGCGTGAATAAAGCGATTGAGGAACTGCTCGATCTGCCGGCCCCGCTGCGCGACCACGCCCTCTATGCGGCAGGTGATGAGGGATGGCGCTTTACGGGCCCCGGAATTCGCAGGTTGGGCCTCGATGTCGGCAGCCAGACCGAGATAGAACTCTACCGCCTGGAACCAGGCGCCTCGATCCCTCGTCACACCCATGAAGGCGCAGAGCTTTCGCTGGTTGTGCATGGCGGCTTTACCGATGAGACCGGCAGTTACGGCCCCGGCGACTTGTCGATCAAAGGCCCCGAACACGTTCACCAGCCCACAGCGGATTCCGACGGGCCGTGCATTGTCTTGGCCGTACGCGATGGTGACCTGAAGTTCCAGGGCGTGATCGGACTGGTCCAGCGGCTGATGGGCTAGTCCTGAGCATCCACGCTATCTTTCCAACATAAAACGCCACCGGACCTGTCCAGTGGCGTTTCTTTCTGTCTGGCAGATGGTTCTTTGCCCACCAATGCTGGTTTTTAGCGCCGCTCAAACACTTCGATCAATTCCTTGATGTGCTCGCGATGTGCACGTGTCTCGGAATCAGATGTTCGCCGACGCACCACATCCTTGACCTCTTCCAGGCTGGCAAGAGCGGCCGTCCGGGAGATGTAGTCGTAGTTTGGCAGGCCTTGCCGTCCCGAAGGAGTCGCGACTGCCCCGCCACCCTGGCCGGACGCAACGCGGATCAGACGGTGCACATATTCAATCTGCAGGTTTTGGCGATAAGTGTTCACCGCCGTACGCGCATCCGCCGCGAACATCACATCGGTCAATTCCAACATGTAGGTGCCCACCGGATACTCACCTCCATACCGGCGCGAATCGGTGAGCCGCGCGAGGACATTCGGGTGCAGCAGGTGGTCCAAAAGTCGGCGCTGAACGCGCAAGGCCCGGGCATGGGGCTTTGGATCGGCGTTGATACCATAGACATTAAACCCGCGGCGCTGAACCTGAAGGAGGTCCAGCATCTCTTCGCCAGCGCTGAAGGCATCCGGCGCGAAGGCAGTTCGGTTCAGCAAAGCAAGCGCCCGGCGCTGCTCTTCAACGGGCACAGGTACCAGAGGGCGATCCGCCCCCGGTTGGCCCACCGCCGCGCGATTGTTGTAGACGCCCCCAATCCAGCGCGAGGCCACATTGGCGGCCCCAGCGCGCTGTCCGGTCAACGCCATATAGCTGTTGTATAGCGGCTGGTAGGCACCGCCCTCTTCCAACATACGCTCCGGCAACAGGGCCAGTGTCGCTTCGATCAAATCCACACGGCCATCCGCCCAGCCGATGGGATCATCAGACAGATCATTGATCATCACGCGCGGGTCCACATGACGTCCGGGCGCACGCATATCGTCCGCATCATTGCCATAAACCAGTTGCGGCTCTGTAGACCGGGCCAGGATGGCGTCCAGATCGGCGTCCTCGGGCGCATAGCCATACTGGATAGCCCAGATGTCATACGCCGCAGGCGTCATCAATGCATAAAGGCCCTGGTTTTCGCCCTCTCCAGCCAGGTTGACAGCTGGATAATCCATGACCGAATTGACCGGGTTCACATCCGTTGACTGAAGATCGGCAAGCGTCACCGAATGGGAAGAGCGCATATTGTGGGTGAGGCCCAGCGTGTGGCCAATTTCATGGATGACGAGATAGAACAGCTCCTGACGGACCAGTTCTTCTTGTTCTTCACGACCGGCCCTTTGCGCGGTCAACACAGCGCGGGCGGTCATCATTTCAGTCTGGAGATGGCTGGCGAAATCGCAATGCGGGCCGTGGGAATGGGCCGGTGTGGCCTCGCTGAAGGAGGGTAGACCGGCAGTGTCATAGATTTCGGCGTAGCGCATCCTATTGGTCAGGAAAATGTACTCCAGCATGATGTCGGCGCCCAGAATCTCGCCCGTACGCGGATTGGTAAAGCTGGGGCCATAGCCGCCAAAGGGCGGGTTTGGAGACGACGTCCAGCGCATCACATTGTAGCGGATATCGCCGGCATCCCACTCGGCATCATCGGGTTGCACCTTAATCTCAATGGCGTTCGAAATGCCCGCCGCTTCAAAAGCCACGTTCCAGGCCAGTCCAGCTTCACGGATCGTATCGCGTAGATTTTCCGGCGTGGTGTTCTCGATCCAGAAGACAATCGGCTCGACGGGATCAGACATCGCCGCGGCCGGGTCCTTTTTGACCAGCCGCCAGCGATTGATCGCGTCCTTAAAGGGCGTGTACGAATGCGACGTCAGATCGGTCGACTGATCGGTAAAATAGCCGACTCGGAAATCATCCGCGCGCGGCTCAAACCCGGGCTCCGGCATTTCCAGGAAAGAATGCTGCACCTTGATCGCGACCGACCGTGCGTCGGTGATATCGGCCCGGCCGTAATTCATTGGCGACGGATTGTCGTAGACATATTCCACGCGGATATCGGTGTTTTCAGGAAAGTTCGAAAACTCCGTCACACGTGTCTTGTCGGACGAAAGACTGCCGAGGGAGAAGACCGCCCCGGGAGGTGTATCGGGCGAACGCCAGGGCGTGACCTGGTGCAAGGCTTCGCTTTTCAGGAATTTGTCAGCGGAAATCAGAAGCGTGTCACCATCTTCACTTTCGGCAACAACCGGCACGTTTGCGATGGGCGCGCGGGCAATGTTGGCGTCGGCAGATCGCGACAGGGCAGAGCCTTCATCGAAATAGAAGTTCGTATTGATGGCTTCGATTTCGACCCGATCAAAATGCTGGCGGAACGCAATCACTCGATTGTCGCGGAACTGGCCGCGGAAGTGACCCGCCTCGACAGGACCGTTCTCGGTGTAAAGGAAGTAAATGAACTCCTCGTCGAGCTGGTCGACACCGACGCCCATATAAAGACTGCCGGTTTCAGGGTCCTGGTAAAGTGGGAACAAGCCATCCGTTAATTCGAAGTCTTCCACATACTCAGCCAGGTAAACGGTTTCGTCTTCCTCTTCTTCATCCTCGGCGTCCTGGGCCAATGCAAACGGCGTGAAACTGAACGCTGTGAGCGCAAAATAGAGAAGAATTGCTGTGAGCAGACGCATAGTGAACCCCGAAATCGATGCTGCAGTCGTGTGTATGTGACAGTCATTGCACCACCGGCATCCACATGACCAGACGGAAACGTTAAAGTGAGGCGTGGATCGCGCTGCGGGGACCCGCACGCCGCAGCTTCATCTGCGGCGCAGCATGATTTGGCGCCCGTTTAGCGCCATAGCGGGATTAGGGGGCAGCCTGAGACTAGCCCATTTCCTGGAACTTGATGAAGGCTGGTCCAAGCACAACCATAAAAAGCACCGGTAGGAAAAACAGGATCATTGGAACGGTGAGCTTGGCCGGCAGGGCGGCGGCTTTCTTCTCAGCTTCGGACATGCGCATGTCACGGTTTTCCTTGGCCATGGTGCGCAGTGCGTCGCCCAGTGGCGTACCGTACCGCTCACCCTGGATCAGCGCCATACAAACCGATTTCACGCCCTCATGGCCGGTTCGCTTGTGCAGGTTTTCATACGCCATACGCCGTTCGGGAAGGTAAGACAGTTCAGCCGTGGTCAGCGTCAATTCCTCGGCCAGTTCGGCCGACGCGGACCCCACTTCAGAGCCCACTTTGCCGAAGGCCATTTCAATCGACATACCAGACTCAACACAGATCAGCAGCATGTCGAGTGCGTCGGGAAACGCTTTCATGATCGAGGCCTGACGGTTCTGTGCAAGGTTCGAGACATACAGGTTGGGCACGTAAAAACCCGCCCCTGCGCCAAACAGCACAGCAGCATATTTCTGCATCGGCGCCAGGCCGAGGTCATTCACAAAGAAGATATAGACAAACGCCGCCACGGCGCCGACGAACGGCATGGCAAAGCGGAAGAAGTAAAACATCGCAATCGGTTTGGGGCCACGCAACCCCGCCTGGGCCAGCTTTGCTTCGATGTTTTCGTCTTCCAGCACAGTGGCCAGGTTGAGTTTCTTGGTGAGCTCAGCGGTAAAACCCTTGGCTTCGCGGCGAATGGAGCCGCCATTCTCAATGGCCGCGCGCGATTGGCGCCGCAAGCGTTCGCGCTGTTCTGTGACCGCCTTCAGCCGGGTCTCCAGCTTGTCGCCCTTCAAGATTGGCATCGTCAGCGACAGGATGGTCATGAACATCGCCAGCGCAGCCAGAACCGAGGCCATGGTGGGGACGTTCAGATAATTCTCAGCAAAGGATTCCACTGTCCGCCTCCTACATATCGAAGTTGATCATGTTCCGCATCACCATGATGCCCATGAACATAAAGAAGGCTGCCATCGCCAAGATCGAGTGTCCAAGCGGCTTGATGAACAACTCCATGATGTAGTCAGGCGTGGTTAGGTAGACCATGCTGCCCACAGCGAATGGCAGCGAGCCGATGATGAACGCAGAGGCCTTGGCCTCAGACGACATCGCTTTCACCTTCTCCCGCATCATTTTCCGTGAACGGATGATCGCCGACAGGTTGCCCAATGCTTCCGACAGATTACCACCCGCTTTGGACTGAATATTCAGCACAATGACGAAAAAGTTCACCTCGGACAGCGGTACGCGCTGATAGAATTTCGACAAGGCTTGCTCGACAGTATTACCCATCTTCAGATTGTCAGCCAGTTGCTGGAATTCGCCAGACAGCGGCTGCGGACTTTCGCGCGCAATAATCTGCAAACACTCGTTCAGGGGCAGACCAGATTTTACACCACGCACAATGATATCGATGGCGTCGGCGAACTGATTGGTCAGCTTGGCATTGCGCATTTTGGCCATGACGCCGAGCACCCAGCGTGGCACGCCCAAACCACCCGCAAATGCCGCCGCCAGAATAACAACGGGGCGAGACCGGAACTCAAATCCGAACAGGGCAAATCCATCGGCGCCGGATAGAAACGCACCGACCGCCAGGCCCACGCCGAGAATTGCAGAAGCGATCCAGAACGTTGTGACCGGAATATCAAGACCCGCCTGGCGCAGACGCGTGGCAATATCGCGCGGCATGATTGATTTGCGCTTGGTTTCGTTTTCGGACCGCAGATTGGCCAGCATCTGTTGGGTCTGGCGTCGGCGCTGGCTATTTTCGTCGCGCTTTCGCCCACCGGTCGTCTTTTCGCCTGCACCAATCTGTTTGGCACGTTTGGCGGCGGCTTCGCCTGACCCTCCGGCGAATGCCAGACCAAGACCGGCGATCGCCAGAAACGCGAGGCCCGCAACGCCAAAAATGAGCAGATCATTGTTCATGGCGCGCTATTCCAGATTGTCGAGTGCTGTGGCGAGGTCTTTTTCCAGGCCGTAATAAGACGCTCGCTCCCAGAAGCGCGGACGGCCAATCCCGGTGCCGCGGTGGGCACCCTTGACCTTGCCATTGGAGTCTTCGCCGTCGAGTTCGTATTTCAGAACGTCCTGGAGAATGATGGTGTCGCCTTCCAGGCCCATCACTTCGGTCACATTCATGATTTTCCGAGAGCCGTCGCGCAGGCGCGAAGCCTGAACAACAATGTCAATTGAGCCGACAATCATCTCGCGGATGGTTTTGGCCGGCAGCGAGAACCCGCCCATCGTGATCATGGATTCCACACGGCTCAGCCCCTCGCGAGGCGAGTTGGCGTGCAGCGTCCCCATTGAGCCATCGTGGCCAGTGTTCATGGCCTGCAACAAGTCAAAGGCTTCGGGGCCACGAACCTCACCCACGATGATGCGTTCCGGACGCATCCGCAGGCAGTTCTTCACCAGGTCGCGCATGGTTACTTCGCCGGAGCCTTCAATGTTTGGCGGGCGCGTTTCCAGGCGAACCACATGGGGCTGTTGCAGCTGAAGCTCGGCGCTATCTTCGCAGGTGATGACACGCTCGCCGGGCTCGATGAAACCGGTCAGACAGTTGAGCAGGGTCGTTTTGCCCGAACCCGTACCGCCAGAAATCAGGATGTTACACCGCGAGTGACCAATAATGCGGAGCACTTCCGCGCCAGCCGGTGAGATAGACCCGAAATTCACCAGATCCTGAAGGCGCAGCTTGTCCTTCTTAAACTTACGAATGGTGAGTGTTGGGCCGTCAATCGCCAGAGGCGGCGCAATCACGTTCACACGTGAGCCATCCAGAAGACGCGCGTCACAAATGGGTGAGCTTTCGTCTACGCGCCGGCCCACCTGGGACACGATGCGCTGGCAGATATTCATCAGCTGGGCATTGTCGCGGAAGCGAATATTGGTGCGCTCAATCTTGCCGCTAACCTCAATATAGGTCGTGTCAGCACCGTTCACCATGATGTCAGCAATGTCATCGCGGGCCAACAAGGGCTCCAGCGGGCCGTAGCCAAGCACATCATTACAGATATCATCGAGCAACTGTTCCTGCTCGGTAATCGACATAACAACATTCTTGATCGCGACGATTTCGACAACAATGTCGCGGATCTCTTCGCGCGCGCTCTCGGCGTCCAATTGGGCCAGTTGCGCAAGATCAATTGTATCGATCAGCGCGTTGAACACGGTCATCTTGGTGGCGTAATAGGCCTCCGAACGCTCATCGGCGCGGATCGGTTCCTTTTCCGGCGCCGGCTTGGGTTTCGGTTTGACGACGGCTTTGGGCTTCTCAGCTTTGGTCACTTCAGGCTTGGATGCTGCGGGTTTGGCCGTCGGCTTTGGGGCCGCCGGTGTCGGACGCGGCGCGGTGATTGTTCCGCCACCGCCAGGTTTCTTGCCAAATCCCATGTCTCAGCCGCTCCTTATTTGCCCAGGAGCTTCGCAAGCAGACCTTTCGAACGGGTTTCCACGCTCTGGCCTGTGATCAGGGAAGCCATATGGTCGATGGCCAGTGACGGCTTCGCCGCCGGGTCAGTTTCCGAGATCATCTGACCGTTATTGGACGCCATGCCGAACAGGTGCGGCTCGAACGGCAGCACGATTGTTGGCTCCACGCCGATGGCCTGCGCGAAATCCTTCACCGGAATTTCCGGGCGTTTGGGCACGCCTGCCATGTTCAGCACAAGTCGCGGTGGCGCATCATTCGGGCGCGCGTTGGTCAACTGATCCATGATGTTCTTGCCATTGCGAAGCGACGCCAGGTCGGGCTGACAGACAATCACCACTTCGTCGGCGTTCAGCAGGGTCTCCATCACCCAGGCATTCCAGGCATGGGGCAGATCGAGAACAATATAAGGAGTGTTCTTGCGAACGGTTTCAATCACTTTGGCGTAGGCTTCCGGCTCGATCTCCGGGGTATCGGCGATGACAGCGGGCGCGGTGAACAGCGACAAACGATCGGTCGCTTTGGAGACCAGGCGAGACACAACAGATTCGTCGGCGCGTTCGGGGTCGAGCAGCGCATCCATCACCGTTTGTGCCGGGTCTTCGTTGAAATCGAGCGCGGTTGTGCCGAAGGAAATGTCGAGATCCACCAGCGTTGTGTTCATCCGCGCATTTTCAGCCATGGACCAGGCGAGGTTGTGCGCGATCGTGGAGGCACCCACGCCGCCCTTGGCGCCGACCACAGCAATCGAGCGGCCCATGAATGGCGCATCAGGATCGGTGAAAAGGTCAGAGATCGAGCGGATAACCTGCACCGGCTGGATTGGGGGGACGAGGTATTCACTCACACCGCGAGCCACCAGTTGGCGATAAAGCGGGATGTCATTGGTCGCGCCAATGACCATCACTTCGACGTCCTCGTCGCAATGTTCGGCCAGCCGGTCGATCTCGTGGACCATTTCAGATCCCGGCGATGTGCTTTCCACCATCAGCAGGTTTGGCGTGGCATTCTCGGCCAGGTGCGCCACCGCAGCGTCCAACCCGCCCTGGAATATCTCCACGGATGCATTGGAAAGGCGTCGATCCGACGCGATAGTTTCGATCAACCGGTGGGTATCTTCCTTCTCGATGAAGGCGAGGATGGAGATCGCCGGAATGGGGCGATCACCCACCGTGGGCACCTCATCGCCGATCAGGGCCGAGGCTGCGACCGCTGCATCATCATCGGCCTCAAAGTCTTCAACGGGCTCAAGCGGTTTCTGCGGCGGATCAAGATCGATAGCCAGGTCATCATCAACCAAAAGGTCGACGGGATCAGCCATCTCGCCAGCCTCTTCTGGCGCGTCGAAGTCATCGAACTCAAAGTCGAAATCATCTTCGAACAGGGCGTTGTCCTTATCCATACGACTTTACTCCATCCACCTGGCCCAGCTGGGCCGGTTGCATCAAACTCAGCCGCCAGCCCGATAGGCTTCGGCAATCAGGGAAACCCGGCGCGGGTCGCGGCGCTCCAGTTCACGCTCGCCCAGCAAATCACCGGGATCGTCAAGCATGGCGGCAATATTGGCGCGCACGGCGCAACCGAAATAAGCCGGTTCGTTGTTACTGGAGATGTCGGACATGTCGTAATTCGCGAGCGACAGGCATTCCGGCGCCATAACTTCATAAACATCAAATGCCAGCAGCATCGGCGCATCGGCGCCGCGGGCATCATAGGTCTTCTCTTCCATCTCTTCATAGGAGACGCCGCCAGACCAAGCCAGGGTCCGCGCCTTGGTGAGCGCGGTGCGAGAAAGACTGGCATTTGCGCCGTTCTCCGGTGTCGCCAGCACAAGTTGGCCATGGCCACGCTCGCGGTAGGACGTCACGAAATCCTCGATGGCATCGACATCGAAATGAGTCAGGGTGTGCGAGCCGGGCGCCAGAACAATTTCAAGCACTTCTGTCGACGCCTGAACCTGGATCTGATTGAAATCGAGCGGCGTTTTTTCCAAGGCAATATCGGGCGCTGCCATGTTTGCACGCGGGATTGGGCTTGAACACGCCGTCACAAGTCCGAGTGCCACGGCAAAGAAAGCGATGTGCTTGGCGGAGGGGGTCCTGGTCGTCATCACGTCCTATTCCTCGATAAACCCAACAGGGGCCTTGTAGTTTTCAGGGGTCAGCTCGGCTTCGTCTTTGCCGTACATGCGGTTCAGTTTGCCAAATAGCAGCGCTTCCCGGTCGGTCGGGCTGCTGAAGCCGTCTGCAGGTGAGCGCAGGTCTTGTTTGCGCGACGGCTGGACCAAATACGGTGTCACAATGATCACCAACTCTGTCTCATCGTTTGAAAACTCGCGAGACTGAGCGAGGGCGCCCAGTATTGGAATGTTCTTCAGTCCTGGCAGCTGGTCCAATTGGTGGAACACCCGCGACTGTATGAGGCCGGCGAGCATCATCGAACGGCCTGATGGCAGTTCCACAGTGGACTGGACGTTGCGTGTGGTGAATGCAGGCACACCACTCACTGCACCCTGGGCCGCAATCTCGGACACTTCGGTTGAGATGTTGAGCGAAATTCGATTTTCCGACAGCACTTCCGGCGTAAAGCCGAGGGACACGCCGAAGGGGCGATATTCGATACCAGAGATACCCTGGTCGTTTGGCGGTGTAGGCACCGGTATCTCGCCGCCAGCCAAGAAGGTGGCCTGTTCGCCCGATAGTGCTGTGAGGTTCGGCTCGGCGAGCGTACGGGCGATGCCAATGCGTTCAAGCGCGCTGAGATCGATACCGACTTCCGACTGCAGAAGTGAACCGACAAAATTCTGATACCCTAGACTACCCGAAAAACCACCATCGGCGGCGGCGCCAGCAAATCCGGCTGTCGCATCAAGCGTTCGGTCGGCGGCCACTGACGTCTGCTCGGTTCCTGTAACAAAGCCGGTGGTCGTATCGGTTACGAGCACATCGTTTTCCACAAACGTTTCAGCGTCACCAAAAAGCGTGTTGCCCTGAGTCGAGATTCCCAGCTGTTTGAGATAGGTGCGTTGCATCTCTACGATGCGCACTTCCAGCAGAACCTGATCTGCGGCGGCGATATCAAGGTGGTTGACCACGGCGCCCGCGCCAAACAGGCCAACCAGTTCCATAACCTTG